>CACIKJ010000044.1 GCA_902587215.1 uncultured Pelagibacteraceae bacterium | reverse complement strand
ATGGAGCTGGTTTAGCTATGGCAACAATGGATATTATTAAGTTATACGGAGAAGAGCCTGCAAATTTTTTAGATGTTGGTGGTGGAGCATCGAAAGAAAAAGTTTCTGCTGCATTTAAAATTATTCTTTCAGACAAAAATGTTAAAGGAATATTAATTAATATATTTGGTGGTATCATGAGATGTGATGTTCTTGCCCAAGGAGTTGTTGATGCTGCAAAAGAAATTAAAATCGATGTACCGTTAGTTGTAAGATTAGCTGGAACTAATTTTTTAGAAGGAAAAAAAATTTTGGATAATTCAGGTCTGGAAATAATTTCAGCTTCAGATTTATCCGACGCAGCAGAAAAAATTGTTAAGGAAATTAAATAATGTCAGTTTTAGTTAACAAAGATACAAAGGTAATATGCCAAGGATTTACAGGCTCGCATGGCACCTTTCATTCTGAGCAATCTATTAAATATGGAACCAATCTTGTAGGAGGTGTTACTCCAAAAAAAGGAGGGCAAACACATTTGGAAAGACCAGTCTTTAACACGGTTCAAGAAGCAAAGAAAGAAACAGGAGCAAATGCAACTATGATTTATGTTCCTGCAAAATTTGCAGCAGCTGCAATCATCGAGGCAATAGATGCTTCTATGGAGCTAATTGTTTGTATAACTGAAGGAATACCAATTTTAGATATGCTCAAGGTTAAGCAGAAATTATCGGGATCTAATTCCCGATTAATAGGACCCAACTGTCCTGGGATTATAACTCCAGACGAATGCAAAATTGGAATAATGCCTGGAAATATTCATAAAAAAGGATCAGTAGGAATAGTTTCAAGATCGGGAACTTTAACTTATGAAGCTGTAGCTCAAACAACAGCAAACGGTTTAGGCCAATCAACCTGCATAGGTATTGGTGGAGACCCTATTAATGGAACAAATTTTATCGATTGTTTAGATTTATTTTTGAATGATCCTGAAACTGAGTCCATTTTAATGATAGGTGAAATTGGTGGAACAGCAGAAGAAGAAGCCTCTGATTTTATTAAAAATCATAAAATTAAAAAACCAATGGTTGGATTTATTGCGGGAGTTACTGCTCCACCAGGTCGAAGAATGGGTCATGCAGGTGCCATAATATCAGGAGGAAAAGGTGGCGCTTCAGAAAAAATAAAAACAATGGAAGATGCCGGTATTACAATTGCAAAATCACCAGCAGATATCGGAAAAACTCTGTTAAACAAATTGTCTAATTGAAATATTTAAATATCATCAATATAATAACCAAAAATGAGTATTTCCAGCAATCGTAAACTCGAAGAGACTTCGTTTTTAAGTAAGTCAAATAGTACTTTTATAGAACAGATGTATCTTAAGTATCTTAATAAAGATGTGAACTTATCAGCTGAATGGAAAACTTATTTTGAAAAATTAAATGAGGAAACTTCTGTAGCTATCAAAGAGTTAGAGGGACCGTCTTGGGGTAAAAAAACAGAATTTAAATCTGAGCAACTGGAAAATATATCTTTAGAAAATAAAGAAAACAGCCTTAGTAAAAATGAAAGTTATAATACTGCAGATTTTAAAGAGGCGAGCAATGAATCTATAAAAGCAATTGCATTAATAAGAGCTTACAGAATAAGAGGTCATCTTCTTGCTAAATTAGATCCATTGGGTTTGTCTACTACAGAATATTTAGATGAGTTGCATCCAGATTTTTATGGTTTTAAAAAAGAAAATTATGACAAGCCAATATTTTTAAATGGTACGATCAATAAAAATTATTCTTCAATTAAAGAAATACTTTCTTTTTTGAGAAAAACCTATTGCGGATCTATTGGCTATGAATTTATGCACCTTTCTGATCCTTTGGAAAGAAAATGGTTTAGAGATAGGATAGAATTAGATGAAAAAGGAATCTCATTTACAAAAAATGGTAAAATGGCAATCCTTAATAAGTTAATCCAAGCAGAGGGTTTTGAGAAATATCTAGCAAAAAAATATGTGGGAACTAAAAGATTTGGTTTAGATGGAGGAGAGTCCTTAATCCCAGCGTTAGAGCAAATTATAAAGGTTGGCGGCCAGAATGCAGTAAAAGAATTGAAAATAGGTATGCCGCATCGAGGCAGATTAAATGTCTTAGCAAATCTTTTACAAAAATCTTATAAAAGAATTTTCAACGAATTTGCAGGTGAATATGGAAATATGTCTAAAGACAGTACAGGAGACGTAAAATATCATTTAGGAGCATCTTCAGACAGGGAATTCGATGGAAATT
>CACIKJ010000043.1 GCA_902587215.1 uncultured Pelagibacteraceae bacterium | reverse complement strand
CTTCACATATTGCAGCTTTCTTTAATTATTTAAATTTAATTTAATTTTCTATTTTTGGCTTAGGCAGAGGTATTATAAATTTCCCTCTAAAGCCTTTCTTTCGAAGATTTCTTTTTAACTCGTTTTTGATATGCCATGAGAATAATATTAGGTAATTTGGCTTTTTCTTACTTAAAATATTTTCGTTTAAAATTGGGATTTTTGTGCCAGGTATATAATTACCTATTTTATACGAACCATTTATCTCAAGTACACAGTCAATTATATCTTGATCTAAACCAAGATAATTATATCAGATTTTTTTATAAGGTCAGAAGCTTTAATAATACCCTTCATGTTAACAAAATGATCTGAGATATTCACACTTAATTTTTTTGATTTCAAATAATTCAATAAGTCTATTGATAAAGAGTCTCTAGTATCATCTATATCGGATTTGAAAGCCATACCTAGAATTCCAATTTTTTTCTTAATTAAACCTTTTTTATATTTGTTAAGCATTTTTTTATAAATAATTTTTGGAAAACTAGTATTAATTTCAGTGGCAACTTTCCCAAGTGTAAATTCATTTTTTAGGAAAGCATTAAGTTGTGCTGTATCTTTGTACAGGCATGGACCAGCAGCAAAACCTGCTTTAGGTATACTTTTATTTCTATCATATCCATCAATCATGTTATTTCTTAATTTATGAAAATTAATATCGTATTTTTCACAAATCATATAAAATTGATTAGATGCAGAGAAATTAATATATCTCCATGCATTTGAAAAAAGCTTTATCAATTCAGCTTCAAGGACTGAAGTAACAATTATTTTTTTACAAATTAATTTGAATATTTTTTTTGCACTGGTTATCGCTGCATCAGATACACCAGATATAATTTGAGGTAATTTAGGAAGCTCTTCAATTGATTTTCCTTGGACAACTCTTTCCGGACAGTAGGAAATATTTTGAAATTTTTTTCCTAGAAAATTTTGTACCTTTAAACAAATACCAGGGTAAATTGAACTTCTGATTATCAAAGGTTTTTTGGGATTTAACAAGTGCTTTACTTCCTTAAACATTTTGAAAAAAAACTTTATATCAGGCTTTGAGTTTTTAACTGGTGTTCCAATACAAACAATTACTGCCCTTGCGTATTTAATAAATTCTTTATTTGTTGTTGCGAATATTTTTTTTTTATTTTTTTTTAATAGTCGCTCTCCATCATCTTCTAGAAAAGGCATTTCTGAATTATTTATTTTGTCTATATTTTTTTTATCTTTGTCGTAAAGAATTACTGATTTTCCTTTATTGGCAAAGAGTATGCCTAATGGTAAACCAATATGACCAGCACCACCTATAATTACAATATCAGCTTTCATTTGATGAGTGTTAGTTATAAACATATTATGTATGAAAAATCAAAATAAATTAATTACTGAAATATTAATTATTTTTTTATCAATCTTCTTAGCCCTGTATGCATGGAAATATATTTTTTTACCTTATGAAAAAGTGGATATTTATGGTGAATATGCAAATAAATCGTACAATTCTTTAAATGATTATGCCAGGTATGGTTTTTTTATACTATTCCCAATTCTTGTTCTATTTGCCTTAAAATTTTTTTATAATAAAAATCCGCTTAACAATTTTATTAAAAATATATCAATCCAAAATGAAAATATTAAAAAAGATTTCAGTTTAAGAGTTGCATTAATAATAATTTTAATTTTCTCTTTTGCTGAGTTTTTTTCAATAAGCTTAAATCAATTTAATTTAGATGTCTATCATGACGGTCAAAAAATAACCTCTGCATACAAGAGTTTTCTCGATGGTTCTCTATGGTCAGGATCATATGTAACTGTAGGAATTTTTTATGAGACATTGATGTCTAAATTGTCCTGGATGTTTTTAGGAATAGTTTCAATAGGATCAGCCAAATTTATTGAACTTTTTTTAGTCTTAATTACAAAAATTTTATTAATATTTTTAGCATATCAAATTAGTAAATTTTCCAGATTAAATAAAAATTATCAACTTACATTTTTTTTAATATTAAGTTTTTTATTCTTGAGTTTAAATGATTATAATCTTAGTTCAGTAGACCAGTTAAGTTACAGAGATATTCCAATATTAATATTGATAATTTTATTTCCATATATTGAACAAAAAAAATTTTTAGCTTACCCAATTGTTATATTTTTGGGGCTCATATCATTACCAGTATTTTTCTGGAGTATAGATAGAGGAATTGTATTTAATTTATTATTGATAATATTATTATTTTACCTTGTAACAAAATCTAATTTCAAATTATTTACATATTTAATTATTTCTTTATCTTTTTCATATATATTATTTCCAATTTTGTTAGGTGATGAATTTCAATATTTTTTAAGTAATTCTATTAACATACTTAGAGAAATAAATTATATACATGGAATAATTCACCCTAATCCATTATCAAGCGAAGAAAATTCTTCAAGGGCACTTAAAACAATTTTAATAATAATTTTTTCTATTCTTGTAAGTTTAAACACGTTTTTTTCTAGTGATAAAAAGATATATTTTTTTCAAAAAATTTTATTATTAATATCTATTTGCTCTGTTTTAAGCTATCTTTATGCCTTGGGAAGATCAGATGGACCACATATTAGAAGTACATTTGGTTTTCCAATGATTTTTATATCGACATATTTAATATTTTATATTTTAATATTTATCCAAAATAACCTTTCCTTGAATATTAATATACGAAAATTAAATATCTTAATTCTGGTATTTATATTTTTTTCCGGATTTATTTATTTTAATGTT
>CACIKJ010000042.1 GCA_902587215.1 uncultured Pelagibacteraceae bacterium | reverse complement strand
TCTTAAACTCTCTGAAATAATTATAGCCGCTGATGTTGCAAGATTCAAAGATCTTTTATTTTTAATCATTGGAATCTTTATTTTGTGTTCAATACTTTTATGTAAAGCTTCAGGAACGCCAGAACTTTCTCTACCAAATAGCAAAGTATCGCTTTTTTTATATTTAAAGTTAGTATAAATATTCTTTGCTTTAGTAGTCGCTAAAATAACCCTTTTATTACCTTTGGCATCTATAAAATCATCATAACTCTTAAAAAATCTAATTGAGGAAATATCCATATAATCCATGACAACCATCCATAATTTACATCTCGCATAATATGTTCAACGCTAGCAAAAGCTAGTTTGGTGTCAGCTATATAATGCATGGCTAAAACTAAACCTGTTACAATTTGAGTTATTAAACAAAAGGTTAAAATTCCACCAAATGTCCACCAGTAATTTAAGTTTTTTGGAGTTGGGTATTCAGTTAAATGATTTGCGAGTGTTAATAGCGGCAGTCTATCGTTAAACCACTTTCCTAAATTTGATTTTGGTGTGTAATTACTATCGCTCATATAAAATTCTATTATCCAATTTTGATCGTATTATCATTTAAGAAAACATATTCTGGAATTTCCATGTTGATTGGTGCTGGGCCTTTTCTTATTCTTCCTGAAGTATCATAATGTGACCCGTGGCATGGACAAAACCAACCATCATATTCACCTTTGTCTGACAATGGAACACATCCAAGATGTGTGCAAATGCCTAACATAACTAACCACTCAGGGTTTTTAACTCTATCTTCATCTTTTTCTGGATGTTTCAATTCATCTAATGATACTGATCTTGCTTTATCTATCTCATCTTGAGTTCTTCGTTTTATAAATACTGGCTTTCCTCTCCAGACAACCGTAATTGATTGGCCAGGTTTAACAGAACTAATGTCTACTTCAGTACTTGCTAAAGCTTTAACAGACGCATCTGGATTCATTTGATCTACTAAAGGCCATACAGCTGCTCCAACGCCCACAGCTCCCGCTGCTGCAGTTGCGGTAAATATAAAATCTCTTCTATTTTTCGGTTTTTTATCTGACATTTAAATGTTTTATTTTTTGCTATTACATGATTTCATATAATAATAAATATATATTTTTCTATTGCACAAATGACACAGAAAACACGTTATACAGGCCCTAAAATAGCCCTTTATCAACCTGATATTCCCCAGAATACTGCAGCAATAATAAGAACTTGTTCCTGCCTAGGAGTTAAACTTGAAATAATTGAACCATGTGGTTTTTTTTTAACTGATCGAAGATTTAAAAGGGTTGTCATGGATTATATGGATATTTCCTCATTTTGATTTTTTATCTTTTGATGCCCAAATCAATGTTTCATGAGCATTTGTAAATCTAGTACCTCTGAAGTTTGGCATGGGGTTATTTTTATTCCAGATTACATCATTTAAAATCCAAAAACCCAGATCCTGAATTAGTTTACCAACTCTAAAAATATTGTGATAGCTACCTATAACCCAAATAGACCCATTTTTCTTCAATACTCTTCTACATTGTTCTAACCATTCAAAGGTAAATTTGTCATAAGATTTAAAACTTTCAAATTGATCCCACTTATCATTTACTGCATTAACTTTTGATCTATCTGGTCTTATTAAACTGTTTTGTAATTGTAAATTGTATGGTGGGTCTGCAAAAATTAAATCAAATGTTTCATCAGGAATTTTTTTTAACTCTTTTAGGCTATCGCCATTAATAAGTTTATTATGTAAATTTGTACTTACCATTTTTAAAAAAGTAATTAGACTCCAGCATAGATTCCACGTCAACCAGAGATTGAAAAAAATAGACTCGACTTGTTGTATGATTTACTTCGGACTCAATATATTGTGTATCGGTCCAAAGGTTTTTCTATGATACTGGGTTATACCAAATTTTTTAATGGCCTTTAAATGTTCTTTAGTTCCATATCCTGCATTTTTATCCCAAGCATATTTTTTAAATTTTTTTGATAATTTTGTAATAAGTCTGTCTCTTGCAACTTTCGCAATTATTGATGCTGCTGAAATTTCAGATATTTTTTGATCTCCTTTAATTACATACTTTACTTTGTAACCATCTAACTCTGGCAATTTATTTCCATCGATCAATGTTATTGATGGCTTTAGTTTAAGTTTTTTAATTGATCTCTTCATGGCCAATAAACTTGCATTTAAAATATTTAATTTTTCTATTTCCCTTAAAGAAGCTGAACCAATACTCCAAATGGAGTTTTTTTTAATATACTTTTCTAGAATATTTCTTTTTTCTTTAGAAAGTTTTTTTGAGTCTTTAATTTTCTTTTTATCTATATTTGTTTTAAATATTACAGCTGCAGCGTAGACTGGTCCAATTAAACTTCCTCTTCCAACTTCATCTACCCCGGCTATTATTTTTTTCATTAAATGCTGATTTTTAATTCGTCTATTCGTTTTCTAATCATCTTAAGATCATTCCACGAATATTTTTTTTGATCAGGTTGTCTTAATAGATAAGCTGGATGAAAAGTTAAAATCGTTTGATAGGTTTTTTGATTAACTATTATCTCTTTCCATTTACCTCTTTCTTTTGATATTTTTAGAGTTTGTCCGAATAGAGCTTCCATAGCAGTACTTCCCATTAGAATGAGTATCTTAGGATCAATTATATTTATATGTTCTCTTAAAAATACTGAATACTTATTTATTTCCGAAGGTTCAGGTTTTCTATTATTTGGGGGCCTATAATTTACAACATTGGTTATATAAACATTTGGTCTTTTAATATTAATTGCTTCAAGCATTTTATTTAAAAGAACTCCTGCATCGCCAACAAAAGGTTTGCCAAGCTCATCTTCTTTTTGTCCCGGTCCTTCTCCTACGATCATTATAGGGCTTTGAGGATCACCATCACTAAAAACTATCTTACTAGCATTCTTTTTTAAATCACAATTAGAAACTTCAGATATTATATTTTTAAGTTTTTCTAGTGAAAATTGTTTATCTTTAAAATTTGGTTCCTCGAAAGTTCTTTTAATTGGCTCATTTTCAAAAATATAATCTATTTCAAATAAATCGTTTAAAACTCCAATGCTATTGTTGTTTTGATTTTTATAGTCTATTTCCATATATTAAAATATGTTTCAAAAAATTGTAAAAATTTTACTTATTTTTCAAATCTTATTATATCATTCAACAGTTTTTTCA
>CACIKJ010000041.1 GCA_902587215.1 uncultured Pelagibacteraceae bacterium | reverse complement strand
ATTACACCACAATAATATAAACTAAGTCCGGTAAATTCTTTTGAATCTATTTTATAAATTTTATCCATACCTAAAACATAATCTGTTAATGGATATAAAATTATTAACGACGTTACTGCAGTAACTACAAATCCTTTATATAAAGCAGCCATAATATTTTTTGAGCTACCAAGTTTTACAAAATAAGTTCCTAAAATTGATGTTAATATACAAGCGCCACCTATTGTTAAAGGATAAATCATCATATTCAAATCACCATGGAAAAATATCGATGATAAAACCATTGTTGCAACAATAGTAACCGCATAAGTTTCAAATAAATCTGCAGCCATACCAGCACAATCTCCTACATTATCACCAACATTATCAGCAATCACTGCAGGATTTCTAGGATCATCTTCAGGAATTCCAGCTTCAACTTTTCCTACAAGGTCAGCGCCGACATCTGCGCCTTTTGTAAAAATGCCTCCACCTAGTCGAGCAAAAATAGAAATTAAAGATGCTCCAAAACCAAGTGCAACAAGGGCATTAACAATTTCTCTTTCATCAACTTTAAAAGATAGTAACAAATAATAATAAACTGCTATAGAAAGTAATGCCAAACCAGCCACTAACATTCCTGTAACTGCGCCAGATTTAAATGCCACAGAGAGGCCTTCGTTTAAACCTTTTCTAGATGCTTCAGCAGTTCTTACATTAGCTTGTACAGAAACTAGCATACCTACGTAACCCGCAATACCCGATAGTGTTGCACCTATCAAATATCCAAGACCAACCAACAAACTGAAGGCATAACTAATAATAACAAGAACAACAACACCAACAATAGCGATTGTTTTATATTGTCTTTTTAGATAAGCTTTTGCACCAATTTGAATAGCGGATGCAATTTCCTGCATCTTTGCATTGCCTGGATTTGAATTATAAATATTTTTTCCAGTTACGAAACCGTAAACTATTGATAATAAACCTGCTAAAATTGTGTAACCTAGTATTGTTTCTGCATTCATAAATAATTTAGACCTTATTTGCTTGTATGTTATTAGTTTTTAAAATCCGGACATTACAAAAAAAAATTTAAAAGGCAATAAATAATCTTATCAAAAATTGTGAATATATCCTTGATAATCAACAATTTTTTTTATTTTAGTATTAATTTTTAAATAATCAGCTTTTGTGCCTGTAATATTGCCAACTAATGTAATTTTTTGATTCCACTTACTTGCAAATTTTAAAATATTTTTTTTATTTTTGGATTTAGCTGTAAAAAGTATTTGATAATCATCGCCATTAAATAAATGTTTATTAGGAGTAATTTTTTTTTGATCTACCAATTTTTTAAAATATGTAGACTTTGGAATATTTTCATAATTAATAATAAATCCTTTATTTTTATCTCCTGTTATTTTTTTTAAATCAATTAACAATCCATCTGAAATATCCATAGAGGACGTTGCAAATTTTAATAAACCACGATGAAATCCAAAAGATAAATTAGGTTTAAAAAATTTATCTATGAAATATTTTTTATATTTTTTGTTAATTTTTAAATTATTTTTTAAAATTTCCAAACCTACAGAAGCATCACCCACATTTCCTGTAAGATAAATATCATCATTTTTTGATGAATTATTTCTTTTAATTATTTTATTCGAGTAGCCGAATGTGCAAATAGTAAAGGAAGATTTATTTGATAACGTAGTGTCACCTCCAACTAAAAAGAAATTATATTTCTTTTCTTCTTGCTTGATTGATTTAAGAATAGATTGAATATTTTTTTTGTTAAATTGTTTTTTTGATCCAGTAAAAGATATTAATAGATATTTAGGATCACAACCTTTTGAAATAATATCAGAAATTGATGCTCTTATAGCTTTCTTAATAATTAAGTTAGGATATTTAAAATTCATATAATGTGTTTTTTCATTGTATGTGTCTATTGATGCTACTAGTGAATTTTTTTTATCAAAAAATACATCATCATTTAGTTTTAAAGCAGCTGGATTTTTAATAATTTTTTTTATATTATTAATGATTTCTATCTCATTCATTATTTTTAGATGATTTTGACAAAGTATCTAAAATAGCATTTAAATACTTAGTTTGTGAATTGCTTAAAAAAAAATTTGAAACATTGAGGTACTCTTTAATAATTATTTTTTTTGAAAGATTTGGTTTATATAAAAATTCAAAAGTGGCACATTGAATAATAACTTTAAATATATCATCTAAATTTTTTAAGTTAAATTTCTTTTCTATATTTTTAATTTCGTCGTTTATAATCTCTAATCTTTCGATGGTACCAAAAACTACATCCTTTATAAACTTTTTAAATCTATGTTTTTCAAATACTATTTTTTGATCTTTATTTATTAATTGTCCGTAAACCTTTTGTATAATTAATACTCTTGGATTTTTTGCTGGTGTAAATTTATACTTCATTTATTTTTGATTATTGAAATAATTCCAGCAGCAATTTCTTTGCCTTTATTTTTCTTTGATATGAGCGCTCTTTCTCTTGCTTGATTTAAATTATTACAAGTTAATATACCGAAACCTATTGGCTTTTTTGATTGAATTGATAAACTCATTAAACCAGATGTAACAGCCTGGCTTATAAAATAATAATGATCTGTCTTGCCTTTTATAACACATCCGATAGCGATAAATGCATCAAATTTTTTAATGTTTTTTGAAATCATATTTGGTATTTCAAAAGTACCGGAGACATATTTTATTTTTATATTTTGATAATTATTTCTCTTTAATTCACTAATAGAGCCTTTAAGCAAATTTTCAGAAATGATTTTATAATAATTTGAAACAACAATACATATTTTCATATAATCTCTTGCTTTGTAATTGATAAGTTATAACCTTCTAATCCTATAACCTTCTTTTTTGATTTTGTAACTAAAATCATTTTATTTATTTTTAAATTTTTAAGAATTTGTGCTCCTAGACCATAATTTCTTATTAGTTTATCTTTACCTTTTTTGTAATATTTTTTATTTTGATAATCTTTCAAAGTAGCAGATACTGATTTTAGATTAGGATCTTTTATAAAAACTAATATACAATTTTTAAACTTTTTAAAGTATGAAACAGTTTGATTAAAAGAATTTGGTATTTTATCACCTAAAAGGTAGTTCTGTACTATATTTGATGAAATAACTCTTACACGTGGAATAACTTTTTTATTAATTTTACCTTTTATTAATGCAAAATGTTCAGATCCATCTAAAATGTTTTCATAAATTTTAATTTTAAAATTTTGTTGTCCTAAATTTATATTTGATGTTTTTTTTAACTTAA
>CACIKJ010000040.1 GCA_902587215.1 uncultured Pelagibacteraceae bacterium | reverse complement strand
AATTTTACAAGAGATTTAGTTTCAGAACCAGGAAATATTTTGCATCCAGATGAGTATGCTAAAAGATTATCTAAATTAAAGAAAATTGGATTAAAAGTTACAATTTATGATGATAAAAAATTAAAACAAATGGGTTGCAATGCTTTGCTAGGTGTTGGTCAGGGAAGTATTAGAGGATCGTATTTAGTAACTATGGAATGGAATGGAGATAAATCAAAATCAAAACCATTAGCATTTGTTGGTAAAGGTGTTTGTTTTGATACAGGGGGAATTTCACTAAAACCTGCAAAATTTATGGAAGATATGACTTACGATATGGCAGGTTCAGCAGTGGTTGCAGGTTTAATGAAAAACTTCGCTTTAAGAAAAGCAAAAGTTAATGCAGTTGGTGTTGTAGGTCTTGTTGAAAATATGCCTGGGGGAAATGCACAAAGACCAGGAGATATTGTTAAATCTTATAGTGGTAAAACTATTGAGGTATTAAATACTGATGCAGAAGGAAGATTAGTACTTGCTGATGCTTTAACATTTACTGAAAAAAAATTTAAACCAAAATTTATTGTTGATTTAGCAACTTTAACTGGAGCAATTATAGTGGCGCTTGGCTCTGAACACGCAGGATTATTTTCAAACAACGATAAATTATCCTCACAACTTCATGACACTGGTATTAAAGTGGATGAAAAGGTTTGGAGATTGCCATTAACTGAAAATTATAATAAGCTTATGAATTCAAAAAATGCAGACATGCAAAATATAAATTATGTAGGTGGCGCAAGTTCAATAACAGCTGCTCAATTTTTACAAAGATTTATTTTAAATAATACACCATGGGCGCACCTAGATATTGCAGGAATGGCATTTTCAAAATATGGAGGTGCATTAAATTCAAGTGGAGCAACTGGCTATGGTGTAAGATTATTAAATAAGTTGGTTGAGGATCATTATGAGTAATGTAGAACAAACTTTATCAATTATAAAACCAGATGCTGTAGAGCGAAACTTACAAGAAAATATAAAAAAAATTTTTGTAGAGAATGGATTTAATATTAAAATAGAAAAAAAAATTAAAATTTCGAAAAATGAAGCCGAGGAATTTTATAAAGTTCATCAATCAAAACCATTCTATAATGAGCTGTGTAGTTATCTTTCATCAGGCCCGATAGTCGTAATGATACTCGAAAAAGATAATGCTATATTAGAAAATAGAAAATTAATGGGCGCCACTGATCCTTTAAAAGCAGACGAAGGTACAATAAGAAAAAAGTATGGTATTTCAATAGATAAGAATTCTGTTCATGGATCAGATAGTGTAGATAATGCTAAAATTGAAATAGATTTTTTTTTTAAATCTTAGTTAAAATTTTTTTAATTGCTATTGGATAAAGTTTATTTTCCTCAAATAATATCCTTTTTGAAAGACTTTGAGGTGTATCGAATTTAAACCTTTTTACTTTTTTTTGAATTATAATTTTTCCAGAGTCTAATTTTTCGGTAACAAAATGAACTGTGCACCCTGAGAATTTATCATTATTTTTGATAACTTTTTCATGAGCATTTAAACCTTTATATTTTGGTAATAAAGAAGGATGTATATTAATAATTCTGTATTTATATTTTTTTATAAAACTTTTACTTAATACTTTCATAAAACCAGCCAAACATATTAATCTAATATTATTTTTTTTAAGATATCTGATAATATTTTTTTCAGCTAAACTTTTATTTTTATAATTTATAATTTTAGTATTGATTTTTTTTCTACGTGCGAACGTTACACCTAATACATCAGGTTTATTACTTATAACCAATTTTAATAATATTTTGGAGTATTTTGTTTTAGAATATTTATATATAGATTTTAAATTACTCCCTCTACCTGATACAAATACAGCACAATTAATCTTTTGTTTTACCAAGAAATTTTACCATCGAGTAAAACTTTTGAATTTCCCTTTACTATTTCTCCGATTATATAGGGCATATATTTTTTGCTAAAATATTTTTTAATTTTACCAAAATTTTTTTTTTTAATTATAAGAATAAATCCTACTCCACAATTAAAAGTCTTTAACATTTCCTTTTCGGAAATATTATTTTTTTTTAGCCAAGAAAAAACATTTTTTGTTTTTATTTTATTCAAATTTATTTTTGCACATTTCCCAGCAGGAATTATTCTTTCTAAATTATCTTTTATCCCTCCACCTGTAATATGAGCACAACCATTAATTAATCTTAATTTAATAAGCTTGTTTATTTCTTCCACATAAATTTTTGTTGGTTCAAGTAGCCATTTTTTTAACTTTTTATTTTTTTTGTAATTAATTTTATTTTTTTTTAAAACATACCTAACTAGTGAAAATCCGTTTGAATGTAATCCAGATGAAGGTATTGCAACTATCAAATCATTATTTTTTATATTTTTTTGCTTTAATATTTTATTTTTTTCTGCCAAACCAACACAGAAGCCTGCAATATCAAATTTACCCTTAGAGTATGTTCCTGGCATTTCTGCAGTTTCTCCTCCGACCAGTTCACAGTTGCTCAATTTACATCCTCTATAAATTCCTTTTAAAATATCTTTTAATTTTTTTTGTATGATTTTATTTATTGAAATATAATCGAGAAAAATAAATGGTTTACCTCCCTGAACTAAAATATCATTTACACTCATTGCGACTAAATCAATCCCTATGGTATCAAATTTGTTAAGTTCGTTTGCAATCTCAATTTTTGTTCCAACACCATCTGTGCTTGCAACAAGGAAACCCTTTTTAAAATATGATGGTAATTTAGTAACTGATCCAAAATTACCTATATTATTCTGTTTCTTATTTTTGTTCTGTTTTGAAGTTATTTTAGATATAAACTTAACAAATTTATCAGCAGATCTGATGTTAACTCCACTCTGTGCATATGTTAGGTTATTGGGCATATAAATATGAAAAAAATAATTAAAATATTTCTATACAATTTTTTTATATTATTTTTTATTCATTTATTTATTTTTTCCACAAACAATGTTTACGCAAATAGCTATAAAATCGAAAATATAGAGATTTCAGAGGAATATAATACAAACTTTAACAAGGATGAAATAATAGATAAAGCTTTTAAGAAAGCATTTGAAACACTAATAGCTAAAATAATAATTTCTAAAGACTATAATTTGATTGAGGATCAAAATCTTAAATTAATCAAAAGCTTTGTAGAAAGTTTTTCGGTTGTTAATGAAAAATTTGAAAGTAATAAATATTATGGGATTTTTGAAATAAATTTTAATAAAAATAAAATCTTATCATTTTTAAGAAACAAAAATATTTTTCACTCAAGAATGATTGAAAAAAAAGTATTATTTATTCCAATTTTTATT
>CACIKJ010000039.1 GCA_902587215.1 uncultured Pelagibacteraceae bacterium | reverse complement strand
TTAAATAACCAATTTTTAATTAAAGATTTAAAATTATTTAATAATAAAAATAAGTTTATTTTAAAAAACATTAAATTTAACGAAAGTTTTAAAATAAAAGATTTTAGCTCTATAGAAGCAAATTATAACAATAATGACAAATTTATAAATCAAGTATCAATTAAGAAAATAAATAATATTGTTAAACTAACTTCCGATGGTTTTGATATCAGCTCCGATATAGAAAAAAATCTTAAAGGTAAAAGCAAAGGTAGTTTATTTGATATTTTTGAAAACTTTAACTCTACTATCGATATGAATATAAAGTTAGCAAAAATTGATAACGATCATTCCTTAAAAAATCTTAATGGAAAAGTAATTATTAAAAATAATAATATTGATAAAGCGGATTTTTCAGGAAAATTTGATAAAAAAAATAAATTTAATTATAAGAAAGATAAAATTGACGGCAATAAAGTAACTATAATTTATTCAGATCTTGCAAAACCATTTGTAAAAAAGTTTGATTTTATAAAAGGATTTGAAGATGGTAAATTAGACTATACCTCAACAGAGATAAATAAAGATTTATCAAAATCCGAGTTACGAATATATGATTTTAAACTTCAGGATATGCCAGCATTAACGAAACTTCTTTCACTTGCTTCATTACAAGGAATTGCAGATCTAGCAACAGGTGAGGGAATTAGATTCAATGAATTTGACATGTTTTTTGATCATTCGAAAAAATTGATAACAATTAACGAAATTTATGCTCTTGGACCAGCGATTTCAATTTTAATGGAAGGATATGTTGAAAAAAATAAATTAGTCAGTTTGAGAGGCACTTTAGTCCCAGCAACAACAATTAACAAAACCATTGCTAAAATTCCTTTACTTGGAAATATTTTAGTTGGCGAAAAGTCAGGCGAAGGTGTTTTTGGTGTCAGTTTTAAAATTAAAGGCCCTCCTAATAATTTAAATACAAGAGTTAACCCAATTAAAACTTTAACTCCAAGATTTATTACAAGAACTTTAAATAAAATAAAAAAATCTAATTAAATTCAATTTTAAAATGTTTTTTTTTACCAATTGATAGTTTAAAATAATTTTTTTCATTTAAATTTATTTGTGAGATTGGCGAATCTTCCTCTATTTTAATATTATTTACTTTTATTCCATTATTTTTAATCAATCTTTTGATCTCACTTTTTGAGGTTTCCAATTTAGCAGATATAATAAGATCAGATAAATTTTTATTTTTCATTTCATTTTTTTTTACTTTTATTTTTGGCAATCCATCATCGGAAGATTTATCTGAGAATATTTTTTTAGCTTGATCATAACACTTTTTTGCTTCCTCTTCGCCATGTAGCATAGAAGTTGCATGATTGGCTAAAAGTATTTTAAGGTCATTTATATTATCATTTTTTCTTTTTTCGATTTCGTCTAAAGAGATTTCAGTAAAAATCTTTAAAAACTTAGTCAAATCCTTATCATCCACATTTCTCCAAAATTGCCAGTAGTCATAAGTAGAAAGTAATTTTTTATCTAACCATATAGCTCCAGATTCTGTTTTTCCCATTTTTGCGCCAGATGCTAATGTTATCAATGGAGTAGTAAGTCCAAATGTCTCATTTGAAGAGTGTCTTTTAATAAGGTCAACACCATTAACTATATTTCCCCATTGATCAGAACCACCAATTTGAAGTTTGCAATCGTATTTTTTATTTAATTCTAAAAAATCATAAGCCTGTAAAATCATATAATTAAATTCCATGTAACTTAAAGATTGCTCTCTTTCCAATCTAAGTTTTACACTATCAAAGTTTAGCATTTTATTTATTGTAAAATGTTTCCCAATATCTCTTAGGAATGAAATATAATTTAAATTTTTAAGCCAGTCATAATTATTTACAAATATTGGAGATGTATTTTTGTTTTTTGTTTTTAAAAAAATCTTTAAAATTTTTTCAATATTTTTAATATTATTTTCGATAGTTTTTTCTTCCAAAATTTGTCTGGTTTTGTCTTTTCCAGATGGATCACCAATTCTTGTAGTCCCACCACCTAGTAAAACAATGGGTTGATGACCATGTTTTTGTAGTAATCTTAAGCACATTATTTGAAGTAGACTTCCAACATGTAGACTTTCAGCAGTGCAATCGAAACCTATATAAGCCTTAATTTTTTTATCTTCTAATGTTCTGCTTAATCCATTATTATCAGTACATTGATAAAAATAACCTCTTTCATGGAATTCTTGTAAAAATTTATTCATATAGATAAACTAACTTATACTTATTTATATTTAATCAACAATCAATATGGATAAAACTATTAATGCGTTAGGTTTAATGAGCGGTACTTCAATCGATGGAATTGATGCCTCTTTAATCAGGTCTGATGGTGAAAAAAACATTGAGATTATTGGTAATTTATTTCTAAAATACGACTCAGAATTGAAAAACTCTTTTTTGAAATTTATACATAAAATAAATTCCATTAAAGATATTAATCAAAATATCGAAGAATATAAATCACTTGAGAGAAAAATTACAATTAAACATTCTGAGATAGCTTCAGAAATTTGTGAAAAATATAATTTTAAACCTAGTATAGTCGGTTTTCATGGACAAACAATTATTCACAAGCCAAAAAATAATTATTCGATACAAATGGGTAACGGAAAGCTTCTAGCACAATTACTTAAAACAAATGTTGTTTATGAGTTTAGAAAAAATGATATTAAAAATGGAGGAGAAGGAGCTCCACTTACACCTATTTATCATAATTGTTTAAAAAATAAATTTAACTTAAGAAGAAATACTCTTTTTTTAAATATTGGTGGAATTGCAAATTGTAGTTTTATCGATGATGTTTCTATTTTTGCTAAAGATGTTGGTCCAGGTAACTGTTTAATGGACATGTATATAAATAAAACCAAACAATTAGATTTTGATGATGGTGGCAAAATAGCTTCGTCTGGTAACGTTGATAAGGTGCTTATTAATAATTTATTAGATCATGATGATTATAATTCTATAGATAAACATTCTTTAGATGTAAAAGATTTTGATATAAATTTTGTTAAAGGTTTATCAACGGAAGATGCTCTTGCAAATCTTAATTTTTTAACCTCAAAAATAATTAGTGAAAATATTATAAAAAATTTTAAAGGTGATTTCATTATTATTTTATGTGGAGGAGGGAGAAAAAACAAAACTTTAATTTCAAATTTAAAATTTTTTTTAAAAAATGATATTTACAATATCGATGAATTTGGTATTGATGGTGATTTTGTAGAGTCCCAAGCATTTGCTTACCTTGGTATAAGATCTATATATAAAAAAAATATTTCATTTCCAAATACAACAAAAGTTAATACACCGTCAACTGGTGGTGAACTGATTAAGTCAAATTAAAATAATGCTGACTCTTTTGAAATATATTTATTAAGTGATTTTTTTAAATTTTCCTCTGACTTTGAAAAAAAATGATTTGCTTCAGCAATTTGATTAAAATTTACATTAATACCTTTTTGACTTGATAATCTTTTTTTTAATTCTTCTATTGATTCTAATGATACCAACTCATCCTTTTTACCGTGAATAACTATACCTGATGTTGGGCACGGA
>CACIKJ010000038.1 GCA_902587215.1 uncultured Pelagibacteraceae bacterium | reverse complement strand
AATAGGTGAAATTGCTTTTGCTTGTTATCTTCCAGGTGTAAGAGATGAAATGAAATCTCCTTTACCAGAAGGAGAAGAGCCTGGTCTTAAGGAAACTGCATTTTTTGATCCTTCAAACTTTTCTTTTCCAGCAGGAACTCACATCGCTGAAGTTGAAATTGATCCAGAAACTGGCGAGGTAAAACTTGAAAAATATACAGCATGTGATGATTTTGGAAGAATTATCAATCCAATGATTGTTGAGGGTCAGGTTCATGGCGGATTAGCTCAGGGTATAGGCCAGGCTTTATATGAAAATGCTGAGTATGATGAAACTGGACAATTGATGACAGGCTCATACATGGATTATACAATGCCTAGAGCAGATAATTTTCCAGAGTTTAATATTGGATATACTTGTACACATGCAACAACAAACCCGTTAGGTGTTAAAGGTTGTGGAGAGGCAGGCGCAATTGCAGCACCACCAACAGTCATGAATGCGGTCATAGATGCATTGGGCGGTCAGGAAATAACAATGCCAGCTACGGCTGAGAAAGTTTGGAAAGCTTGTAAAAATTTAAAAAAATCAAATTCTAAAGCGGCTTAGGAGGAATATGAAAGATTTTAATTATCATTCAGCAAAAGACAGCAAGGAAGCTTCAAAATTATCTTCATCAAACTCTGCTTTTTTAGCAGGAGGAATGACAACAATTCCCTCAATGAAATTAGGATTAGCTTCCTATAAAGATTTAATTGATATAAAAAATATAAAAAAACTCTCTGGTATTAAGGTTAGTGGAAAATCAGTTACAATTGGAGCAACTACAAAACATGTTGAGGTTGCTAATTCAAAAGAAGTAAAAAAAGCTATACCTTCTCTAGCTAATTTAGCTGAGGGAATAGGTGATCCTCAAGTAAGAAATAGAGGAACAATTGGTGGTTCAGTTGCAAACAATGATCCTTCAGCTGACTATCCATCAGCTTGCATTGCTTTAAATGCAACTATCCATACAAACGATAGAAAGATTGAGGCTTCAAAATTTTTCAAAGGTATGTTTGAAACTGCTTTAAAAAAAGGTGAACTTATTGAGGCTATAGAATTTCAAATACCAGAAAAGTCTAGCTATCAAAAACATCCAAATCCTGCATCTAGATATGCTGTAGTAGGGGTTTATGTTGCTAAGCACAAAAAAGATATTAATGTTGCAGTAACAGGAGCTAAACCTTGTGTATATAATGATAAGGATTTATCAAAAGCACTTTCTAATAGCTTCTCTTCATCATCTATTCAAAATATGGAGCTAGATAGTTCAGATATGAACTCAGATATTCATGCTTCAGCAGAATATAGAGCTAGTTTAGTTGTAACTCAGGCTAAAAAAGCCGTTGATGCTTGTTAGATAAGAATTATATTTTATCAGATGAGAAATTCATTTGATGAGAAAATTTTAGATGAGGCATTAGATTGGATCAAAACCAATCAAAAAGTAGTTTTAGCTACTGTAATTCAAACATGGGGATCTTCACCAAGACAAGTTGGAAGTCGAATGATAGTAAACGAAAATGGAGATTTTTCAGGCTCGGTTTCTGGTGGATGTGTAGAAACTGCAGTTGTTAGAGAATGTATAGATTTAATTAAAGAAAACAAACCATGTAAAAAAATTGAATTTAAAGTTTCTAATGAAAGTGCTTGGGAAGTTGGACTCGCCTGTGGGGGAGAAATTGCAGTTTATCTGGAACAAGTAAACTAATGAATATAAAAACATTAGAACAAATCATTAAAAATAAATCCTCAAAAGTTGAATTTGCAATAGTTACAAATCTTCAAAATGGAGAAAGCCAAGTGTTTGAACCTGGAAAAAAATTATCTGGAGATTTTGACAAATTTCAAAAAGAAGTAGAAAATTTTTTTAAGTCAAAGAAAAATGGAATTATTGAAAATTCAGATATTTTTGTTGAAACATATATAAGACCAATAAAAGTAATAATTATTGGTGCTGTTCACATTGCTCAATATCTAGTTGATTTTGCAAAGAGTTTAAATTTTGAAATCTCAGTAATTGATCCAAGAGGATATTTTGCAACTTCACAAAGATTTCCTGATTTAAAAATCATTAACAAATGGCCAGATGAAGCGTTTAAAGAAATTGAGACTAATGAAAATACAGCTTTAATTGCTTTAACACACGATCCTAAAATTGATGATCCAGCATTGCAACATGCTTTAAATAAAAAGTTTTATTACATAGGCGCGCTTGGAAGTAAAAAAACTCACGAAAATAGATGCCAAAGATTAAAAGAAGCAGGATTTACTGATAAACAAATCAATTCAATTCATGGACCAATTGGAATTAAACTTGGCGGAAAATCTGCTCCAGAAATTGCTTTATCAATAATTGCTCAATTAGTTTCTGCAACATATAATAAGAAATGAAAAAAATATTTTTAATTATTTTTTTTTTATTTGTTACAAGTAATCTATTCGCTAATACCGTAGAATATAAAGGTTTAGAAAAATTGTCTAAATATAATACTTTTATGGATGATAAAGGTAAACCCTATTCGATTGAGGAAATATCTGACAAAAAAAATTCATTAGTAATAATTTATAATCATGGAAGTATTCAGGATAATAAGCAAGACCCTTGTAAAGCTAAACCTCAATATGGATATATTTGGGATGCAGCTGTAGTACCAGCTATCTTAAAATTACATAATAAAAAAATTAGCGGATTAGAGGTTAAGATTTATCGATTATGCTCAGGAGTAAAAGGTATGTCGGTTAAGAATCAAAAAAAATATAGAAAAGAGTTACAATCAAAAGGAAAGATTAATTTAGTAGATGAATTTAAAAATATTAAAAGACAAAATATAATTTTAAATGAAATAGAAAATTTGAAAAATCTTGGATTTGATAAAATAATATTATCAGGATGGTCAGCTGGTGGATGGTCATCTCTAATTTTACAATCAAAATATCCAGATAAAATTTTAGGAACAATTGCGTTTAATCCAGCATTTGCAGGACCAAAAAATGAATGGCAAAAAAAATTCCCTGAGTGGGGTGCTTTTAGAGAAGATCAATTAAATAAATTAAGCAAAGCAGACACAATAAATGCAATTGTTTTTGCTCATAAAGATGACGTATTTGAAGATCCTAAAACCTTATCTTTTTTTGCAAATTTTAAGGGCATGCGTCTAATTGATTATAGTGAATTAAAACCGACTAAGTGTACTTGGGCTGATGGGAATGAAAAAATGCCATCAAATAAAGGACATAACATTCCACAATCAAAATGTTTTACAAAATATTTAGAAGAAAAAAATTATCTGATTTCATTTCTTGAAAACACACTTTAATGATTAAAGGTATTTTATTGGCAGCTGGGCAATCTAAAAGATTGAAAAAAGAAAATAAATTAATCAAAAAATTTAGAAATAAACCACTAATCCACTACGCTTTGAATTCAGTTCAAAATAGTAAAATAAAAAAAATTATTATAGTATTAGGCTATCAATATAAAGAAGTTAAAAAAAAAATCAAAAAAAATAAAAAAATTATCTTTGCACATAATAAAAATTATAAAAATGGAATGTCTTCCTCTATAAAAGTCGGTTTACAAAAAATTAGTAAAAAAGACAAAGGATTTATAATTCTACAATCTGATATGC
>CACIKJ010000037.1 GCA_902587215.1 uncultured Pelagibacteraceae bacterium | reverse complement strand
GAATAAAAATGATTTAATTTTTTTTATTGTTTTCTTATTTTTATATTCCTTTTCTGAAATACATTTTGAACATAATTCAGGAGTAATTTCATCTGTACACAGTGAATTATCTTTATGATTATGAAATGGATGATGAAAGTAACACAAATCTTCAAAATTGCAAAAATGTCTTATTATCGGTTTTTTAAAAGTGGCTAAATATTTTATTATACCTGGATTTATATTAACCCAATCAATGATATGAATTATATCTGGATTAAATGGAAGGTCTATTTTAACAATGCTTAAATTATTTTTTTTTAAAAATGCTTCTATTGACCAATTGTCTAATGGTTTAACAGAGGTGTAATAAATTCCGTTAATTATTTTTGTCTCACTATTATTTTTAACATTTTGGTCTGTGCTTAGAACGCATACTTTACAATTTTTTTTTAATGCTAAATTTGCATATTGATCGGTCACAACTGGAGTACCTGAATTTTCTCTAAGCAACGTTTGATGAACTATATATAAAATATTCATTATATAAATGGCGGAAGGAGAGGGATTCGAACCCTCGGTACACCTTTTCAAGCGTACGGCGGTTTAGCAAACCGCTGGTTTAAACCAGCTCACCCATCCTTCCTTGTTATACTGTGTAACTTGAAATCATTGAATATTCAATATTTATCAAGTAATTATGAGCAAAATATGAAAAATAATTATTCAATATTTTCGTTAATAAAGAATTCTCTATCTTATCATGAGGATTGGCAACAAGCATGGCGAGATCCTGAGCCAAAAAAAGAATATGATGCTGTCATTGTTGGTGGTGGCGGACATGGTTTAGCTACGGCCTTTTACTTAGCAAAAAAACATAATATGAAAAATATTGCTGTAGTTGAGAAAGGTTGGATTGGTGGTGGTAATACAGGTCGTAATACAACAATTATTAGATCAAACTATCTCTGGGATGCTAGCGCTGGTTTATATGATCATGCGCTTAAAATCTGGGAAAACTTATCGCAAGAACTTAATTATAATGTAATGTTTAGTCAAAGGGGTGTTATGAACCTTGCACATAATCTCCAAGATGTTCGAGATTTAAAAAGAAGAACTCACGCTAATAGATTAAACGGAATTGATGCAGTATGGTTATCAACAAACGAGGTAAAAAAATTTTGCCCTATTATAAATACATCTCCTGATATTAGATATCCAGTTTTGGGTGGAACATTACAAAGAAGAGCAGGTACAGCAAGACATGATGCTGTGGCTTGGGGATATGCTAGAGGTGCTGATGCAATGGGTGTAGATATAATTCAAAATTGTGAGGTAAAAGGAATTAAAAGAAATGGCGATCATGTTGAAGGTTTGGAAACAACAAAAGGTTTTATTAAAACAAAAAAAATAGGAGTAGTTGCAGCTGGTCACTCAAGTGTTATTGCAAACATGGCTGGTATAAAATTGCCTCTTGAAAGCAAGCCTTTGCAAGCGTTAGTATCTGAACCTGTAAAACCAATAATAGATACTGTTGTGATGTCTAATGCAGTTCATGCATATGTAAGTCAATCAGATAAAGGTGAGCTAGTTATAGGCGCAGGTACAGATGCATATGTGTCTTATACACAAAAAGGCAGTCATGATATTGTTGAAGGAACTTTAAAAGCTATTTTGGAGCTTTATCCAATATTTAGTAGAATGAAAATGTTAAGGCAATGGGGTGGAATTGTTGACATCTGTCCTGATGCGAGTCCAATAATCAGTAAAACTAACATAAAAGGTTTATATTTTAATTGTGGCTGGGGTACCGGAGGATTTAAAGCTACTCCTGGTTCAGGTGATTTGTTTGCTCATACAATTGCAAATGACGAACCACATGCCCTAAATGCTGCTTTCAATTTAAATAGATTTGTTAGTGGTGATCTTGTGGATGAACACGGCGCTGCTGCTGTAGCACACTAATGTTTATTATTAATTGTCCATTTTGTGGTGAAAGAGATCAAAGCGAATTTTCAGCTGGTGGGGAAGCACATATTATAAGACCAAAACAACCAACTGAATTAAGTGATGATGAGTGGGCAGATTTTTTGTTTATGAGAAAAAATATAAAAGGTGTTCAATTTGAGAGATGGAACCATGCTCATGGTTGTAGAAAATGGTTTAATGTAATTAGAGATACGTCAAACGATAAAATCCACGCAGTATATAAAATGGGAGAGAAACCCCCTACAAAATAAATATGTCTGAAAATTTTAGATCATCAGAAACAAAGTTTTTAGATAAAACGAATAGAATATCGTTTAAATATAATGGTAAAAAGTTTTTCGGCTACAAGGGCGATACCCTTGCGTCAGCACTATTATCTAATGGAATACACCTTATTGGAAGAAGTTTTAAATATCATCGACCAAGAGGAATAATGACATGTGGATCAGAAGAGCCTAATGCAATAGTACAAATTGGTGGAAATGGTTCATTTACTGAACCAAACGTTAGAGCTACTGAACAAGAAATATATGAAGGTTTAGAGGCATCAAGTCAAAATTGTTGGCCGAGTGTAGAATTTGATGTAGGCGGTATAAATAATTTTATTTCACGATTTATTCCAGCTGGATTTTATTACAAGACATTTATGTGGCCAAAAAAATTTTGGTATAGCCTTTATGAACCTGCAATTAGGATGTCAGCTGGTTTAGGTAAATCCCCTACCCAACCTGATCCAGAATTATATGATCATAGCCATATACATTGTGATGTTTTAGTTGTAGGAGGTGGTATTTCAGGAATAATTGCAGCAAGTTTATCTGCTGACTTTATTGATTGATGATAAAAACGAACTTGGTGGTACAACAATTTTTCAAGATGACGAAAACTTTAAAATCAATAATGAAATTTCCTCTGTTTGGTTAAACAATAAAATCAAAGAACTAGAAAACAAGAAAAATTTAACAATCAAAAAAAGAACAAGCTTAGCAGCATACCATAATTATAATTACTTATTAGCAAGAGAACATTTGCAGCACCACCTGTGGTAGTTGTCATCACATAGTGATTTTCACCTAATCTTGTAGTTACACCGTCATCATAAACCATTCCATCTTCATTAAGCATTAGGCCATATCTACATTTGCCAATACCTAGTTTTGACCAAGCATTTGTATAAATTCTGTTTAAAAATTCGGATGCATCAGTTCCTTTAATATCAATTTTACCAAGTGTAGAAGCGTCTAATATTCCTGCACTTTCTCTAGCTGCTCTACTTTCTCTTTGTACTGCTTGATGCATACTTTCATTAGTTTTTGGATAGTACCAAGCTCTTTTCCATTGTCCTACATTTTCAAATTCAGCTTTATGATTAACATGCCACTCATGCATGGGTGTTTTTCTTGTTATATCAAAAAAAGTTCCTACGTTTCTCCCTACAATTGTCCCGAAAGTTAATGGTGTATAGGGTGGTCTAAAAGTAGTTGTACCTAAACTACCCATTTTTACACCGGCAGTTTCAGAGATAATTCCGAGAGCATGCATATTTGCAAGCTTACCTTGATCAGTGCCCATACCGGTTGTTGTATATCTTTTCACGTGTTCGATAGATCTAAAGCCTTCTCTCATAGCAAGTTTTATATCTTTTGCTGTTGAATCATTTTGAAAATCTAAAAAGGACTTTGTTTTTCCTAACGGTTTAATGTTGGGTAACAGCCATATATTTCTATTTGCTTTTTGTTTTGGACAGTCAATCTTTAATTGATTAAAATCTGATATTGAGGCTGACAGGAAACTTGCACAAGTTGATATAGTATTATTAACAATATTATCTAGCTCAAAATCTCCGTTACATGAGCCAATGCTTATTTGATCAGATGTTGCTGTGTCTGGAAGAAAAACTTGGTCAGC
>CACIKJ010000036.1 GCA_902587215.1 uncultured Pelagibacteraceae bacterium | reverse complement strand
GTTTTAAAGTTTCGTAGTTAACATATCTTTTAGATTTTTTGTAATTAGTTATAAATCCCACATACTGTGGAGGGCTAGGATGATTTATAATATAATTTAAGGTTTTTATATCAGAGACACCACAAATTTTGATACCACTAATCATGGTTTAAATGACTAATCAATTTTTGAATATTTGTTCTTATATTACCTTTTGTAATAGGTCTTCCAATAACTATCCAATCACTCCCCTCTTCAAATGCTTTAGATGGAGACATTACCCTTTTTTGATCATTAATTTTTGAGTTAAATCTAATCCCAGGTGTAATAATTTCCTTTTTAAAGATATTTTTTACAAATTTTATCTCATGACCACTGCAAACCAGGGCATCTAAATTTGCTTTTCTAGCAAGTAAAGCTTGATGTGCTACCAATGATCTCAAACTTTTATTATAACCAATTTCTTTAATGGATTTGTTATTCAAGGAAGTTAGCGTTGTAACACCTACAATTTTAACATTTCCTGAAACCATTTTTACTGCCTTTAATGCTTCCAACCCAGCGCTGATATGAATTGTTATATAATTAATTTTAAGATCTTTAATAGCATTTATTGTTGCTTTGCATGTATTTGGTATATCATTTAATTTTAAATCTAAAAAAACGGTCTTTTTTTTTAAATTTGATATAAATTTTCTTCCATTTTTAGAATTGATAAACTCAAGACCAAATTTATATCCAATTTTAAGTTTTGGTGTATTTGTTTTATTTATAATTTCCTTAGCTTTCTTAAGTAAAACTGTATCGCAAGCTATGAAAACTTTATTTTTCTTCATTTATTTTTTTTTTCCATTCTTTAGAACATTTAAACAAAATACTTCTTTTCTCTGGCACTTCTACTTTTTCTAAGGTTTTAGGGTTTAACGATATTCTTTTTTTTTGTTTTCTAGTTTCAAACATCATCACATCTCTTAACTCTACTCTCTCACCTTCTACTAAAGCTTTTGTTATTTCAAATAGAAATATGTTAAAAAGTCTCGATATATCTTTTTTGTACAGATTTGGGAAATTTGATGAAAGTTTGTTTATTATTTCTTGTTTAGATACAGACAATTTTATCTATTTATCTTCTTTCTTTTTATTACCCAATTTTTCAGATAGTGATGAAAAAGGTAAATTTTTACCACTTAAAGGACTAGAAAATTTAGAAACAGCCTCTTTATTTTGCATCTCTTCAAGTAATTTAATGCTTAGTGAAATCTTTCTTTTTTCTATATCAAGTTCTGATATAGCTGCATCAATACGGTCACCTGGAATAAATCGATTTGATCTTGCGTCCTCCGCGTTAATTGCAATTTGGTTTTTCTTTATAAGAACTTCTATGCTGCTACCCTCAGGTTTAACTATAATACCTTTAGAACTTGTTGAATGAACCTTGACTGTAACTATATCTTTAACGTTCTTGTCTTTGAAAAAATTAAATGGATCTTCTTGAAGTTGTTTGACACCTAATTTAATTTTTTGTTCTTTAGCCTTAATGTCTAAAATTTTTACTTCCATTTCGTCATTTTTTTTATATTTTTTTAATTCCTCTTCTGGTTTTCCTGTGTAGGAAAGGTCATTTGCATGAAGAAAACCGTCAATATCAAATTCTTCAAAATTTATATATATTGAGAAATCTTTAATGTTTGATATTTTCCCTTTTATTATAGACCCCACTGAATGTTTCTTTTCAAAACTTTCAAAAGGATTTTCTTTTGCAAGCTTATGAGATATTGAAATCCTTTTTTTCTCTTTATTTATATCTGTGATTACACAATCTATTTCATCATTTACATTGAAAAACTTAGTCGGTACTACATTTTTTTTATTCCAGCTAATTTCACTAGAGTGTAATAAGCATGTTAGTCCTGGCTGTAGCTCACAAAACGCTCCATAGTCAACTACTTTAATAACTTTAGCTTTATAGCTTTTTCCAATTTCGTAATTTGATATATTTTCAAATGGGTCCTTAGTCAGTGCTTTAATAGAGCAAGAAATTTGCATTTTCTCGTTATCTATCCCTATTACTTTGAGGTCATGCTTTTCTCCGATCGTAAAAACTTCATCTGGATGATTTATTCTAGAATAAGATATTTCTTGAAGATGTACTAGTACGTCGATTTCATTATTTACCTCAAAGAAGCAACCAAAAGAACTATATCCTTTAACTACTGCATTTTTAATAATTTGACCAACGCTATATTTTTCTAGAATTATTTTTTTATCCTCTTTTTTAAATGAACTGATAACCTCTCTTCTAGATACACATGCATTTCCTCTGAATTTGTCTAATTTGATTATTTTGAAGTCTTGCTCAACGCCAAATAAATGATCAAAAGACTTTAAAGGTTTGGAGTCTATCTGAGATCCTGGACAAAACATTAAAGATTTTGTATCCAAATGTTCTACAATAACTCCACCTTTACATTTTGAAATTATTTTTCCTTTTACGTTTTCATTCTTTTCGTAAGCTTTCTCTAAAATATACCAACCTCTAATTTTTTGGGCTCTGCTTACAGATACAATAACTTCTCCATTTTTATCCTCTATTTTTTCTAAATATACTTCTAATTTATCATTTTCTTTTAACTTTTTTTCTGGATAAGTAGTTTTTACTTCGTTGAAATCAATTAATGCTTCACTTTTCATTCCGTCAATAAGAAGATAAACGTATTTTTCTGTTATTTTTGTAACTATTCCAGTTAATAATTTTCCTTCCTCTATCTTTGATTTAGAGAATCTGTCTATTAATAGTTTTTTGAATTCTTCGTTTTGGCTGTTTGAAATATCTTTATATACTTCCATTTAGTTGTAATCTTTTATCCATAATTGTTTTAATTTTTAAAAAGCATTGCTTTCTACTAAGTTTCGTAGAATTTAGCAATATACTATCTTTTGTTTTTTTTAGTGGTCCATGCTTTCTTTCACGATCAGATTTATCCCTATTTTTAAGGCTTTTTAACACATCTTTAAAAGATATTTTTTTATTTTGATTTTTATATTCTTTAAATCTTCTTTGAGCGCGGGTTTTAACATTAGCTGTAATAAAAAATTTAAACATAGCGTCCTTTAATATCACACTAGTAATATCTCTCCCATCTAGCACTGATCCTTTGTATTTTTTTGGAGGATTATATGCGCACTTTTGTTGAAACTTATATACTATATCTCTTATTTTTTTATCTTTCGCTATTATAGAGGCTGAAACTGCCACTTTGTCAGATAATAAACTTTTTTTTTTTAGATCACTGATTTTTAATTTTTTCATTTTATTTCTTACTAAATTATATTTAAATTTGGTTGGATTATCCAATCTCATTTGACCTATAAGTCGATATATTCTGCCGGTATCAAGTTGAAAAAGATTATAATGTTTTGCTATTAATTTTGCCTGCGTTCCAGCACCCGCGGCCGCCGGTGAGTCTATTGCGACTGTAATAATTTTTTTTCTTTTCTTCAATTTATTTTTCCTCCAAGTTTTCTTATAATTTTAATAAAGTCAGGAAATGAAGATTTTATTGAGTCTTTATCATTTATTGTCCAGCTTTCTCCTCCCAATGTAAGGGCCGCGATCACTGACATCATAAAAATTCGATGGTCTTTAAGAAAGTTTTTAATATGATAATTGCCAGTTAGATTCAAATATGGGTTTCCATAAATTTTAATATCATTGTTTTTTCTAACTACTTTTATACCTATCATTTGCATAAATTTTATAGCTATATCTAATCGAGGGCTCTCTTTCTGATTTAATTCTTCTAAATTTTTAAATTTAGAAATTCCCTTAGATTTACACGCAATTAAAAAAATTAAAATGAACTCATCTATTGCGAAGCTATTTAGACTTTTGGGACAATTAATTGATTTAAAATTATTTACACTTTTAATTTTTATATCT
>CACIKJ010000035.1 GCA_902587215.1 uncultured Pelagibacteraceae bacterium | reverse complement strand
CTAAAAAATTTTCATAAATAGAGGGATATTCTCATAGCTTTGCAGTAAGAGAATATAGCGATTAAACGGCCATAGAAGGGGTCTATTTAAGCATTCCTTAATAAACGCTTCAACTATCAAGGGAAATATTAAAATTGTATCTTTTTAAGCTTGTTTTTAAAAAAATCCTTTAAAATCAACAATTCTAGATGATTATACCCTCTAATTTTAGGAGTTTTTTTTTTGTTTTTATGCCTCCTTTTCCTGAATAGCCACCTAATCTTCCATCAGATCTAATAACTCTATGACATGGCACCTTTGGTGCATACGGGTTTTTTCCAACTGCATTTGCTACTGCTCTTACAGCATTTGGCATTTGTAAAGCTTTTGCAACTTCAAGATAAGTTCTAGTTTGGCCTTTAGGAATAGTTAGAAGGTATTTCCATACCTTAACCTGAAATTTAGTTCCGTTGAAATTCATAATGAAGAAAAAACCCCTGTTTCCTTGCACTTTTAAAGGTGCAAAGAACAGTTGTTTTTGGCACGTCGTTTTATGCGCTACCGCCATGCCCACCACTCTACGATTTTAGCGCTACTCCGCAGAGTTTTCTGCCCCCTGAGCTTGAACCTCTCGGTTTTTCCTCAATTGGCCAGTTAAGAGTTGCCTCTTAAGTTAAATAAAGATTATCAAAATTATTTAATAAATGTTATCACTTAATCGTTGAATTTATTGTTTTTTTCACATGTATGAACAGCGGGGATAAGTTAAATTTTGTCTTTTAAACCATAAATATAAGCGCAAAATAACTTAGAGAAAATAGGAAGGCCATAATTGACAAAAAATACGTTTCTATTGTTTTTCCATATCTTTTATTTTGTATATAGGCCAAACCCCAAAATCCAATAGCGCTTATTAAAAATATTATATCAGGAATTTCTCCTTCAAATTTTCCCATAAATATAAAATTAAACTATTGACATTAAAAATCACTTAATATATTACTAATGATAATTAATTGTTATCAATAGTAATTGTATGAATGAACTGACAACAGACCTAAAATCGCTTCATGAGGCAACTTTAAATAACCTCAAAAGCTCTAAAGCAAATAACACTCTAAGAGCATATAAATCAGACTTTAAGGATTTTGGCGCTTTTTGTAATAAACATAGTTTGAATTCATTGCCATCTGAACCAAAAATAGTTTCTTTATACCTAACACATCTTTCTAAAAATTCAAAAATCAGCACTTTAAGAAGAAGATTAGTTTCGATAAGCATGGTTCATAAACTTAAAGGATATTATTTAGATACAAAACACCCGATTATTATTGAAAATTTAATGGGAATAAAAAGGGTTAAAGGAAGTATTCAAAAAGGAAAAAAACCTCTATTAATCAATCATTTAAAATCAATAATTAATGTAATAGATGAACAAAAAATTGAGAATAAAAAGAAGTTAAGAGATAAGACAGTTATCTTAGTAGGCTTTGGAGGGGGATTTAGACGAACTGAGCTTATTTCTATTGATTATGAAGATTTAGAATTTGTACAAGAAGGTGTCAAAATCACCATTAGAAGATCAAAAACAGATCAATTCGGTGAAGGAATGGTCAAAGGACTGCCCTACTTTGACAACGAAAAATATTGCCCAGTTGTTAATCTTAAAAATTGGCTAGAAATTTCTAAAATTAAATCAGGGCCAATTTTTAGAAGATTTTCTAAGGGTTTATCTCTAACAGAAAAAAGATTAACGGACCAATCAGTAGTTTTAATAATGAAAAAATATTTAAATTTAGCAGGTATTGAAAATAGGAATTTTGCAGGTCATAGTTTAAGATCAGGCTTTGCAACAGTTGCTGCAGAGTCTGGAGCTGATGAGCGTAGCATTATGGCAATGACTGGTCACAAAACAACACAGATGGTTAGAAGATACATAAGAGAGGCAAATATATTCAAAAACAATGCTCTAAGCAAAATTAAAATTTAATCTCTAAATTTTTTATGAACAAAAATTAAATCTGCATGGATCCAATTAACAAAATAATAATTATTATCAGTAAAATATTTATAAATATTAGAATTTAGAATCCTTTCTAAATCATTATTTTTAAATTCCATTTTATTCATTTTGAAATCAAGAAATTCTATGGAAATAACATTAGGTTGGTAATATTTTATATCAAAACCTTTTAGAACATCCATTTCGTGACCCTCTACATCAATATTTAAATAATCTATATTCAAAGTTTGAGTATTTTTTAAGATAGAATTTAGTGTTATTGTATTTATTTTTTTAATTGTGTAGTTAGTATTATTTTTAGTTGTTTTAATTTCAAGAGAATTTATTGGAGATCCTGAATGATAAAAATATAAATCTTTAATGTCATTTTTTGAGGATAGACAAGCACATATGTTAGTATCTTTAGGTCTTTCTAAATCAAATAAATTTATATTTTTTTTATCTAAATCAATATTTATTCCACTCCATCCTTTTTTATGAAGTAAATAGGTATTGTTATTTGAAATTGGATGTTGACATCCTACATCGATATAAAATCCTTTATTTTTCGATTTGAATATATAATCAATTATTAAATCACAACCACCAAATGAATAGCTTTTTTTTTCAGATTTAATTTTTCTTTTAAATAAGCTTATTTTTTGATGCAGATATTTAAACATTTAAATTAATTAATTATAAATAATTTTTTGATTTTACAGATTAATAAATCAAAAAGAAAATAAAAATTCATTTTAGGCTCTAGCAAAGGTCCATCAAATCTTGTTTTTGACTTTAGATAGTGTTTTTTAAAGAATTTAGTGGTAATGCCCCATTTATTTAAAAAAGTGATATCTCCTTTATTTTTTATAAAATTCTTTTTCTTTCGTGTAGTGATAGATCCGAAATGATATACTTTAAAATCATTTAAACCTTTAAAAATTCTCACACCTTCATGCCAAAGTTTCATATTAAAATCAGGGTCAGAACCAATACCAGGATTAAATTCTTCACTAAAACCACCAACTTTATTCCACATACGTTTAGAGACTAAATGTGGTGCAAAATGTGAACCTTGATGATCATAGAAATTCAAATATTCATATTTTGCTAATAATTCATCTTCTTTAAAATTAGAAACTGTATCTCCAAAATCATGAGTTATATGTCCTGAATTAGACTCAATCATTGTGCCAGATAAATAAAAATTGTCATGATTCAAATATTTAACTTCCTTTATTAAAACTTCATCCCAATTAGGACAAAAATACATATCATCATGGCTATACAATATGTAATCAAATGAGGCTAGCTTAGCGGCCTGATTTATTGATGAACACAAACCGATATTTCTGTCAGAATAAGTGAATTTATAACCATTTTTTTTTATAAATTCTAAACTTCCATCTGAACCATCATTAATATGAAAAATTAATTCGTGATTATAACTTGAATTTTTTTTTATACTTTGGATGCAAAGTTTTAAGTATTCAAAATTATTGTAGGTTGGAATAACTATTGATATCATTTTATGGTTTATGCCATAAATATTTAGATCTACTGTTGATATTAAGTGTTTTATTTATAATGAAATTTGCAACAAGTGTAGAATTAAAATATTTCATATATTTTTTTTTACCTTTCTTCCCTATTGATTTTCTTAACTTTTCATCGGAAGAAATTTTTTCAATTTTTTCAGATAGATCTGATATATTTTTGTAAAAAACCATTTCTGAGTTATCAAAAAAGTCATTATAACCAGTTTTTTCGTCAATTAATGTTACTAGACCATTTCCTATAATTTGCGTAATTCTGTCACTACTATAATATTTTATAGGAGTTCCTCTACTTAGATTTAAACCCATTTTCGAATTTGATATATTTTTAAAATATTGATCAGCCCATATGGGTTGAATATTATTCATACCAAAAATATCAAATTTTATATTTTTGCATTTCTCAATAAGGTTCTTTATAAATTTTTCACGATCATCGGTCGATCTACCTTTTAATTTACCTCTGTGTACACCATGACTTAAAGCAAAAAAAACATCATTTGAGCAATCTTTGTTGAAATTATTCAGTGTTTCCATAGACGGATCACATGGATTAGGAATAAAATGGCTTTGAAAATTATTTGGGAGAAATCCTAAAACTTCTGGGGATGTGGTTAAAAAACTTGAGTCTAGTATTTCTGATTTATCCAAGATTCTTTTTTTATTTTTAAAGTAATCAGGACCATTTTTATTTAAGGGGTCTAAAAACCATTGAGTAATTTTCAAGTTAGAGTAATCTTTTTTTAAACCATACAAGACATCTTTAGATACCATATCTGCATGTCCAAGGACAATGACATCTGGCTTAAAATGATAGCAAGTCTTGATCAATTTATCATTTAAAGTGTTTGATCCATAGAAATCTCTAATTGATTTTCCTCTACTTACTATATCCCTATCGCTAAATTCTAATACACTATGACCCAGTCTTATAAATCCATTGTTTAATCGTCTACCAGTATTAAAAAATAACCTGCCATTATGTCTTTCATTAAAATTTGTAATATGTAGAATTCTTAAGTTTGATGGTTCAATTAAAATATTTGGAAGATTAATTTTTAAAAGATTATTTCTTATAATATCAATCTGTTTAGATACAAATTGATGAGATAAATAAAAATTTTTATATGATAGTTTCTGATAATCTTTTCTTATTTTAGAATTAGAGATTAATTCATTAATATTTTTATAAATTTCACTTACTGTTAAATTTTTTAAGATTCGTCCATTAGTTATCGTTTCTGGTAATCCACCTTTATTGCTTATAATCACCGCACAACCGTTTGCTGCAGCCTCTAAACTAGTTCTTCCAAAAGGTTCATCCCATCTTGAGCAAACAACAGCTATGCTCGTTTTTTTATAAACGTTAATTACATGATTGTGTTCTTTAAAGCCTAGTTTGTTCAATCTTGGATGACTGAATTCCAATTTATCTCTTGGTTCGTCACCAATAACATAAGCAGACCAATTTTTATATTTTTTAAGAATTTTAATTATTGCTTTTCCAAATAAATCATAACCCTTAGATCTATTTAATTTACCAACGAATGTAATTATCTTTTTTTTTTTATTAAAATTAATTTTATTT
>CACIKJ010000034.1 GCA_902587215.1 uncultured Pelagibacteraceae bacterium | reverse complement strand
GGGCTCAAAAAAATTGACTATAATTGACGAAAGTTATAATTCAAATCCTCTTTCATTTAAATTTGCACTAGAAAGGTTTGATAATACATATAGATTAAATAATAATAAGTTTCTTTTAATTGGGAATATGCTCGAACTTGGTAAATTTTCAAAAAAACTACATATTAAAATTGCTAAATATATAAATAAATCAAAAATTAATAAAATTTATGCATATGGAAATCTTGCTAAACATACATTTAACAAATTAAAACCACAAATCAGGGGTAAAATATTAAATAATAGTATGGATATTATAAATTTAATTAATAAAGATTTACCAAACATGAGTTTTTTAATGGTAAAAGGATCAAATTCAACTGGTTTAAATAAAATAATAAAAAACTTATAAATATAATGCTCTATAACTTACTAACAAACTATTCAGATACCTATTCATTTTTAAACTTTTTCAATTTTTTGACTGTGAGAACTGGTTTAGCAGTAATAACCGCTATGATAATCGTATTTCTGATTGGAGATAAATTTATAAAATATTTTTCTACAAAAAAAATTACAAATCCTATTCGCTCAGATGGACCTGAAGATCATTTAATCAAAAAAATCGGAACACCAACTATGGGGGGAGTTTTAATTTTAATTGGTTTATTTACAGGAGTATTTTTATGGGCTGATCTCTATAACCCATATAATTGGCTATTGATATTTATAACCTTTTCTTTCGGAGTCCTGGGAGCATTTGATGATTATAAAAAGATTAAGAATAATAATTCAAAAGGCATCTCTTCAAAATTAAAGTTATTAATTCAGATAATAATTTGTCTTATTTCATTAGTTATTTTATATAATTTTATAGAATCAGATATTACAACAAATCTTTACTTTCCGTTTTTTAAAAATTTGTTTATAAATTTAGGTTGGTTTTTTATTCCATTTTACTTATTTGTAATTGTTGGTTCATCTAATGCAGTGAATTTGACAGATGGTCTTGATGGTTTAGCCACTGTTCCAGTAATTTTAGTTGCAGGTTGCTTTGCATTTATCAGTTATGTTTCAGGGAATATAATTTTTTCTGAATACTTATTAATACCCTACATTGAAGGAGTGGGTGAAGTTGCTGTTTTTTGCGGAGCAATCATAGGAGCTTCTATTGGATTTTTGTGGTTTAACGCACCGCCTGCCAAAATATTTATGGGTGACACTGGATCGTTAGCTTTAGGAGGATCGTTAGGAGCAGTTGGAGTTGTAACAAAACATGAAATAGTTCTGGCAATAACTGGAGGTTTGTTTGTATTAGAGGCAATATCAGTTATAGTACAGGTCATTTCATTTAAGTTAACTGGCAAAAGAATTTTTATGATGGCTCCAATACATCATCATTTTGAGAAAAAGGGTTGGGCAGAATCTACAGTGGTTATAAGATTTTGGATTATCTCTCTAATTTTGGCAATGATTGGTCTTGCAACATTAAAATTGAGATAAATGCTTGGCAAAGAAAACTTAATTAATAAGCAAATATTAATTTATGGTTTAGGTCTCTCAGGTAAATCATGCCACAAATATTTATCTAAAAATAATAATATTAAAATTTTTGATGATAATTCTTCTTTTAGAAAGAATAAAAATAAAGATTATTTTATAAATAAAAAACAAATCAATAACATTAAGTTTGATTATATTGTTATTAGCCCCGGTATAGATATAAAACAATGCGGTTTAAAAGATTATTTACTCAAGAATCGTAAAAAAATAATTACTGAGCTAGACATTTTTTGCACTGCTTATCCGGAAAATATTAAAATTACGATTACAGGAACAAATGGAAAATCTACTACTTGTAAGATGTTGCACAAAATTTTCAAATCAAAAAATTTAGATGTAAGATTAGTGGGAAATATTGGTAACCCTCCATTATTAGAGAAAAATATCAAAAAGAAAACTATTTTTATTGTTGAGGCATCATCATATCAAATATCATACAGTAATTATCTCAAAACTGATTATGCAGCTATTCTTAATTTGAGCGCTGATCATTTAGAAAGACATGGAAGTATAAATGAATATGCAAAAGCAAAGCTTAAATTGATTTATAATCAGGATAAAAATAAGCAATCATATATTGAAAGAAATAATAATATTATTAATAGGAATATATTATACCAAAATATAAAATCAAAAATCAATAAACTGAATTTCAAAAAAGAAAATTTTTTTAGGAAAAAAATTTCAAATCTTTATCTATTAGATAAAAATAATTTAAATAATATTCATTTTATTTATTCAATATGTAAAAAATTTGGTTTTTCTGATACAAAAATTTTTAAAACATTAAACAATTTTAAGGGTTTAAGATTTAGAAAACAAATAATTTACAAAAATAGTAGATTAAAAATTATAAATGATTCTAAATCAACAAGCTTTTCATCTACAGTTGGTCTTTTGTCTAGCTACAAAAATATTTATTGGATAGTTGGTGGCATGTATAAAAAGGGAGATAATTTTAATTTAAATAAAAAATATCATAAAAATATTTCAGCATATATAATTGGATTAAATAAAAACTATTTTATAAAGCAATTTAAAAAAAAAAAAATTTGGAATGCCCTGGATAGGAACTTTCCATTCTATATGTGTTAAAATTCTAAGAAAGCATGCAAGAGCAGCAAATTTAAATTATAATTTTACGATTGTTGACCAGGATGATCAAAAAAAATTAATAAAAAATATTTGTAAATCAGAAAATATAGATACTAAAAAGATTTCTCCAAACTATATATTGAATATTATAGAAAAATGGAAAAACAAAGGTTGGTATCCAGAAAATGTTGTTCTTAAAAAAAGTGAAAGATTGGAGTCATCATTTTTGAAGATCTATAAAATTTACCAGTCTAAATTGATTGATTTAAATGCTTGTGATTTTAACGACTTAATTCTTCATACAATTAAAATTTTAGAGAACAATCCCGATATAACAAAAATGTATTCGAAAAATTTTAAATATATTTTAGTAGATGAATATCAAGATACAAATTTCATTCAAAGCAAATGGCTTAATCTTCTATCTCAAGAAAATAAAAATTTATGTTGTGTGGGAGACGATGATCAATCAATCTATAGCTGGAGAGGTGCAGAAATTAAAAATTTTCTAGAATTCGACAAAATTTATATGAATACAAAAATAATTAGATTGGAAAAAAATTATAGATCCACTCAAAACATTTTATCAGTTGCTTCAAACCTAATTTCTAATAACGAAAATCGAGTTGGAAAAACTCTTTTTACAGATGGAGAAGATGGAGAAAATGTATATTTGGATAGTTATAGAACTGGAAAAGATGAAGCTATTGGAATAGGTGAAAAAATTGAAAAGCTAAAACAAAAGTTTAATTTAAATAATATTTCAATATTAGTCAGAGCAATCTTTCAAACTAGAGAGTTTGAGGAAAGATTTTTAAAAATTGGAATACCTTACAGAATAATCGGAGGTATAAAATTCTACGAGAGAGCTGAAATAAAAGATTGTATTGCTTATCTAAGAACAGTTTATCAAGCTAAAGATGATTTATCTTTTGAAAGAATTATCAATGTTCCAAAAAGATCAATAGGTGAGACTACAGTCAAAAGTATTTATGACTATGCTAAACAAAATGGATATTCTCTTGAGGAAGCATCCAAAAAAATGATTGAAATGAATTTAGTCAAACCAAAGCCCAAATTGGGATTAACTTCAATTTTAAGTTTGTTAGACAAGTGGAGGTATGATTTAAAAAAAAAAATTAATCATGTTAAGTTATTACAAATTATTTTAGATGAGTCTGGTTATAGCCAGATGTTAAAAGATAAAAAAGATTTAGAAAATGAAAATCGATTAGAGAATATTAAAGAGCTTTTAAATGCTATGAAAGAATTTGATAATGTTGAGACTTTTTTAGAACATGTCGCTTTAGCAACCTCTATTGATCAAGATTGGGAAGGACAAAAGGTAAATCTTATGACTATGCATTCATCTAAGGGCTTAGAATTTGAAGTGGTTTTTTTACCTGGTTGGGAGGAAGGATTATTTCCTCACCAAAAGTCTATTGAAGAAAAAGGTCAAAGTGGCCTGGAAGAGGAAAGAAGACTAGCGTATGTAGGAATAACTAGAGCAAAAAAAATTGCACACATTTCTTTTTCAATGAATAGATTTTATCAAGGTGATTGGATTGATAGTATTTCATCAAGATTTATAGATGAGCTCCCAGAAAAAAATATTGAGAAAAATAATCAATTTTTGCAGGAAGAAAATGATGATCTTGATTTTAATCAAGATATTGATTACGAGAGTGAAATAAAAAGTCCTGGATGGCTTAGATATCAAAAAAGAATTAAACAATGAAAGCGCTAATTAAAATTAAAAAACTTTTAAATGATAACAGCTTAGATGCATACATAATTCCAAAAAATGACGAGTTTTTTGGAGAATATGCTTTTCCAAATAGATTAAAAACAGCTACAAATTTCTCAGGATCTGCAGGATTTGCTTTAATTACCAAATTAACAAATTATTTATTTGTTGATGGGAGATATTTAATTCAAAGTAAGATCGAATGCGGTAAAAATTTTAAAATAGTTGAAATACCATATTCCTACCCAAAAAATATTTTAAATTATAACAAAATTAAAAAAGTTGGTTATGATCCAAAATTATTTACATCATTAACATTAGAAAGATATTTTGGTTATAAATTTCAATTAATATCAGTTAAAGAAAATTTTGTAGACTCTTTTATTTTAGAGAAGAAAAAAAAAATAAAAAGTTTCTTTAAAATTGAAGACAAAGTTGTAGGAGAAAAAGTAGCTTCAAAAATTAATAGACTTCACAAAATTTTAAAGAAGAAAGGTTCTTCTAATATATTTATCTCTGCACCTGAAAATGTTGCATGGCTATTAAATATTAGAGGAAATGATAATCCAAATAGTCCAATACCAAATTCAAGATTAATATTGGACAAATATAAAAATATTTTTTTTTTCTGTGATTTAAAAAAGATAAAAAATATAAGAAAAAAGATTAAGTATAAAAAAATAAAATTTTTAAATTTTAATCAGTTTTTTGATGTAGTATCTAATTTAGATCAAAAAAATTTTGCAATCGATAAACTAACATGTTCAGTTTATTTCCAAAGTCTTATTGAATCCAGATTTTATATTAATTTATATGAAGATCCAATTTATCATTTAAAGTCTATTAAAAATAAAATTGAAATTCAGAATATGAAACTAGCTCATATTAAAGATGGAGCAGCATTAACAAAGTTCCTGTTTTGGATCAAACAAAAGAAAAATTTCGGATTTGATGAATTATTTTTAGAAAAAAAATTAGAGTCTTTTAGGAAAAAAAATAAGGATTATATCTTTCCAAGTTTTGAAACTATTGCAGGATCTGGACCTAATAGTGCAATTATTCACTATAGATCGTCTAAAAAAACTAATAGAAAAATAAAAAAAAATGATATTTTTTTATGTGACTCTGGTGGACAATATAAATTTGGAACTACTGATGTAACAAGAACAGTTTGTTTTAGTAAACCCACAGAAAGAATACGAAATATTTTTACAAGTGTTCTTAAGGGACATATTGCAGTAGTAACAAATGATTTAAATAAAATTAAAAGAGGAGATTTAATTGATAAAAAAGCTAGAGCACCTTTAACTAAAATGAATTTAGATTATGGTCATGGCACAGGTCATGGTGTTGGTTTTTTTTCCAACGTTCACGAAGGACCACAAGCTCTATCAAAATTTAATTCTGTTGAACTTAAAGAGGGAATGATTGTGAGTAACGAACCAGGATATTATGAGGAGGGTAAATTTGGAATTAGAATTGAAAATTTAATTTATATAGAGAAACATAGAAATAAGTTAAAATTTAGAAACTTAACAATGGCTCCAATAGATAAAGATCTAATTAACAACAAACTTTTAAGTTCAAGTGAAAAAAAATATCTATTTAATTATAACTTTGAGGTTTACAAAAATATATATAAATATTTAAACAAAAAAGAGAGAAATTGGTTAATCAACTCAATTTAAAAGAT
>CACIKJ010000033.1 GCA_902587215.1 uncultured Pelagibacteraceae bacterium | reverse complement strand
ATGGCTAATAAAAAATCATTCAAAACTAAAAGACTCACAAATTGCAAAACTTATCGGTATTACAAGTTCTTCAGTTAAATCAATTAGAAATAAAAGTCATTGGAATTACAATAATTTAAACCCAAAAGATCCTGTTGCTATGGGATTGTTTTCTCAAAAGGATCTTTTAGATTCTTTGGAAAAAGCTGATAGAAGGATTAAAAGAGAGCAAAAAATTAAAAACTAGCTAAATGTTTTTTAAGAAAAAAATAGACAAAATAAATATATGGTGCTAGTTAATCATTTTTTTGGAGGTATTTATTAAAATAGAAGTTAAAGATAATAATGTAGAACAAGCTTTAAGAGTTTTGAAAAGAAAACTCCAAAAAGATGGATTTTATAAAATTATTAAACTCAAAAATACTTACGAAAAACCTTCGGAGAAAAAAAAAAGAATTTTACAAGAAAACATAAAAAGAGTTAAAAAACTTAATAAACTAAAAAATAGAATTTAATTATCGCGGGGTGGAGCAGCCTGGTAGCTCGCAAGGCTCATAACCTTGAGGTCGGCGGTTCAAATCCGTCCCCCGCAACCAATTAATTAATGTATGAACCTTAAGCACACTATACTGTTTTATCCTTCAATGGAGAGAGGTGGTGTTACAGTAAATATAAAGCATTTAATAAAGTATTTAACTAATAAAGATATTAAAGTAACACTGATATCAAGCAAAATTGATAGAAAAGGACTTAATTTTCAAAAAAAAAATTTTAACTTTTTAAAAGTTGCATCTAATTTTAGATTTTCTTTTTTACCATTTAGATGGTTGATTGCTTTCTATTCTATTAAGAATTTGATTAAAAGTTTTTCATTATTTAAGAAAGAAAATACCGTAGTGCTCTCTATGCAAAGTAGTATGGTGGCAATTATAATATGTAAAATCTATGGTATTAAAGTTATAGCTAGAAATTCAGAAGATCCAATACACTCCACAATTCATGCTGACAATTATTTTTTAGCCTTAATTGTATTTATAATGAGATTTTGTATATACAATTTTGCAAATGGCATACTTACTAATTCTTTAGGTTCAAAAAAATCTTTAGAATTATTCATTTTTAAAAAAAAAAAAATAAAAACAATTTATAATCCTTATTTACTAAAAATAAAAAAAGTAAAAAATTTAAAAAAAAAAAATAATATTTTATCAGTAGGGAGATTATGCAAACAAAAGGACTTCGTTACGTTGATACTAGGTTTCTCAATTTTTGTTAAAAAGTACCCTAAATTCAAACTAATAATTCTTGGAGATGGTCCAGATAAATTTAATTTGGAAAATCTTATTAAAAGTTTAAATCTCCAAAAAAAAATAAAATTAAAAGGATGGGTTAAAAAAACTGATAAATATTTTTCTTCAGCTAAAGTTTTCGCCTTAACCTCAGTTTATGAAGGCTTAGGAAATGTTTATATTGATGCAGTGAATTATGAAATTCCGTGTGTTTATACAAATTGCAAAAGTGGACCTGATGAAATTTTACTAAACGGAAAAGGTGGATATAGAGTTAGAATTAAAAATAAGTATGATTTAAGTAATCAATTAGAAAATTGTATATCTAATTATACTCTTAGTAAAAAAAAGATAGTTAATGCAAAAAAACAAATTAATAGATTTTATTATAAAACTACTTGTCCAAAGTATTTAAGATATCTTGAAGAAATTTCACTTCAGTAATCAATTTTAAAATTAGATTTTTTACTATCATTTAAAAAAGTTTTAACAGTTTCTACAGTCAATTTATTATAGGACTTTCCAAAATTTTCTATTTTTTCAATTATTGATGGTGGAATAGTAATTATATGACATCCAAGTTGTTTTGCTTGAATGTAATTGTATGGTTCCCTCACACTAGCCCAAAGTATTTCAACATTTTTAAATTTTTTAGATAATTTAATGCTTTTTATTATTTCGGGTATTGGATCTTTTCCTGCATCTGATGCTCGACCTATAAATAGGGATATGATTATTTTTGTTTTTTTATTTATTACTTTTAAAATTTTCGACACTTGTTGTGAATTATAAACTGCTGTTATATTCATTTTAATATTTTTTTTACATAATTCTTGGATAACTTTGCCCATAAATAAACCTTTAGAATTTACGACAGGAATCTTTACATAGACATTTTTTCCCCATGAATTTATTTTTAATGCCTGTCTTTTTATATCTTTGTAATTATCTCCAAAAACTTCTAAAGAGATCTTTTTTTTTGGTGAAATTTTTAAAATTTGTTGCGAATATGATTTATAATTTTTAGCTCCTGCTTTTCTCATTAAAGTTGGATTTGTAGTAAACCCATCAACAATTTTTTTTTTATTAAATAATTTAATTAATTTTAGGTCAGCGATATCACAAAATATTTTTGTTTTCATTTTTTTAAAATTTATGAACTAAATCATTTCTAATATATACAAAATTTGTCAGATAAAAAATATTTGTTTCTGCTTTTTCTGGATTTACTTTTAATAGCTTATTGCCAAATGGTAAAATTTGAAATAATTCATATTTTTTTAGATATTTAGAAAATTCGTACATTGTATGATTTTTAAATAGTTGATGTATGTTAAACTCTAGTTGAATATATTTGGGTTTATTTTTTTCAATTAATTTTTTTGAACCTTTTAAAACCTCTAACTCATAACCCTCAGTATCTATTTTTATCAAATCTATTTCTTTATCAAATAAATTTTTTTGTTCCATAAACTCATCTAATGTAACAATATTAACTAATTTTTTTTTATTAGATGCTCCTTCATAAAATGACAGTTTGCTAATATCATCTAGAAAAGTTGCTTTCTCAGATTTTTCATCCGTAAAGTTTAAATTTTTTTCAACATTTTTATCTCCTAGAGCTAATTTAAATGCTTCAATTCGATTGGGATGTTCGATTACTAATTTGTTCAAGTTATCAAAGGCTCCATCTAAAGGTTCGAATGCAAATATATACGAATTGGTCTCTTCAATTAATAATTTTGAATAATTTCCAACATTGGCCCCTATATCTAAGCTAAACTGTAATTCCGTTGATATACTTTGAATAAAATTTTTTTCTCCAGTTACTTTGAAACTACCATAATTATTATAACCTTTTGCACGTAAGGATAAAGAAAATATAATATTATTCAATTTTTGAGTAGTTTTTCTTCCAAATATAAAATTATATAAAAATGAAATTTTTTTAAATATGTAAACTTGTAAATCATTTATTTTCATTTAATTAAATTTTAAATTTTTTGAATTTAATCCAGATTTTTGAGAATTTCCTCTGTCATTTTTTTTGCATCAGCAAATAACATTAAAGTATTCTCTCTATAAAATAAATCATTATCAATTCCTGCATATCCAGGTGAAAGACTTCTTTTTACAAATAAAACAGATTTACTTTTTTCGACATCCAAGACAGGCATTCCGTAAATGGGACTTTGTGGATCACTTTTTGCAACAGGATTAGTAACATCATTTGCACCTATTACGTATGCCACATCACAATTTGCAAAATCATTATTTATTTCCTCTAATTCAAATACTTCATCATAGGGAACATTTGCCTCTGCAAGTAGTACATTCATATGACCTGGCATTCTTCCTGCTACTGGGTGAATGGCATAAGTAACCTTTACTCCATTTTTCTTGAGAGCATCAACCATTTCTCTAAGTGCATGCTGAGCCTGAGCAACGGCCATACCGTATCCTGGAACTATAATAACTGATGAAGCATTCTTCATTAAAAAAGCTGCATCATCTGCATTTCCACTTTTTACCGGCTTTTGTTCTTTGGTGGACTTTGTTACAGTTTGATCCGTTGCGCCCCAACCACCTAAGATTACATTAAAAAAAGATCTATTCATTCCCTTACACATTATATATGAAAGTATTGCTCCTGATGATCCTACAAGAGCACCTGTAATTATTAATGCAGAATTTTCTAGAGTAAAACCTATTCCAGCTGCAGCCCAACCCGAATAAGAATTTAGCATTGAAATAACCACTGGCATATCAGCTCCACCAATTGGTATTATCAATAGAAAACCTACAACAAATGAAATTAAAATTAAAAACCAAAAATAATTAGAAACTTGAGTTGTACATAGTAAATATATTAAAATGATTATTGAAATACCTATAATTAAATTTAATAAGTGTTGCCCTTTAAAAGTTATTGGTGCACCTGTCATTATTCCTTGAAGTTTTAAAAATGCTATAACTGACCCTGAAAATGTTATTGCTCCTACTGCTGCACCTATTGACATTTCAATTAAACTTGCAAGTTTTATATTTCCAATGCTTCCTAAATTAAATGCTTCAGGTCTTAAGAAGGCAGATATAGCTACAAAAACTGCAGCAAGACCAACTAAACTATGAAATCCCGCAACTAATTCAGGCATTGCAGTCATTGGAATTCTAAATGCTATGAAAGCACCAATTGATCCACCAATTAATAAAAAAATTATCACATAAATGAAACCGAGCCCAAAATTTCCAACTGTTAAAAAAGTTACAGTAATAGCAATTATCATACCTGCAATTCCAAAATAATTACCCTGTCTAGATGTTTCAGGAGATGACAATCCTCTTAAGGCAAGAATAAATAATATTCCCGATATTAAATAAAATATTGCTGATAAATTAGCTGACATAAACTATTTCTTTTTTTTTTTGTACATTTGCAACATTCTTTGAGTAACTAAAAAACCACCAAAAATATTTATTGCAGCAAGTATTATCGCTAAAAAACCAAATATATTCGCGGTTTCAAATATTTTTTCTGCGGAGCCAGCTAAAGCAGCTATAATGGCTCCAACAACAATTACAGATGAAATTGCATTTGTTACTGACATTAAAGGGGTGTGTAATGAAGGTGTTACACTCCAAACAACATAGTAACCTACAAAAATCGACAGAATAAATATACTAAGTCTAAATATAAAAGGATCTATTTCCATAATTTATTTTATGAGAGTATTTTTAATAATCTCATCCTCAAGATTAATTTTAATATTATTATTTTCTTTATCATATAAATTATTTACAAAATTAAACAAATTTTTTGAATAAAGATTTGATGATGAAATAGGTAATTTATTTAAGATATTTCTTTCACCTAATATTTTTACACCATTATAATCAACAATTTCATCAACTTTTGTTAATTCTGAGTTACCACCTTGGGTCGCTGCTAAATCGTATATAATTGACCCACTTTGCATATTCTCAATCATATTTTTTTTAATAATTAATGGAGCCTTTTTTCCAGGAATTAATGCTGTACAAATAACAATATCAATTTTTTCTAGACTCTTTTTTAGTAAGTCTTCTTGTTTTTTTTTAAAATCTTCGGATGCCTCTTTTGCATAACCTCCGGATGTTTCAAGATTTTCAGAACCTTCAACAGTCAAAAATTTTCCACCTAGACTTTCAACTTGTTCTTTCGATGCAGCTCTTACATCGGTAGCAAAAACTACTGCCCCCATTCTTTTTGCTGTTGCAATTGCTTGAAGACCTGCAACACCTGCACCAACAACTAAAACTCTTGCTGCAGAAATCGTTCCAGCTGCAGTCATCATCATTGGGACCGCTTTTTTAAAAAACGCAAAACTATCAACAACAGCTTTATAACCTGCCAAATTTGCTTGGGACGATAAAATATCCATTGATTGAGCTCTAGTTATTCGTGGTAATAACTCTAGAGAAAAAAAGTTGATATTGTTTTTAGCTAAATTTTTTAATTGCTCCTCATTTTTATAAGAGTCTAAAACTCCAATAAGTGTTTGGCCTTCTTTCATCGCTTTTAAATTTTGCTGATTTAAAATATTATGCTGTAAAATTAAATCTGATTTTGAAATTACTTCCTCACTAGAGTTTAAAATATTTACTCCTTGATCTGAAAACTCTTTATCATTTATTCCTAAGTGATTTCCATATCCCTTACTTAATACAATATCAAAACCTAAATTTTTATATTTTTTTATTATTTCTGGCGTTATTGCAATTCTTTGTTCAAAATTTCTATCTTCTGTAAGTGATCCAACAATCATTTTTTTTAAAAATTATAAAAGAAACATTGCAAGCAAAATCAATATTAATATTACTAAAATGCTGCCCCATAAAACAAATTTAGTGAAACCTTCCCAAGTTTTTTTA
>CACIKJ010000032.1 GCA_902587215.1 uncultured Pelagibacteraceae bacterium | reverse complement strand
TAAATTAAAGAAAAGACCAAAAAAAAATCCACTTATAGTCCATTACTACGATCTTAGACTATTAAAAGAAGATTGTGAGATAAGTAATATTTTTTTGAAATTATATAAAAGATATTCTCCAGGGCCTATATCATATATTTTAAAACTAAAAAAAAATAGTTTAATTTCGAAAAATGTAACAAATAAAAAAAATAGTTTAGCAGTAAGATTCCCAAATCATCCTATAGCAAGAAATTTATTAAAGAAATTGGATTATCCATTGGCAGCACCTAGCGCGAATATTTCAACAAGAATTAGTCCTGTTTCAAAAAAAGATGTTGAAGATGAATTTGGAAGAAAAATTAATCTAATATTAGATGGAGGCCAATCTAGGATAGGTGTTGAGTCGACAATAATTAATCTGATTAACAAACCAAAAGTTTTAAGATTAGGCGGAATTACAAAAGAACAAATAAGCAAATATATAAAATCAAATCTAAAATATCACAAAAAATCAAAAATAAATTCACCTGGCCAGGGAAAAACTCATTATTCACCATATATAAAAATTAGATTAAATATTAAAAATGCAAAAAAAGGTGAGGCGTTTATTCTAATTAAGAAAAGAAAAAAAATAAGTAAAAATCATTTTTATCTGTCGAAAAATAATAACTTAAAAGAAGCTGCAAAAAATTTATATAAAACCTTAAGATTAATTAAAAAAAAAAAATATAAAAGTATTGCTGTTGAAAAAATTCCACAAAAAGGATTTGGAGATGTTATTAACGATAGATTAAAGAGAGCCTCATATTTTAAATGACTTATTTAGTTGAAGTTACAAATTTAAAAAAAAATTACTCCTCCAAAGAGGCAGTAAAAGGAATTTCATTTAATATAAAAGAAAATGAAATCTTAGGATTGCTGGGTCCAAATGGTTCTGGAAAAACTACTACGATTGGAATGCTATTAGGTCTTTTAAAACCCTCAGCTGGTGAAATCAAAATAAATAAAATGAGCTTTGAAAATAACAGAATCGAGATATTAGAAAAAATAAATTTTATATCTCCTTATATAGAATTACCAAAAAAACTAACAGTAAAGCAAAATTTAACAGTATATGGAAAATTATATAATATAAAAAAATTAAAAGATCGTATTGAATATTTAACAGAAAAACTAAGACTGCATGATTTATTAAATAGAATTACAGGTGAACTTTCTTCTGGTCAAAAAAATAGAGCAAGCTTAGCAAAAGCTCTTATAAACAAACCTTCAGTATTGTTATTAGATGAGCCTACCGCATCCTTAGATCCTGAGATTGGAGACTTCGTAAGAACTTTTCTTGAAGAATACAAACATGAAAATAAAATATCTATTTTGCTAGCATCTCATAATATGAATGAGGTAAGTAGACTCTGTAAGTCAGTTTTAATGATGAAAAATGGAGAAATTATAGATAAAGGAACTCCGTTATCTCTAATTAATAAACACGGACGTGCTAATCTGGAAGAAGTTTTTCTTAAACTATCAAGGAACGAAAATGAATTTAATTAGAATTTATGGTCTTTTCTTAAGACATTTTTATTTAATAACTAGATCATTCCCAAGAATATTAGATTTAATATATTGGCCCACTATTCAAATAACTTTATGGGGATTTATATCCAATTTTTTTGCAACATATAGCACATACTATAATAATGCTGTCGGAATAATCCTAACATGCGCAATACTTTATGACTTTTTGTTCAGAACTAGCATTGGGTTTAATATGCTATTTTTAGAGGAAATTTGGAGCAGAAATTTTACAAATTTATTTATTTCTCCAATGAGAATTAGTGAAATCATTACATCTCTTGTTGGCACAGCTTTAATAAGAGCTCTGATAGGTTTAGTGCCAGCAATATTTTTAACTTCTCCATTATTTGGAATTTCAATACTAAATTTGGGTATAAGCTTATTTTTTCTTTTTTTGAGCTTATATATTTTTGGAATTACTTTAGGAATATTAGTTTCCGCAGGATTACTTAGGTATGGACCATCTTTTGAAAATATAGCTTGGTCAACAATGTTCCTTATAGCGCCTTTTGGATGCGTTTATTATCCTATTGATATTTTGCCAAATGTTTTTCAAAAAATTGCTTACTGCATGCCATTAGTTTATGTATTTGAAGAGGCAAGAGCAATCCTTATTAATCAAACAGTTAATATAGAAAATATATATAAAGCATTTATAATTAATTTTATATATTTAACGATTGCTATTAGTCTATTTTATTACTCTTTTAATCAAGCAAGAAAAAAGGGTACACTAATTAATATTGGTGAATAATGGTGCGCCCGCAAGGAGTCGAACCCTGAACCTCCAGAGCCGAAATCTGGCGCTCTATCCAGTTGAGCTACGAGCGCATTATGTATTAATATTATAATATATGAAAAATATCATTAATTTAATTGTTGAGGAAAATTCAGATAAAAAAAGGATTGATACATTTATTTTCGAAAAATGTACTGAACTTAGCAGAACAAGAATCAAAAAATTAATATTAAATAATAAACTTAAAATTGATGGAAAGATTATTAACGCTCCCTCAAAGAAGATAAGGAAGGGAGATAATATTTTTTTAGAAATTCCTGAGCCAAAAAAAACATCATTAAAACCATTTAATTTTGATCTAGATATAATTTATCAAGATGATGATTTAATTGTAATTAATAAACCTGCGGGTATTTCAATGCATCCTGGTCCAGGTAATTATGACAATACAGTTGTTAACGCTTTAATGAATTATAAAAAAATTAAATTATCATCAATAGGAGATGAGCTCAGGCCAGGTATTATTCACAGAATAGACAAAGATACATCTGGCCTAGTTGTGATAGCAAAAAATAATTTAAGTCATCAAAATATTTCAAAACAGTTTAGTGATCATTCAATTGATAGAGTTTATAACGCTCTGGTGTGGGGCAAATTAAGACCTCAGTCAGGTGTTATTGAAACATTTATAGTTAGAAGTTCTAAAAATAGACAATTAATGGATGTAAGTTTTACTAAAGGTAAAAAAGCTATAACCAATTATAAAACACTTAATATTTTTCAAGGGAAAAATATACCCACGTTCAGTTTAATAGAATGTAAACTTAGAACAGGAAGAACACATCAAATTAGAGTACATATGAGTTATAAGGGAAATCAAATCGTTGGAGATAAAAAATATAAAAAGAAATATAAAAAATTAAAAACTATAAGTGAAGATATAAACAAAAAAATAATGAGATTAGAAAGACAGTTTCTACATGCTAGAATTTTAGGATTTAATCATCCTCGATCTGGAAAAAAACTTTTTTTTGAGGCAAATTTACCAAAGGATTTAGAAAAAATAATTAATGTGCTCGAAAAATCTAACTAATTAGGTGTTGTAAAAAATTAATTGTTTATTAAATAAACATGAAATAATTATGAGTAATTCAAAAACATATAATTTACCTATTCTTTCAAATGAAGGTGGCTTAGGAGCTTATCTTGCTCAAATTAAAAAATTTCCTATGCTTGATGCAGAGGAAGAATACATGCTAGCAAAAAATTGGAAGAGCACCGGCAATGTAAAATCTGCGGAAAAACTGGTAACTAGTCATCTAAGATTAGTGGCAAAAATTGCAATGGGATACAAAGGTTATGGTTTGCCGTTAAATGAAATGATATCAGAGGGTAATGTTGGTTTGATGCAAGCTGTTAAAAAGTTTGAACCAGATAAAGGATTTAGATTAGCAACATATGCAATGTGGTGGATTAAAGCGGCAATTCAAGAATATATTTTACGTTCTTGGAGTTTGGTTAAAATAGGTACTACTACAGCTCAAAAAAAATTATTTTTCAATTTAAAGAAAATAAAAAGTCAAATTGCTCCCGACACTGAAGGAGACTTACGTAACGAGGACGTAAAAAATATTGCTGAAAGATTAGATGTTAGTGAAAATGAAGTCGTTTCAATGAATAGAAGGTTAGCTGGTAAAGAACATTCCTTAAATGCACCTATAGGAGAGGATGGCGATGAATGGCAAGATTGGGTAATTGATCAAAGTATGGACCAAGAACTAAAAATAGCACAACAAGAGGAAATGGAGCAACGAAAAGATTTATTATCAGAGTCAATAAAAATTTTAAACGATCGTGAGAAAGAGATTCTGTATTCAAGAAGATTAACTGACAATCCAAGTACATTGGAAGAATTAAGTAAAAAATTTAAGATAAGCAGAGAAAGAATAAGACAGATTGAAAATAAAGCTTTTGAGAAATTGCAAAAACATATGCTTAATTCTGCTAAATCAAAAAATCTATTACCAGCTAACTAGGGTCCAAAAGGATCTTCAATAAGTATTGTGTCTTTTCTCTCTGGGCTAGTTGAAATAGTTGATAACTTTGCTTCGACAAATTCCTCTATAAACTTTATATAATTTTGAGCCTCTGAAGGTAAATCAGAAAAACTTTTAATACCGCAAGTTGAGGAATTCCATCCCTTGAAAGACTTATAAATTGGTTTAACTTTAAATTGTTGTTCTGATGCTGCTGGTAAATATTCTATTTGTTTACCATCTAAATCATAAGCAATACATATTTTGATTTCATCGAATTCATCAAGTACGTCTAATTTAGTTAGTGCTATCCCAGTTATTCCTGAGGTTTTAATCGTTTGCTTAACAAGCACGCCATCAAACCAACCACATCTTCTTTTTCTACTAGTAACTGTTCCAAACTCCTTTCCTCTTTCTCCCAACTTTTCTCCAATTTCGTTTTTTAGTTCAGTAGGAAAAGGACCTTCTCCAACTCTTGTTGTATAAGCTTTTGTAATTCCTAATATGTAGTTTATTGTATTTATCCCACATCCCGATCCAGTTGCAGCAGATGATGCAACTGTATTTGAAGATGTTACAAATGGATAGGTACCATGATCAACATCAAGTAAAATTCCTTGAGCACCTTCGAATAATATTTTTTTATTAGCTTTTTTAAATTCATCAATTTTTTTCCATATCGGTCTACTATATTTTAATATTTTCGGAGCAATTTTTAAAAGTTTGTCTTTTAACTTATTTTTACTGTACTCCTTTTCTCCCATTCCTTTTCTTAAATAATTATGATGCTCAAGAAGAGTTGCTAACTTTGCATCTAAATTATCCTCTGATAGCAAATCGATTACCCTAATTGATCTTCGTCCAACTTTATCCTCATAAGCTGGTCCAATACCTCTCCTAGTCGTTCCTATTTTTGGGTTTTTAGTGCTATCTTCTCTAAGAGCATCTAGCTCACTATGAATAGGCAGAATTAGTGTAGCAGCTTCAGACAAAAATAAATTATTTTCATCTATGTGCACGCCTTTATTTTTTATTTCATCTATTTCATCAATTAGTGCCCATGGATCAACTACAACACCATTTCCTATTATTGATATCTTATTTTTTCTAACAATACCTGAGGGCAACAGTCTTAGTTTATATGTTTTACCATCTATAACTAATGTGTGTCCTGCATTATGACCTCCCTGAAATCTTACAACTACATCAGCCTCACTGGAGAGCCAGTCTACTATTTTTCCCTTTCCTTCATCCCCCCATTGCGATCCAACTACTACAACATTTTTCATCTAAATTTTTTCTTTAAATTAATTGAATTAAGATGGTTAATCGGTCCATATCCTTTTCCATATTTTGGAGCATAAGTTATAGCTTGGTTTACATATTTAATTCCTTTTTCACAAGATTTCTTTAGAGATTTTCCACATGAATAATATGCTGCAATAGCAGAGGACAAAGTACAACCTGTGCCATGAGTATGTATAGATTTTATTTTCTTATTTTTAAAAACTGAAATTTTATTTTTTTCTAATAAAATATCATACATCAACTTTGAATTTAGATGACCTCCCTTAATTAATACATTCCTTGCACCAATTTTAAGTAATTTTTTACCAACTTTAATCATATCCTCTTTAGAATTAATTTTTTCTTCAGTCAAAATTTCTGCCTCAGGAATATTTGGTGTAATTAATGTCACTTTTTTTATCATTTTTTCTCTCAACACTTTTATAGATTTTTTATTAATTAATCTTGCGCCCCCCTTGGCAATCATAACCGGATCAAATATTATTTTTTTAACTTTGATCTTTTTTAAAGATTTTAATACTGTATTAATAACCTTGGTATTGCTTAACATTCCAATTTTAATTGCATCAGGTCGAATATCTTTAGAGGTAAATTCTATTTGTTTTGAAATTTCTGAAGGGGGAACGGAATAAATTGATAAAACTCCAGTAGTATTTTGAGACGTAACCGCTGTTATTGCAGTCATGGCATATGATCCTAATGCACTTACCGTTTTTATATCAGATTGAATTCCTGCCCCACCAGATGAATCTGACCCAGCAATTATCAATACTTTTGATTTTATTCTCAATTTAATTTATCGATCTTTTCACAAGATTAATACATTTTGTCATTAATTTTTTGTCGTTAGACTCACACATTATTCATATTTTAGGTTCAGTGCCGGAAGATCTTACTAAAATTCGTCCTTTATTTTTTAAAAGTTTCTTAGCATTTATT
>CACIKJ010000031.1 GCA_902587215.1 uncultured Pelagibacteraceae bacterium | reverse complement strand
TTAAAGCAAAAGTTGAAGTTCTTGGAACTCCACCCGGCATATTTGCTACACAGTAATGAACTATATCATCAACTATATAAGTAGGATCTCCATGTGTTGTGGGTTTACTAGTTTCAACACATCCTCCCTGATCAATTGCAACATCGACTATTACTGATCCTCTTTTCATTAATTTAAGCATATCTTTGGTAACTAATTTTGGAGCTTCAGCTCCAGGAATTAAAACTCCACCAACTAATAAATCTGCTTCAGCAACTAATTTATTTAAATCTATTTTATCACTTTGTTCTGGAATAATTTTATCTCCAAAAATTTGAACTAATTGTTTAAGTCTTTCCTCAGACTTATCAACAATATGAACTTTTGCTCTCATTCCTGTCGCTATTATTGCAGCATTTTCTCCTACAACTCCACCACCTAAAATTAAGACATTTGCGGGCTCACCTCCTGGCGCTCCTCCTAATAATACACCTCTACCTTTTTGATTTTTTTCTAAACAATGAGCCCCGGCTTGAACTGACATTCTTCCTGCAACAGCGCTCATTGGTGCTAATAATGGTAGCCTTCCATTATTATCAGTCACTGTTTCATAAGCTATACAAATTGATTTACTTTTTACTAACCCTTCAGTTAGCTCTTTTGCAGCAGCTAAATGTAAATATGTAAAAATAATTTGATTTTCCTTAATCATTTTTACCTCATTTGACAAAGGCTCTTTTACTTTCACAATAATTTCTGAGTCATTAAAAATATCTTCAGCTTTATCTATAATTTTCGCACCAGCACTCATATAATGTTCATTTTCAAAACCAGCTTCAAATCCCCCATTATTTTCAACTAAAACCTCATGACCATTTGAAGTTAGTTGTTTCACACTGTCTGGGGTCAACCCAATTCTATTTTCTTGAGGTTTGATTTCCTTAGGAACGCCGATTTTCATTAAGAACTAATTTTTTTTAGATTTTGAATAGTTTGTAATTCCTGTTCTTAGTTTTTCAATAATTTCATCAATATGTTTTTTCTCACATATAAACATTGGTGCAATTATTAAACAGTCACCAGTTGCTTTAAAATTAACTCCAGCTTCATAACAATGTTTGAAACAAGTAAATCCAGCTGCTCCAGGCTTTTTATCCATTTTAATATCTATTCCACCCATCATTCCATATCCTCTAATGTTATCTACAACATCAATATCTTGAAGTGAGAATAATCCTTCTTGAAAGTAAGGTGACAATTCTTTTGCTCTCTTAAATATATCTTCCTTTTCAAAAATATCTTGAACAGCAAGACCAGCGGCTACAGATACAGGAATACCAGAATAAGTATAACCATGAAATAATTCTATTGTTCCTTTAGGCGATCCATCCATTACTGCATCATATATTTCCTCTTTACAAGCAACTGCTCCGAGTGGAGTAATGCCGTTTGTTGTGGCTTTTGCCATAGTTATAATATCTGGAGTAACTCCATATTCTTGTGATGCAAATGGTGAGCCTGTACGACCCCATCCTGTTATTACTTCATCAAACACTAACAATATTCCGTGTTTGTCACAGATTTCTCTTAGTCTTTGTAAATAACCTTTCGGTGGAACAAGAGTTCCTGTTGATCCAGCTATTGGTTCAACAACACAAGCTGCTATATTTTCAGAACCAAAATTCATACAAATTCTTTCAAGGTCCTCTGCAATTTCAGCACCTGTTTCTGGTTGACCAGAAATAAATTTATGTTCAGGTAGATGGGTATGTCTCATATGAACAACTCCAGGCATTAGTACACTTGCAAAAGTTTTTACATTATTAATCATTCCACCAACCGATGTGGCTCCAATATTCATTCCGTGATAACCTCTTTCACGACCAACAAATCTAAATCTTTGACCTTCACCTCTAGCTTTATGATAAGCTATCGCAATTTTAATTGCTGTCTCAACCGCAGTTGACCCACAAATTGTATAAAATATTCTATTTAGATTTCCTGGTGTGTGTTTTGAAATTCTAGTTGCTAATTCAAAGGATCCACCGAAACCTTGTTGAAATGGCTGGGCATAATCTAAAGTTTGTAATTGTTTTGTTATCGCGTCTATAATTTCTTTTCTACCATGTCCTAAAGGATTACAAAATAAGCCTGAGCTTGCATCTATCTGTGTTTGACCTTGATGGTTTTTTAAATATACCCCTTTAGCTTCAACAATTAATCTAGGGTTTTCCTTAAAATCCCTATTTGATGTAAAAGGCATCCAATGTTCATTTAATGAATTTGGCACTGATGGTTTTGAACTCATAATTTTTTTCTAACAGTTAATTCTGAATGAATAGACTAAAATATTCTTTTTTGCACTAATAAATCACTCAAAATATACTTCAACCTATAATTGAAATAAATTTAATAGCAACACTCATTTTGAACGCATCAAAATTCTATCATTTACATTGTTTCAAAATTGATTTTTACTTACGTTTATAAATTAAATTTAATTTAAACAAAAAGAGGAGAATAAATGAGAAAAATTATTAGTTTTATTCTGGGAAGTATCTTTGCTCTTAACTTGATGGTTTCATCTGCGTTTTCTGCAGCTAATGAGGTTAGGATTGCATTCTTCTTAGAGTGGGCAACTCCAAACCAGGAAGCTAAAGTTAAAAAAACTTTTGATAAAGCTTTTGGTGTTCCAGTTAAGTGGACTAACTTTGCAACAGGCGGTGAAATGACAGAAGCTATGCTTTCTGGTGATATTGATATTTCATACTCGCAAGGTCTTACTCCGTTTGTAAACGCTGTAAACGCTAAAGCTCCAATTAAATTGGTTGACGTTGCTGTGTTATACGGAATGGGAGGAACTACATGTGTGGTTGCTAACTCAAGCGGTATTACAAAAGCAAATGCTTCTGAACTAGAAGGTAAAAAAGTTGCTGTTCCACTTGGAACAATGGCGGACTATGTGTTCAGAGAAACTATGAAAGCAGTTGGTGCAAACGCTGATGCTATGCAAGTAATCGATATGAATCCGGAAGATGGTTCAGCTGCAATTGTTAACGGTGACGTTGCAATGGCATGTTTATTTGGTGGTGCTTCAATTGAAAAGGCTCTTGAAGTTGGAAAAAGAGTATTAACAGTTGATGAGGCTAAAGCTGCAGGTATCGCTGGTATTGATGTTGTTTCGGTTACAAACAAATTCTTAAAAGAAAATCCAGGAATGGTTTCTACTTTTATTGAAGTAACTCATGAAGCAAATGCTAATCACAGAGCTGGAAAATCAAACATGAACTTAATTGCAAAAGATGCAGGAATGAGTCTTGATGCAACCAAAGGTCAAATGAGTGGATTTGAGTTTCCTGATGCAAACACAATTAAATCTAAATACATGAATAAAGGTGGTATTTTAATGAAATACCTAGATGTAATGGGTAATATGTTTGCAACTGCAGAAAATCCTGCATTAAAAGACTACTCTAAAGTAGTAACAACAGATTACTTGCCAGGTTTATAATCGGGTAAAGAAAATTAATAGGCGCCAATAATTAAATTGGTGCCTATTTTTTTTGTAAAATTCTAATATATTGTCCACATGAGTGATTTAGTTTCTCAAGATTTAAACATGATATTTAAATCTCCTAAAGGAGAAACCGTTCATGCACTTAAAGATGTAACTTTCAAATTAAAAAAAGGTGAACTTTTAACAGTACTAGGTCCATCTGGATGTGGAAAAACAACTTTATTAAATATTACGGCAGGATTTTTAAGGCCTACTTCAGGTAAAATTACCTTGGGTGGTAATGAAATTAATGGTCCAGGAGTTGAAAGAGGAATGGTGTTTCAACAAGGAGCTTTGTTTGAATGGCTTACAGTTGCTCAAAATGTAAATTTTGGATTAAGAATGAAAAAAGTTGACGCGCAAACAACAGAAAAAAAAGTTAACGAATGGTTAGAAATTGTAGGTCTAAAAGGATTTGGTAATACACCGACTTATCAATTGTCAGGGGGAATGCAACAAAGGGTAGCTCTTGCCAGATGTTTAATAAACGACCCAGAATTAATTTTGATGGATGAACCGCTTGGCGCATTAGATGCTTTAACAAGAGAAAAAATGCAATCACTAGTTCTTAAGATTTGGAAAGAAACTGGAAAAACTATCATTTTAATTACACATTCAGTTGAAGAAGCTCTTTTGCTTGGAGAAAGAGTTTATGTAATGGCTCCAAGACCAGGGAGAATACACAAAGAATATAACCTCCCCTTTGCATCAAGAGGGTTAAACCAAGATTTAAGAGAAATTAAAAATGACAAAGAATTTGTTTCAAAGAGAGAAGAAATTTTATCAATGATTTGGGATATGGAAGAAGAAATAATGGGTAAAGAAGCAGGATGATAATATCAAGTCTTACATTTTTAATTATATTTGCTGTTATAGGAGCAATTCTATATGGCCAAAGATTAATTAAAACTGAAAAGTCTGATGCTGTTTTTGGAAATCCAGAAAGATCTAAGGGTGGTATTCACTGGGTTGTTGTAGGAAGTAGTTTTTTATTATTTCTTTGGCTTTATTATTCTTGGGATATAGCAAAGGCTTTTTATCCAAAATCAGCTAATGAGATTTGTCAAGTTGCAAAAGTAAGAGAGTCGATGCTCTCTTTGAAATATCTTTTTCCTATTGACGAAAGACAGCACAAAAGCACAGCAATAATTCATAGAGAAAATGAAAATATTAGGAATTATATATCTGAAATATCCTCAAACCCAAATTTAAATCCAGCTGACAAAACTCTTTACATAAATGTTTTAAATAAAATTAAATTGTCCATACCATATTTAACAAATGAAAAATATTTAGAATTTGAAACAAAAAATACAATAGATAAATTAACTGAAAGAATAAATAATTTAACTAACGTTTTTCCAAACGATAACTTTCCAGATAATTTGAGTCTTGAGGAAAAGCAAGAGTTAAATGAAGGTTTAAGTAAACAGCTTGGATGGGGTGCAACAGGCATGGAAATACCACCACTGCCAGAAACAAATTTAGGACTTAAATACCATGCAGCTGCAGAAGATTTGAGACTGATTAGTGATGAATTTTTTCAAATTAGAAATCATAATCCTCAGTACAAAACTTTAATGAGTGATATAAAATCTGATATCAAAAATCATCGTGATCAATTAAACGACAATCAAGAATTAGAAATAACATTACTTAAAGAAATTAATAAATTAAATAAAAGAATTCAGTTTGCCAGTATATTTCCTCCAAGCACACTTGTTGAATTTGAACAAGCTGTAAGAAATTTTGATGATATTCAAAAAAAAGAACAAGGTTCTATTGCAACCAAAGATGCATTTCTTTTTCCTGGAGGAACAATTGTTAGTAGTGGTCCAACCTGTGCTGAGGATGGACCTGGTAGATGGCTGCCAAAACCATCAGATACATTTAGAATTTTTGCAGATATGCTTAAACCAAGCGTTGGATTCAAATTCGTTCCAATGTTTTGGTACGAAATGATGGGAGTAAATAAAATTGTAGGATTTATTCTTCCTGATTGGATTGCTGATATTTTACCAGGAAAATACCCTATTCACGACTCTGACGGTCAAGTAAAACCCAACTTTAAAAGTAAAGTTTTAAATGTAGTAACTGGAAATTTTGAGGCATTTAAAATACCTGTTCCTGTGGGACATATATGGGATTCATTTCTAAGAGTATTTTTAGGTCTAGTATTTGGAATAATACTTGGGGTGCCTCTTGGAATATTTATGGGATTGAATAGATTTGCTAAAGGATTTTTCGACCCACTTGTAGAATTATATAGACCTGTTCCACCTCTAGCTTGGGCTCCATTAGTTATTACTGTTTTTGGAATTGATAATGTAGGTAAGATTTTCTTGCTGTTTATGGTTTCTTTATCAATAATGATTATTTCTGCAAGAGCTGGGGCCTCTGGAACGCAGTTATCAAAAATACATGCTGCTCACTCCTTGGGAGCATCAAGATGGCAAATACTTAGAGAAGTAATATTTCCTAATTCTCTTCCAGAAATACTAACAGGAATTAGAGTTGCTGTAGGAATGTGCTGGGGAACTTTAGTAGCTGCTGAATTTCTTGCAGGAACAACTGGTATTGGTTTTGTTGAAAACGTAGCAAGAAAATATATGCAATACGAAGTCATTTGGATAACAATATTTGTAATGGGAATGTTGGGATTGTTGTTTGATATAACGATTAGGAAAATAATTGATAAAACTATTCCTTGGAGAGGAAAAGGATAATGAAAAATTAATGAATTTAAGTTTAAGAAGTAATAATTTTATATATTTAGTAATTATTTCTTTAGCAGCAATATCATTTAATTTTTATTATGGGCTTGTTGGAGTTTTTCCAATTGATAGTTTTTTTACTTACAATGCTGCATTTGAAATACTTAACGGGAAATATCCATTCAAAGATTTTTGGACAATAACAGGTCCTTTTCTGGATTTTACTCAGGCAATTTTTTTTTATATTTTTGGAGTAAATTGGATTTCTTATATTCTGCATGCTGCATTAATTAATTCATTATTAGGAATAGTGGTTTTTTATTCTTTAAATAGTTTTGGTCTAAAGAAGGAATATAGTTTTTTTTATTCCATCTTGGTTGTGGCGCTTGCATATCCTAATGCAGGTACACCTTATGTTGATCATCATTCCTCAATACTTTCTATCATATCAATACTTATATTCATTATTTCTATTAAGAGAGTTAATACAAATTTATGGTATTGGCTACCTATCCTATTTTTTTGTTC
>CACIKJ010000030.1 GCA_902587215.1 uncultured Pelagibacteraceae bacterium | reverse complement strand
TACCACTCTTTGTATTTATGGGCATAATGATGGAACAAGCGGGTTTAATGGAAAGATTATTTTCTGCCTTTCAAATGATGTTAGCAAAAGTAAGAGGTTCTTTATATTATGCAGTTTTATTTGTTTCTGTAATTTTTGCAGCTGCAACAGGTATTGTTGGTGCCTCAGTAACAATATTAGGAATAATGGCCGCAAAATCAATGAATAAGTCTGGTTACGACGTTAAATTAGCTGCTGGAACTATTACAGCTGGCGGCACTTTAGGTATTTTAATTCCTCCAAGTATCATGCTTGTTGTCATGGGTCCAATAATGGAGATTCCTGTTACTGATTTATTTGCAGCAGCTATTCTTCCAGGTATTTTATTAGCATGTTTATATGCAGCTTATACTACAGTGAGATGTATGATAAATCCTAAGTTAGGACCAACTGTTCCCGAAGAACTTAGAGCAAAAAGTATGAAGGCAGTCTGGATAGAGTTTTTTCTTGGATTGGTGCCACCTGCAGCTTTAGTGTTTGCTGCTCTTGGAAGTATATTATTTGGTTTTGCGACACCTACAGAAGCTGCAGGATGTGGTGCCGCTGGTTCACTTCTTCTGGCTCTTGCTTATAGAAAATTATCATTATCAAAATTACAAGATGCTCTTGTTAAAACATTAGAAATATCAGCATTAATAATGGTTCTGGTAGCGGCATCAAATTTTTTCGGTGCTGTTTTCGCTAGATTAGGAACACCGATGGTTTTGACTGATTTTCTTTTATCTCTAGAAATGAACAAGTATTTAATTTTAGCAATGGTAATGGTTATGATTTTTTTATTAGGTTGGCCATTAGAGTGGGTACCGATTGTAATGATAATTGTGCCAATAATTTTACCACTTATTGAGGCATTAGAATTTAGTTTAATTTGGTTCGCGATTTTAGTAGCAGTTAATCTTCAGACCGCCTGGCTGTCTCCACCTGTAGCCCTCTCAGCTTATTTTTTAAAAGGTGTTGTGCCAGAGTGGGATTTAAAAGACATTTATTTAGGCATGATGCAGTTTATGGTTCTACAAGTAATTGGGTTAATTATTATAATAGCGTTTCCTAAAATTGTGCTTTGGTTACCAACACTGTTGTATGGACAGTAGTGAATAATTGTTTATTATCACTCAAGTGAGTCAAGAAAAAGCAAATATAGATTTAACTAATTGGGATATAGTAGGAATTAATCCCAATGATAAAAATTGGTCTAGTGGAGATTTATTTTGTTTTTGGGCAAACAATATTCAAAGTTTAATAGGGTTTTCATTAATTGCATCACTTTATTTAGTATATGACTTAAACATCCTCATTGTATTATCAGCATGCATCTTTGCCGGTTCTCTAGTTGCAATCTTTTCATATATAATTGGTCAACCTTCACAAAAATATGGTTTACCATTTCCTGTAATTTTACGAAGCTCTTTCGGTGTATCTGGAGCAAGATATATTGGAATGCTAAGGGGCATTGTTGGTATGTTTATGTTTGGAGTTCAAACATTTTTTATATCAAAATCAATTGGATATTTAATTAGAATTTTATTTTTTAATATTGATGGTGCTATTCTAGAAAATGAAATGTTCTTGATATTTTTGATGGGAATGGATTTAATTGATTGGTTTAGTTTCATATTTTCGTTAATAATTCAATTCTATTTATTTAAACAAGGCCAAAATATAATAAAACATATTATAAATTTTTCAGCTTGGTTTGTTTATACGGGTTTAGCTGTATTTATAATTACACTTGCTGGAGAAAACTCAAGAGAAATAATTAGCGCATTCAGACTTAGTATATCAACAGAAAACTTTGTATCTAGAGAAAACCTTATCGCTTTAATTAGTCTTACTGGTACTTTATTTGCTTTTTTTTCAATTGTAATTTTAAATATTGGTGATTTTTCAAGATACGTAAAAAATAGTTCAGAAAATTTAAGAGGAAACTTTTATTTAATTTTAAATTTAATTATTTTTTCATTTTCATCTGTATTTATAGTTTTAGGTGCTGATATTGTTATGGCTAAACAGTCATTAGAAGTCGGGCAATTACTAACTAATCCTACTGATATAATTGGAAAAATTGACAACAGTTTCTTAACCGTGATTGCAATTTTATTTATATTAGTTGCTTCAGCGTCTACCAATATGATTGCCAATTACATTCCAACTCAGAATGCATTATTAAATTTTTTTCCAAAAAGTTTAGACAAATCAAGTTCTGGACTATTAATTCTGATTATTGGTTTAATATTTGGAGGATTATGGCTTCCTATTTTAAGTCAATCAGGAGCACTGTCTTTAATTGATACAATTGGGTCTTTTTTTGGTCCAATAGCTGGTGTCATTATTGCTGATTATTATCTAATTAAGAATAAAGAGTATATTTCTAAAGATATATTTTCTGATTTGAAAACAGGAGCTTACTTTTATAATGGAGGATGGCAAATCAAAGGTTTGTACTCAATGATCATTGGATTTATATTTGCTGCCGCAACTATTTGGAATGTAGATTTGAGATTTTTACAAAGCTTTGCATGGTTGATAGGTGCTTTTGTTTCTTATATTACGTATTATTTACTAGCGAGTGATTAAATGAATAATATTTCTTACAATTTTAAGAATAGGACTGCTGTGATTACAGGTGGAGCCCAAGGGTTTGGTTTTGATATTACAAAAAGATTTTTAAATTCTGGAGCTAAAGTTGTAATTTGGGATATTGATCCAAAGATGATTGAAAAATCAATGAAAGATTTAAATAATCCTAATTTAAGTTCTAAAATCGTTGATGTGTCTAATTATCAAGTTGTTGAGGATTGTGTAAATGAAATTACTAAAAGTTCTAATATTGATATTTTAATTAATAATGCAGGAATAACTGGTCCAACATCGACACTCTGGGAGTATGATGTTGATTTCTGGAAAAAAATAGTGGACATCAATTTAATGGGTACATTTAATTGTTGTCGAGCAATAGTACCAAACATGATTAAAAATAATTATGGAAGAATTGTAAATGTTGCATCTGTTGCTGGCAAAGATGGTAACGCAAATGCTAGTGCCTACAGCGCTGGAAAGGCTGGAGCAATTGCATTAACCAAATCATTGGGAAAAGAGCTAGCTGATAAAAATATTGCAGTAAATGCAGTTACTCCAGCAGGTGCAAAAACACGTATATTAGATCAAATGACCAAAGAACATGTGCAAAGAATGCTATCAAAAGTTCCAAGAGGAAGATTTCTAGAAGTTGAGGAATTTACATCTTTAGTTTGTTGGCTATCCTCAGAGGAAAATACTTTCTCTACAGCAGCAGTTTTCGATATAAGTGGTGGTCGATCAACCTACTAACTACGTGGCTTATGTTCGACTATCTTGATATGGTTTATGTTTGCCCTACTAAATTTAATATCTTTAGACATAACAGGAGCTAAAATCATTATTGACCAGTAAATTAGTAGTATAAAAATCGAAATTGTCTTCATAATTATTATGTAATGAGTAAAGATGATTTTTGGATGTTTAAATTTTGTCAAAATCATGTATTAAGAATTTTTTTATTAAAATTATGAAAAAACTTTTTAAATTACTAGTTACATTTTTTTTTATAACTGTCCCGCTGTCGGCTGAAGAGATAAAAGTGTTTCAGTTTACTGAAGAGGAATTTGGTACTTTAAAGATAAGAAAAGTGAGAGGAGCAGACGCAAAAACACAGTATTTTCTTGGTTCAAATGAAAATGGTAACTTTTTAAAAGCAGTAGCTGATAATGCTGCATCTGGTCTTGGTAAAGAAATTAAAATTGACCTAAATAAAACCCCTTATTTAAATATAACCTGGAAAGTTGAGAAAGACCTCAGAGGAATTAATGAACGAACTAAAAAGGGTCATGATTATGCAGCAAGAGTATTTGTTGTAAAAAAAACAGGTGCTACGCCTTTATCAAATAGAGCTATGAATTATGTTTTTTCTAGCAATGAAGAAGTAAATGTTTCACACCCAAGCCCATATACAAAAAAATCAATAGATTTTGTTTTATCTACAACAAAGGAGAATTTTAATGAGTGGGTTACAGTTAAAGTAAACGTGAAAGAACATTTTAAACAATTTCACGATCTAGATTTAGACGAGATTAATGGAGTTGCTATAATGGCTGATACTGATAATTCGAAATTAAGCTCTATTGCTTACTATCAAAATATTTTTTTTTCATCAAATTAATCAGTCAATTTTTAACATATTTTTTAATATATGAGCTTATAAATGACAGTATCACTGCAGCAACAACATCTTCTAGTGGGGACGCTGTAGGATATCCAAAGTTCCATAAAATAACTCCAATTAACCAAATAATAAAAACTTTCATATAAAAATTATTTTCAATATAATTAATAATATCAATTATGGCAAAAAAATTTAGTTTTAAAGTTAAAGTTTATTACGAAGATACAGACGTGGGCGGAGTAGTTTATTATGCAAATTATTTAAAATTTTTAGAGCGAGCCAGGTCTGAAGCAATCTACTCACTTGGATATACTAATTCATCCATACTTAAAAAATTTGAAGTTTTGCTAATAGTAAAATCTTGCAAAATAGATTATAAAAAACCAGCAATGTTTGAGGATACACTTGAAATTTTATCTGAAATAAAATCATTTACAAAAACATCTTTTTTAATGAAACAAATTATTTTAAGAAATAATGAAGTAATTTCAGATGCAGAAATTCATTTAGTTTCAGTTGATAAAAACGGAAAACCTTCAAAAATACCTGAAGATCTTAGGAAAAAATTAGAGAATTAATCTAATTTTTTTACTTTTTGGAATAATTGTGTCATCATTTTTTCATTAATACGACCAGTATTAACATTTCTTGGACTTGGGTGGTAACATCCAACTAAATTCACTCCATTTTTTAATTTAAATGTTTTTCCATGTCCAAATTTTACATGTTTTGGTATTTCAAATTTTTCACTGTAAAAAATTTTACATGTATCAAATGCAATTTTTCCTAGTGCAACAACTACTTTTAAATTTATTAAAATATTAAGTTCATTATTAAAAAATTTAGAGCAATTATTTAATTCAATTTTTAAAGGCTTATCCTCGGGAGGAACACACTTTAGAGCTGGAGTTATAAATGCATTTTTAAGTTTTAAGCCATCATTTATATGGTCAGATGTGCTTTGGTTTGAAATTTTTGCATTGTATAAACATTTATAAAGAAAATCTGATGACTTATCGCCAGTAAATACTCTTCCAGTTCTTGTACCACCATGAGCAGCAGGCGCTAAACCAACAAAAAGAATCTTTCCTTTTGGATCTCCAAATCCAGTGATTGGCTTTCCCCAATAAACTTCATTTTTAAATTGTTTTCTTTTATTCTTTACTATTTTGTTTCTAAATTTAATTAATCTAGGGCAAGCTCTACACTTTATAATTTTGCTATTTAGGGAACTTAGATTAAGATTCATTTGTGAATTATTTTATTTTAATATTGTTCTTTATTCTATCTATAATTTTTCCAGTATCGACTTTTTCCAATGACGAATTAATCTCAAACTTACAATCTGGGGGAAATATAGTTTTTATAAGACACGCCCTAGCACCTGGAAGTGGCGATCCAAACAATATAGATTTAAATGATTGTAGAACTCAAAGAAATCTTAGTGAAGAAGGTATTAATCAATCAAAAAAAATTGGAGACTTGTTTATAGAAAATAATATACCAATTGATAAAGTTTTATCTAGTGAATGGTGTAGATGTAAAGATACTGCCAGATATGCATTCAAAAATTATAAGACTTTTCATGGTCTTAATTCTTTTTATGATGAAAAATTTTATAAATTTAAAGAAAAACAAATCTTGGATTTAAAAACATATATAAATAACTGGGATAGCGAAAAGAATTTAATTTTAATAACGCATTATGTTGTGATTTATGAATTATTGAATTTAGCAGTATCATCAGGTGAGTTGATTGTTATAAAAAAAAATTTAGAATTAATCGGAAGAATTAAAACTAAGTAATTTATTTTGTTTAGTTTAATAAAAATATATATTATTTAAAATATGAATAAATTAATAATAATAACACCCTCATATCGAGTTAAAAAATTACCTAAAATTTTAAAATCAATCAATTTTAATTACATCTCCGAATGGATAATTGTTTATGATGGTTCAAAAATAGACGAAAATTTTAAACAATTTAATAATCACAATAAAATAGTTGAATTATTTTTTAGGTCAAATAACAACGAAGTACAAGGAAATGCCCAAAGAAACTTAGGATTAAATTATATTGATAAAAAATATCCAAATGAAAATATGTTTGTTTATTTCTTAGATGATGACAATATAATTCACCCAAGATTTTACCAACTTATAAAAAAAGTTAAAACAAATCATAACTATACTTTTGACCAACAAAGAACTAGATATGTTTTATCAGGAGAAAACCCTAAAGTTTTTAATATTGATCTTGCTATGTTTTTATTTGATTTTAAATTAATCAAAGATATTAGGTTTAAGCTTGATAAATATGAAGCAGATGGAATCTTCGTAGAAGAATGTTGCAATAAAGATATAACTAAACATGTATATGTTTCGAATGTATATTGTTATTATAATTATCTAGGAAGAAATGTTTTAAGAAGAACTTATTATAGAATTTTTTGGTTCCTAAGACATTTTATATCTAACAACTTAAATTTTTATAAAATCATAAAGCAGAAAAAACCTTAATTAATCCTTAGGCAAATCTTATTTGCAACAATATTTAAAAGTAGTATAAACCAAGAAATATTAATGGCGGGGTAGCTCAGTTGGTTAGAGCGCGGGACTCATAAGCCCG
>CACIKJ010000029.1 GCA_902587215.1 uncultured Pelagibacteraceae bacterium | reverse complement strand
AAGAGTTATATAATTTAGCAAATCAAATAATTGATGATTTAGAAAAAAAGAGTCTAGAAGATTTTATTAATGATTACCAAGAATTAGTAAAGTTAAATAACTTTATTGAAAAAAAATTCCAACAAGAAAGTAGACTGATATCAAAAGTAACAAAAAATAAAATCGAAGAAATAATTGCCAATGGAAAAAAAACTAAAAAAATTATCAAAAAGAGTTAACTTTTATTTAAGTAGCTATTTATCAAAATTTAATTCTTCAGAACTAACCGCACCAATGAAATATGGTTTATTCCCAGGAGGAAAAAAAATAAGATCTAAAATTATTTTTGATGTTGGTAATATTTTTAATGTAAAAAACAAAAATCTGTTGATATTGGCTGCATCAGTCGAGGCCATACATGCTTATTCACTTATTCACGATGATTTACCATGTATGGACGATGATAAATTAAGAAGAGGCAAGCCATCTACTCATATCAAATTTGGAGAATCTACAGCCATACTAGCTGGCAATTCTTTGTTAACAACAGCGTTTGAAATATTAAGCGACAAGAATTTCAGGGTTGAAGAAAAAATTAAATCAAAATTAATCAATTCTCTTTCAAGATGTTCTGGTCAAACAGGTATTGCTGGTGGGCAGTACTTAGATTTAAGTTATGAGAAAAAAAAAGTTTCTCTTCAAAAAATATTGAATATGGAATTAAAAAAAACTGGAAAATTATTTGAGTTTTGTTGTATTGCTCCTCTTATTATTAAAAAAAATAAAAAAAGCTTGAGGTCTTTTTCAAAAATAGGAAAAGATATTGGATTGCTGTTTCAAATAGTAGATGATTTAATTGATTTTAAAGGAAAAACAAAACATGCAGGCAAAAAAACAAAAAAAGACATTAAAAAGGGTAAGGCTACCATAATTAGTTTACTTGGATACAAAAATGCAGTTAAATATGCGAACAAACTTAAAAAAAAAATTTATATAAAATTGAAATCGCATACAACAAAAGCAAATGATTTAAGAGAAACAATTGATTTTATTATGGAAAGAACAAATTAGATGTCGAAATTTAAATTTTTAAATACTATAAATTTTCCCTCTGACTTAAAAAAATTAACAAATTCAGATTTAAAAATACTTTCAAAAGAAATCAGAGAAAAAATGGTTGAAGCAGTTTCAAAAACAGGAGGGCATTTAGGTGCTGGACTTGGTGTTGTTGAATTGACTGTAGCTTTACACTACATTTTTGATACCCCAAAAGATAAGATTATTTGGGATGTAGGTCATCAATCTTACCCACACAAAATATTAACTGGAAGAAAAGAAAAAATTGAAACTCTTAGAACTGGAGGTGGCTTATCTGGTTTTACAAAAAGAGACGAAAGCGAATATGATCCATTTGGGGCCGCTCATAGCTCAACATCTATTTCTGCAGCATTGGGAATTGCAACTGCAAATAAACTTTCTAATAAATCTGAGGATGTAGTTGCTGTAATTGGAGATGGTGCACTAAGCGCTGGTATGGCTTACGAAGCTATGAATAATGCTGGATCGTCGAAAACTAAAATGATCGTTATTTTAAACGACAATGATATGTCTATAGCTAAGCCAGTTGGAGCCTTAAGAACCTATTTGGCAAAAATATTATCAGGTAAAATTTATTTTAGTCTAAGAGAAACTATTAAGTTAATAATATCATCGTTTTCAAAAAGATTTATGAAAAAAGCTGGAAAAGCAGAAGATTTTTTTAGATCTGCTGTCACAGGTGGAACTTTATTTAATTCACTAGGATTTTATTATGTTGGTCCAATAGATGGCCATGATATTGATGTACTCACTTCTGTTTTGGATAATGCGAAAAAAATGAAGTACGACGGACCCATACTAATTCATATTAAAACTGAAAAAGGCAAGGGGTATGAATTTGCTGAGAAATCTCAAGATAAATACCATGGAGTAACAAAATTCAATGTATTAACTGGAAAACAGGAAAAAGGAAAAAGTTTAGCGCCTTCCTATACAAAAGTTTTTGCTAATGCCCTAATAAAACACGCGGAAAAAGATAGTAAAATTGTAGGTGTTACTGCCGCAATGCCCAGCGGAACAGGAATGGATTTATTTGCTGAAAGGTTTCCGGATAGAATGTATGATGTTGGAATTGCAGAACAACACGCTGTAACTTTTTCTGGCGGTTTAGCAACACAAGGTTACAAACCTTTTGCAGCAATTTATTCAACTTTTTTACAAAGAGCTTATGATCAGGTAGTCCATGATATTGCTATTCAGTCACTTCCCGTAAGGTTTGCAATTGATAGAGCCGGACTTGTTGGTGCTGATGGACCAACACACGCTGGTTCATTCGATATAACTTATCTATCAACATTACCAAATTTTATTGTGATGGCAGCTAGCGATGAATCGGAACTTGTTAAAATGATTAATACTTCAGTTCAAATAAATGATAGGCCTTCTGCATTCAGGTATCCTAGAGGAAACGGTATTGGAATAGAGTTACCTAATGATGAAGAAAAATTAATCATAGGCAAAGGAAGATTTATTAAAGAGGGAAAGCAAGTAGCCTTAGTTAACTTCGGAGCAAGGTTGCAAGAGTGTTTAATTGCAGAAAAAAATTTGTCAAAAAAAGGAATTTTTCCGACTATATTTGATGCAAGATTTACAAAACCACTAGATGAAAACTCACTTTGGCAAATTGCTACAAATCATGATATTATAATAACAATTGAAGAGGGGTCTATTGGTGGTTTTGGTTCTCATGTTAATCATTTTTTAAACGAAAAAAATCTTCTGGACAAAGATACTAAATTTCGATCTATGATATTACCTGATTTATTTATAGATCATGATAAACCAGAAAATATGTACAAAGTTGCTGGATTGGACTCATTATCTATTGAAAATAAAGTTATAGATACACTAAATTCAAAAGTAGTATTAAAAAAAACAAATTAATCTTTACACTGAGCTTTATTCATCAGATAATGATCAAGTAATACGCAGTGCATCATTGCTTCACCGATCGGAACGGCCCGAATCCCAACGCAGGGATCATGTCTTCCTTTTACAGAGATAGATGTATTTTTACCTTTTTTATCAATTGTTTTTCTTTCTTTAAGTATAGATGAAGTTGGTTTTACAGCAAATGATACAATTATATCTTGACCACTTGATATACCACCTAAAATGCCACCTGCATTATTTGTTCTAAAAATTGTTTTATTTCCTCTCTTAAAAATTTCATCTGAATTTTCTTCACCAGTTAATTTTGCAGAATTCATTCCTGAGCCAATATTAACTCCTTTAACCGCATTTATACTCATCATAGCAGATGCAATATCCATATCTAATTTTGAGTAGATTGGGGCACCTAAACCGACAGGTACTCCTTTTGCCCTTACTTCAATAACAGCCCCACATGATGAACCTACTTTTCTGATTGACAACAGATATTTTTCCCAAAGTTTTAATATTTTTTTATCAGGACAGAAAAATGAATTTTTACCTATAAACTTATCATCCCAATTATTAGGATTAATTCCTAAAATTCCAATTTGTGTGACTGCGCCAATAACTTTATATTTCTTTCCAATTTTATTTTCTAAGACTTTTTTTGCAATCGCACCAGCTGCTACTCTTGCTGCAGTTTCTCTTGCTGACTGTCTTCCACCACCTTTATAATCTCTAATTCCATATTTCATGAAGTAAGTATAGTCAGCATGACCAGGTCTAAATTTCGTTTTAATTGTTTCGTAGTCCCTTGATTTTTGATCTTCATTATAAATAATTAAAGATATTGGTGTACCAGTTGTTTTTCCCTCAAATACACCAGACATAATATGCACCAAGTCTTTTTCTTTTCTTTGCGTGACAAATTTGCTTTGACCAGGTTTTCGTTTGTTCAATTCATTTTGGATATCTGCGGCTCTAATTTGTATATTTGGTGGACAACCATCAATGACACACCCTATAGCTGGTCCATGCGACTCTCCCCAAGTGGTAAACCTAAAAAACTTTCCAAAAGTATTAAATGACATTATATCTGTTATATAGTTTAATTTGTCAAAATTATGAATAAAAAAAATAATTTAGGGCTAGATATTTGTTTTATGAATGAAGATGATCCGTTTGTTGTTTTTAAACAATGGATGTCTGAAGCAGAGAAAAGTGAAATTAATGATCCAAACGCTGTTGCATTAGCTACTGTCAATGATACTAATCAACCAGATGTTAGAATGGTTCTTTTAAAGGAGTTTAATAATGCTGGATTTGTTTTTTTTACTAACTTAAATAGCAAAAAAGGAACAGATCTAAAAAAAATACCTAAAGCATCAATGTGTTTTCATTGGAAATCTTTGTTGAGGCAAGTAAGAATTTCTGGAGATATAACATTAATTTCAGATAACGAGGCTGATCAATATTTTAACTCTAGACCGTATATAAGTAGAATTGGAGCTTGGTCATCAAATCAATCAAAACCAATGGAAGCTAGAGACTCCTTTTTAAATAAAGTTGAAGAATATAAAAAAAAATTTGTGGATAAAAATAACGTTCCAAGACCAAAGCATTGGTCAGGATTTTTGCTTTCCCCAAAAAAAATTGAGTTTTGGAAAGATGTTGAAGGAAGACTTCACCAAAGATTAGAATATTCTAAAGAATTTAATTTATGGAAAAAACAAATTTTATATCCTTAAAAATTACGTTCTAAAGAGAACGTTGTTAAATTTTTTAGTATGTCTTTCTCGTTACTTTTTTGAAAAATGTTTAATGAGTTTGATGCTAAGTTTATATAATGCTCAGCTTTAATGTAACATTCATTTATAATATTGTTAATTTTAATTAGTTCGAGAACTTTTTTAAAATCATTTTCAGTTCTATTTTCCTTTAGAAAAAAATCTTTAAGTAATTTTTTTTCATTCTCATTGATTTTTTGAAAAAGCAAAATTATTGGTAGCGTAACTTTGCCTTCAAAAAAATCATTGCCAATATGTTTTCCAAAAACCTTGAGGTCAGAGTTATAGTCTAGGGTGTCATCTGCTATTTGAAATGTAAGTCCAAGATTTTTACCATAAGATTCTAGTGCATCTTTATATTTATTTTCTTTTTCAGTCATTATTGGACCAATTTTGGCTGCTGCTAAAAACAGAGCTGCTGTTTTATTTGAAATTATTTTTAAATAGGTTTCTTCTAACATCTCAACATCACCTTTGTGTTGTAACTGCAAAATTTCTCCTTGTGATATTAATGCAGATGTAGAAGAAAGAAGTTTTAATATTTCTAAATTGCCATCTTCTACCATCATCTCAAAACAACGGCTTAACAGATAGTCGCCCACCAAGATAGATGATTGATTCCCCCAAATTTTATTAAGTGTTTTTTTTCCTCTTCTGATTTCACCATTATCAATAACATCATCATGCATTAAAGTTGCTGAGTGTATTAATTCAACACAAGCGGCAAAATTGACATCTCTAGATCCCTTATGATAACCACATAATTTTGAAGCACCCAAAGTAATTAAGGCTCTTAATTTTTTTCCACCAGTTTCTAAGTGATATGAAGACATTTTTTTTACCAAATCAACATTGCTTTGAAGCTTTTGTTCAATTCTTTCATCAACCATGACCAGCTTATCTTCAACTGATTTTTTTAATTCAAGATAGGAGTTATTTATTTTTTTACTTAGTTTGATTACAGATCCCATGTAATAAAGTTAATATATAATCAAATTTTATACACTTAACAATTGACGCACCATTTTCTTCAACTAAAAGTAAGCTTTATATTATTAATAAAATCTAATAAGCATTATTATGATTTCCATTTTTAAAAAAAAAAAAATAATTCCACATATCAGATTAAGTGGAGTAATTGGAAATGCAGGAAAATTTCGTCAAGGATTGGACTTTACTGGTCAAGAGGAGATAATTAGAAAAGCCTTTTCAATTAAAAAAAGTCCTGCAGTTGCAATAACTATAAACTCACCTGGAGGATCTCCAGTACAATCTCATCTTATTTATAAGTTTATAAGAGAACAAGCAAAAGAAAATAAAAAAAAGGTAATTGTTTTTGCAGAAGATGTTGCGGCCTCAGGAGGTTATCTAATTGCTTGTGCAGGAGATGAAATATATGCAAATCAAAGTTCTATCATCGGATCGATAGGAGTTATATTTTCTTCATTTGGATTTAAAGATTTGATTAAAAAAATTGGAGTTGAAAGACGAGTATATACAGCTGGTAAAAATAAAAGCACACTCGATCCATTTATGGAAGAGAAGCCAGAGGATATTGAAAGATTAAAAAAAATACAATTAGAAATTCATGAAGATTTTATAGAAGTTGTTGAAGAAAGCAGAAAGAATAAACTCAATAAAAACTCTGGTGTTGAATTATTTTCAGGAGAATTTTGGTCAGGTAAAAAAGCTAAAGAACTGGGACTCGTAGATGAGATAGGGAATGCAAATCAAGTTTTAAGAGAAAAGTTTGGAAAAGACGTTGTAATTAAAAAACTTGAGAAACAGAAAAGTTGGATATCTAAAAAACTTTCGTCTTCAGAAGAGAACATAGAAAAAATTGCTAGCATTTTAGAAGAAAGAAGTATTTGGCAAAGATATGGTTTCTAAAAAAAAAAATATTTTATCATTCCAAGATACAATATTAAATCTCCAAAAGTATTGGAGCAAAGAAGGTTGTATTATATTGCAACCTTATGATTTAGAAGTTGGAGCTGGAACTTTTCATCCTGCTACAACTCTAAGATCTTTGGGTACAAAACCTTGGCGTACTGCCTATGTTCAACCATCAAGACGACCTTCGGATGGAAGATATGGTGATAACCCAAATAGATTACAGCACTACTATCAATTCCAAGTTTTAATTAAACCATCACCGGATAATATAAAAAAACTTTATCTTAATAGTTT
>CACIKJ010000028.1 GCA_902587215.1 uncultured Pelagibacteraceae bacterium | reverse complement strand
TATCAACAAGAGAATCTATGGTTGTGGGTACAGCTGGGTTTACTGCTTTGCTTTGTGCATTAGCAATAAATGCTCGCGAAGCTCTTCTTTTAGGAGAAAAAGTTAACGAAGTACTTGTGACTGGTGCAACAGGTGGAGTAGGATCTGTTGCTGTTATGGCTTTAACAAAAATGGGATACAATGTAACGGCGGTAACTGGAAAACCAGAAAATACAGAATTACTAAAAAAATTAGGTGCAAAAAACGTTATAAATAGATCTGAATTTGAAGGTGAGCCAAAGTTACTTGGAAAAGCAATCTGGGACGGTGTAGTTGACACTGTAGGTGGAAATGTATTAGCACATGCAATTTCTCAAACCAAACACTCCGGAATTGTTGCAGCCTGTGGAAATGCAGGAGGTGTAAAATTAAATACTAATGTAATGCCTTTCATTTTAAGAGGCGTTAAACTTTGGGGGATTGATTCAATTCAAGTAAGCATGAAGAGAAGAGAGTTTGTTTGGTCTCAGGTAGAAAAATTAATTAATTTTAAAATTTTAGAAGAACTTGTACAAGTTTTAAGTTTGGACGGAATTATAAATATTTTTCCTGAAATGTTAAAAGGACAAACATCAGGAAGAATTATAGTAGATGTAAATAAGTAATATGGATTGGGATAAGTTAAAAATATTTCATGCAGTTGCAGAAGCTGGAAGTTTTACCAGCGCGACTATAAATTTAAACCTAAGTCAATCAGCTATTAGTAGGCAAATTCAAGCATTAGAAGATGATCTTAAAGTAAAGTTGTTTGAAAGGCATGCAAGAGGACTTACTCTTACTGAAAATGGAGAATATGTATTTAAAACTGCACATGAAGTAATTTCAAAGTTAAAAGAGGTTGAAACCACCTTAGGAGATAAAAAAACAAAACCATCAGGAAAATTAACCGTAACAACTGTTGTTAGTTTCGGAACAACTTGGTTAACCCCAAGAATTCAAGAATTTATGCAACTAAATCCTGAAATAGAAGTGGAGTTAATTTTTGACGACAAAGAGCTAGATTTAAGTACCAGACAGGCAGATATTGGAATTTTTATGAGAAGACCAAAGCAGTTAAATTACATACAAAAAAAATTAATAGATATTAATTACCATATTTATGGATCACCAAAATACCTTGAAAAACATGGCTATCCTAAAACTATAAATGATCTTAACAAACACAGTTTTATATCTTTTGGTAGAGGCGCACCTTCACCAGTATATGACCCTGATTGGGCCCTAAAACTCGGAATGAAAGATAATAAAAAGAGAAAGCCAGTAATGAAGGTTAATAGTGTTTATGGGTTATTATTAGCTGTACAAAGTGGAGTAGGTTTAGCTGCAATTCCAGATTATTTAACAGTGAAGCAGCCCAATATAGTAAAAGTACTCCCAAGTGTTGAAGGGCCAATTACTGAGGCTCATTTCGTATATCCTCAATCTCTAAAAAACGTTGCAAGAGTTCAAGCATTTAGAAATTTCCTTTATAGTAAAATTTCCGAGTGGGAATTTTAACATATTAAGCCAAAACGTCGCAGTTACAATATTGATATTGATAATCATTCTCAATGCGAATAGTTATCATTTTCATACAACTTATGCGGAGAAATGGAGATAAATGATAAGAATAACAAATTTAGCTTTAATAATTTCATTGTTTGTATCAACCTTTGCAATTGCTGCAGAGGTAAATATTTTCAATGCAAGACATTATAAAGCTGACGCAGAACTTTATGGAAAGTTTACAGCAAAAACTGGAATTAAAGTAAATTTAATTAATGGTAAATCAGGTGCTTTAGAAAAAAGAATTATAGAAGAGGGCGCTGATTCATCTGCAGACCTTTATATTACAGCAGACGCTGGAAGATGTGGCGCTATGGATGCAAAAGGTGCGCTACAATCTGGTTTAACTTCTGCTAATATCAAAGCAGCTGTTCCAAAAAGCTTTAGAACAAATAAATGGGTTGGAATAGCAAAAAGAGCTAGAATAATTTATTACTCACCTGAAAGAGTTACTGGGGCTGAATTATCTGGAATGACTTATGAAGGTTTGGCCGATCCTAAATGGAAAGGTAGATTAGTAATAAGAAAATCTAGTAACATTTATAATAAATCTCTTGTAGCTTCATTAATTGCTAATAATGGAAAAAAAGCTGCAGCCGCATGGGCTGAGGGAGTTGTTGCTAACATGGCAAGAACACCTGAAGGTAACGATAGAGCACAAATAATGGCAGTTGCTGCTGGAGAAGCAGATATTGCAGTAGCTAATACTTATTATTTAGCACTTATGTTATCTGGTAATAAAGGTGCAGAGCAACAAGAAGCTGCTAAAAAAGTAAAAGCTTTCTTCCCTAATCAAAATGATAGAGGAACACACATGAATGTTAGTTGTGCAGCTTTAGTAAAAGGCGCTCCTAACAAAGCAAACGCTGTTGCTTTAGTAGAGTTTTTATTAACACCTGAAGCTCAGGAACACTTTACAAATAACACTTTTGAGTTTCCTATGATTGATGGTGTTTCACCAAGTCCATTGGTAGTTAATAACCTAGGGTTAGATTTCAAACAAGATATGAAAACTAAGTTAGCTTCTTATGGAAAAAATCAAGCTGCTGCTGTTGAAATCATGACAGCTGCTGGATGGAAGTAAATGAAAAAAACAAAATTTATTTCTGATATTGATTATAATAAATCATCCAAGCCGTGTTCTCCATGTGCAGAGGAATGTAAAAAAATCGATAAAAGAGTAAATAAAAGAAAACTTTCAGAGATTAAAACTAAGGAGGTTCCGCATATCCTAAAAGTATTTAATTTTTGATTTTCTAAAAGTGTCTATGCTGAGGATTTCCCCTTTAGCATAGACACTAATACTTTCCATGTTTATAAGGCGGATTATAAATTATGAGAATAAACACCTGGTACATATCTTCTTTTTTAATTTCTATAATAGTTGTAATTCCAATTTTGACTGTGTTCTCAAGTTTTTTTGAAGATACATCAAATTATTTCGAAATTTTAAAAGAAACTTTTTTTATAGAATATATTTTTAATTCGCTAACTCTTTTGATTGGGGTCATGTTTTTAACTTTTATTTTAGGAGTAGGTTCAGCGTATATAGTTTCATTCTATGAATTTCCAGGTTCTAATTTTTTTAAATGGGCTCTAATACTTTCTTTTGCTGTACCACCATATATATATGCTTATTCATTATTTGCGTTTTTTGAAAATTATGGAACAGCATTTACAATTTTAAAATTTTTATTTGGAGATGGAAATTATAATCAACATATACCTAAATTCAGTGGTATGTTTGGTTTAATTTTATCAATTTCATTTTCTCTTTTTGCCTACGTTTACATACTTGCTAGATCATCATTTCTATATCAATCACAAAACTTGATAGAATTGGGTAAAAATCTTGGTTTTTCAAAATTTAAATGTTTTTATTCAATAATTTTACCGGCAGCAAGACCTGCAATAGTTGCTGGATTATCTTTAGTGGCAATGGAAACATTAGCTGAGTTTGGAGCTGTAGATTTCTTTTCAGTAAACACTCTAACCACAGGTATTTATAATGCCTGGATAGCCTTCGATGATCTGGCATTTGCAAATCGTATATCTTTTTTTCTTTTATTGTTTATTTTTATACTGTTCCTAACTGAAAATTTGTCTAGAAAAAAAGCAAGATATCATTTGGAATCTAAGGGCGGATTTAAAAAAAAGGAAAAAACTAAAATTTATGGCTTAAAGGCTTATTATGCATTTTCCTTTTGTTTTATTTTATTTTTTTTAAGTTTTCTATTTCCCTTAAGTCAAATGTTATATTGGACAATTAAATTTCCAGAAAATTTATATGATTTAAATATAACTGATCTTTTATTAAATACTTTATATTTAGTTTTTTTATCAAGTCTTGTTCTAATATTTTTTGCTTTAATATCAAATTATGGAAATAGAGTTTCAAATAAAAAAATATTAAATGTATTATCTACTCTATCAATTTCTGGTTATGCTATACCTGGGGTAATTCTTGCGATAGCTTTCATTACTTTTATTGCATGGTTTGATGAGAATATAATTAAGACATTAGGTTTTTTATCTATAAAAAAAATATTTATAGGGTCAGTTTTAGGTTTAGTTATAGTTTACTTTATAAGATTTTATTCGTTAGCTTTTAACGGAATAAAGTCTGGATATGAGAAAATGAATATTTCTGTTGATGAAAGTGCTTATCTTCTTGGATATTCTAAAACAAAAACCTTTTTAAATATTCACATTCCTTACCTAAGAAATTCTCTTTTATTTGTAATTATATTGGTTTCATTAGAAATAGTTAGAGAATTACCAATCACACTAATTTTAAGACCTTTTAATTTTGAGACTTTTGCAACTACGGCATATATTTCTGCTTCTGAGGACTTATTAGAGGCTGCTGCAGTCCCGTCCTTATGTTTGATTATAATTGCAAGTTTCTTTATTTTACTTACTTCAAAATATATCTTAAGAGAGAGAAGTGAATAATTTTTTTGAAATTAAAAATGCCACATTTAAAGTTTCTGGTTCAGAAAAAGTTAAAAATGTTTCCTTTTCAATAAAAAATGAGGGAGATATTGTATGTTTGCTTGGACCATCTGGAATAGGAAAAACAACTATTTTAAGATCTATTGCTGGATTAGAAAAAATATCTCAAGGCGAAATAATTCTTAAAGAAAAAACTTTATCTTCAGAAAAAACTCACATTGAACCAGAAGATAGAAAGATTGCTCTTTCGTTTCAGGAAAATAGTTTGTTTCCTCACTACACAATTGAAAAAAATATTAAATTATCTTCAAGAAATAGTAATAGGGATCAGATAAATATTAATGAATTAATTAAAATTTTAAATTTAGAAAATATCTTAAATAAATTTCCCCATCAAATTAGTGCTGGAGAAGCGCAAAGAGCTTCACTAGCGAGATCGCTGAATTCAAACCCTGATTTATTATTGCTAGACGAACCTCTTTCAAACGTTGATCAAAGTTTTAAAGAGGAGATACAAGTAAAATTGAAACAAATACTTAAAAAGCTTAAGATAACAACAATTATAGTTACTCATGACTCTTATGAAGCATTTTATTTGGGCGATAAATGTGGTGTAATTTTAGATAAAGAGCTTAAGCAATTTGATGATCCTTACAATGTATATCATTTTCCAAATTCAGAAAAAGTAGTTAAGTTTCTTAATAGGGGAGTATTAATTCCCGCAAAAGTTACAAGTCCAAAAAGTTTAGAAAATGAGGATTTAGGTGTAATCACTGGAAATTTTGTAAATCCTGTGGAGATAGGAACAAATGTAAAATTACTTTTGCAGCCTGAAGATTTACAGCACGATGATAAAAGTAATTTAAAATTTGATGTTATTGATATTAAATTTAGAGGTACTAGTTTTATTTATACTTTAAAAACTAGTTCTGAAAATTTATTACCAGTATTTGTTCATTCGCACCATGTTCATCAACATGAAATTAACGATAAATTTGGAATTCGAAAGCCTATACATATAGAACATATTGTTTGTTTCTAATTTGAGTGATAAATAATAATTATGAGTAAACAGATAGACGATAATGATATTGTCATTACTTCAGCTTTCAGGACAGCGATTGGTTCGTTTATTGGAAGCTTATCAGATCACTCAGCTGTTCAATTAGGTTCGGAAGTAATTAAGAAGTGCATAGAACACTCTAATCTTAAAAAAAATGAAGTAGATATGGTTTATATGGGGCAAGTTTTACAAACTGGATCAGGACAGAACCCTGCTAGACAATCATTAATTAACTCAGGAATAGAAAATTCAAAATCTGCAACTACAATAAATCAAGTTTGTGGGTCTGGTTTAGCCGCAGTAGCATTGGGTTATAACTCATTAAAATTAAACGATGCAAATATTATTATAGCAGGTGGACAAGAAAGCATGACTAATTCTCCACATTATCAAGTTCTTAGAAAAGGTGAAAAAAATGAAGAAAATAAAATGAAAGACTCAATGCTTATAGATGGATTAATTGATGTTTATAATAAATACCATATGGGAGTAACAGCAGAAAATGTTGCAGAAAAATACCAAATCACCCGTAAGGAGCAAGATGAATTTGCAGTTAATTCTCAAAGCAAAGCATCAGCGGCAATCAAACTAAATAAATTTAAAAATGAAATTGTTCCGATAAAGTTAAAAAACGGAAAAATATTTGATACAGACGAATATCCTAAAGTTGGAACTAATATAGAAAAATTATCTACTCTAAAAACAGTTTTTAAAGAAAATGGAACTGTTACAGCAGGTAATGCCTCAGGTTTAAACGATGGAGCTGCAGCTTTAACATTAATGAACTTAAAAACCGCAAAAGATAAGAATTTAAAACCTTTAGCTAAAATTGTATCGTGGGCCCAGTGCGGAGTTGATCCTTCAATCATGGGAACAGGACCTATTCCAGCTTCAAAACTAGCAATCAAAAAGGCAGGCTGGACTGAAGATCAAATAGATTTAGTCGAAGCCAATGAAGCTTTTGCTGCACAAGCAATTTCTGTAAATAAAGAACTTGGTTTTAATACAGAGAAAGTAAACGTAAATGGTGGAGCAATTGCATTAGGTCACCCAATAGGAGCATCTGGAGCTAGAGTGTTAGTTACTCTAGTACATGAAATGCAAAAAAGGAAATCAAAGAAGGGACTTGCAACACTTTGCATTGGCGGTGGCATGGGTATTGCAATGTGTGTGGAAAGTATTTTTTAATTTTAGTTTTTGAATGACATTTTTAAGTCTCGGTTTTTTTACTGGATTTAGCTTAATTTTAGCAATTGGAGCTCAAAATGTATTTGTAATTGAACAAGGTTTAAAAAGGCAATTTATATTTATAGTTTGTTTAATTTGCGCAATATCGGACTTAATTCTAATATTCATTGGTAAAAATGATGATTTACTTTATGGGAGCTTGCGCTGCAGGTGTAGTAATAGGCGGGAAAGTTCCAGTAGTCATAACTAGTAGATCTGATGACGCTCCTGCAAGACTAGCATCTATTGCAGCAGCTGTAGTTGCTTTAGACTAGTTGTTTAATTATAAAATTATAATATAAAGCTATAAAATTTATGGCTATACAATATTTAAAGAAATCACCTAAAACATCTTCAACTGATGATACTAAAACCTCAAATATAGTTCAAAAT
>CACIKJ010000027.1 GCA_902587215.1 uncultured Pelagibacteraceae bacterium | reverse complement strand
GTTGCACATATCATCACCTTCGGAAAACTAAAAGCAAGAATGGTAATTAGAGATGTTGGTCGAGTATTAGGATTGCCTTATGGTTTTGTGGACTCTATTTGTAAAATGATTCCATTTGATCCTTCAAGACCAATGAAACTTCAAGAATGTATAAATTCTGAACCGCGGTTACAAAAATTGATACAAGATGACAACAGAGTAAAAAAACTAGTTGATTTATCCTTAAAACTTGAAGGGCTAAATAGAAATTTTGCTACACATGCAGCTGGTGTTGTAATCGCAGATAAAAAATTAAATTCGATTGTTCCATTATATAAAGATCAGTCTTCAAATCTTTTATTACCATCTACACAATTTGATATGTATTCAGCTGAAAATGCAGGGCTGGTAAAATTTGATTTTTTAGGTTTAAAAACATTAACAGTTATATCTAAAACTCAAAAAATAATAAAAAATAAACTAAACAAAAATTTTAATATTGAAAAAATTAATTACGAAGATCAGAAAGTTTTTGAATTATTATCCCAAGGAAGAACTGTAGGTTTGTTTCAGCTAGAAAGTTCAGGCATGAAAGACGCGTTAACTAATATGAAACCAAACAGGCTAGAGGATATTATTGCATTGGTAGCATTGTATAGACCGGGACCAATGAGCAACATTCCAATCTATAATGATTGCAAACATGGAAGAAGAGAGCCTGATTACTTACACCCAAAGTTAAAAACAATCTTAGAACCAACTTATGGAGTAATAATTTACCAAGAACAAGTGATGCAAATTGCACAAGTTTTATCTGGATTCTCCGCTGGTGAGGCAGACATCTTAAGAAGAGCTATGGGCAAAAAAAAGAGAGCGGAATTAGAAAAACAAAAACAAAGATTCATTAGTGGTGCAGAAAAAAATGGAATAGCTAAAGACATAGCAGCTGGCATCTTTATGAAAATTGAACCTTTTGCAGAGTTGATTTGATTATTTGATGCAATTTTAGGTAACAATGGTTTAGAATTTTTAGCTTTAAAATTACATTTAAAAGGTAAATGAAAATTATTTAACAATGCCTCAGGTAAATCAGAAAATAAATCAAACATTTCTTTATCTGTTTTTAAATAATGATTATTAGAAATTTTAATTCTTTCTTTATCGTCAATATATGATTTATTTTTTATACATAATAATGCGTCATGAGCTTCGTACATTGATTGGTCAATATAATACACTTCATGTGTCGCTATAATCGGTACTTTAAGTAAATCTGATAAATTTAGGTTAGTTAATTCAAATTGTTTTTCATTTTTGTCATCATGTCTTTGTATTTCAATATAGAAGTCATTTTTAAATTTTTCTCTTAATGTAGAATAGAGATCACTTAATTCTTCTAATTTATTTTTTAAAAATAAAATACCTGACAATGATTGTAATGATCCTGATAAAATAATAATTCCTTCTGAATTTTCTAAGAGATTATTTATATCGCAGTAAGGTAAGTTTTTATCATTATTTTTAATATAAGAATCCGATGATAATTTTAAAATATTTTCGTATCCTTTTTGATTTTTTGCAATTAATGGAATTATACCAATCTCATTACCTGATTTAAAATTAATTTGTGTTCCTATAATTGGCTGAGTACCTGCTTTTGATATCTCCTCCGAGAACTCTAGTGCGCCACATAAATTACTCGTGTCTGATAAACCAATTGATTTGATTTTTTTACCTTTACAAAAATTTTTTAAATCATCAATTTTAATTGCACCTTCACAAATCGAATATTGGGTGTGAATTTTTAGATGGTTAAAATTTTGATTATTTTCTTGCATTAATAGATTTTAATTTACCATTAATTAGCTGTAATCTACAATCTGCTAAATTGGCAAAATATCTATTATGAGTTGCATATATAATTATTCTTTTTTTTGATTTTAGATTAAATAACAATTTAAAGAATTCTTTTGCGTTTTTTTGGTCCAAATTTCCAGAGGGTTCATCAGCAATAATTATATTTGGAGAGTTAATTAAAACACGTCCAATTGCGATTCGTTGATTTTCACCACCAGATAATTGGGAAGGAAAATGATTTGATCTATTTATTAAACGTAATTTTTTTAAAATTTTTTCTGATATTAATAAACTCTCTTTAGATGATTTACCGTTCGCAATACCTGCAATTGAAATATTTTCTATAGCCGTGAAATCATTTAAAAGATTTTTTTCTTGATAGATAATACCAATATAATTTGATCTTATTTGATCATTTATTTTTCTGTCATCAAAGTTAATTTTTTTGCTATCAAAAACTAGATTTCCTTTTGATGGTCGGTCAATTAATGACAATATATTTAGTAAAGTAGATTTACCTGATCCAGATGGACCAACCAATGAATAAATTTTCCCTTTTTTGAATTTATAGCTAAGATTTTTTAGTACATTAACTTTTTTTTGGTTAAAATAATTTTTACTAATATTTTTTATTTCTAAAAAATTACTCATATTTTAATGATTTGATTGTATCTAATTTTGAAGCTTTGATTGCTGGATAAATTGAAACAATACATGTTATTATAATTGAAAATATACTAATTATTAGTATTGAAGCTGGATCAATTTCTGAAGGCATTTTGCTTAAAAAATATATTTCTTCAGGAAACAAGCTGATATTGAACATATTACTTACCAATATCCTTATGCTCTCAATATTTAATGAAAAAATAATTCCAATTATTATTCCTGATATAGTTGAAAAAGTACCAATTAAAAAACCAACTAAAAAGAAAATTTTTGTAATTGAGTTATTTTGTACACCTATAGATTTTAAAATTGCTATATCTCTTGTCTTATTTTTAACTAATATTGTTAAACCCGATATTATATTAAATGCAGCAATTAAAATAATCAGTGATAAAATAATGAACATAACATTTCTCTCAACCTTTAGAGCTGAAAACAATGATTTATTAAGATCAGCCCAAGAACTAATTAAATGATACTTATAAATATTTTGAAATACATCTTTTTTTTTCTCAATTTCTCTTGGATCCTTTAAAAATACCTCAAGATACCTGTTTTGTTTTTCTAAACCAAAAAAATCTTCTAGATCATTGAGATTTAAAAAAGCTATATTTTGATTAAACTCATTAATTTCACTTTCAAAAATTGAGTCTACAATAAATGATTTTTGCTTTGGAAGACTTCCAGCCAAAGACATTATGCTGTTAGGAGAAATAATAGTAATTTTATCACCTATATCAGCATCCAAAATAAAACTTAATTCTTTACCAATTGAAATATGATTATATAGAATTGATTTGTTTCCATTAAAATATTCATTATTAATCACTTTTAATTTCTTGAAGTCATCTCTTAAGTATCCTCTTAAAATAATTCCTTTAGTATATGAATTATGAACTATGACAGCTTCACCGCTATTACTTAAAAAAAAGTTATCTGATAATGCTTTTATATTTTTATTTTTTAATTTATTTAAATCTATTGAATTTTCATAAGAAAAAACTTTTAGATGAGGATTAAAACCGTTAATTTTATTAATTAATTCAGATCGAAAACCATTCATAACGGACATTACAACAATCAATACCGCAACACCTAGAGTAATTCCTAAGAATGAAAAAGTAGAGATTATATTGATAAATCCATCTTTTTTTTTGCTAAATAAATATCTAAATGCTATTTTTCTCTCTAGTAGTGTAATCAATTTTATTTTTTTTTGTTTAATATTTTAATTATTTTATCTAAGGAAATAAATATCGGCTCTTTGTTAATTTCTTTGAATTCGATTTTATGTTCATTAAAATTTTTACCAATAATAATTTGGTATGGAATACCTAATAAATTAAATTTTTTAATTTTAGATGATATATTTTCATCTGTATCATCAATTAAAACATCTAAATCATTTTTTTTTAGCTCATTATAAATATTTACAGCTCTATCTAAATTTGAATTATCATTTTTATTTATAATTGGCAAAATTGAACAATCATATGGAGAAACCGATAATGGCCATTTCATAATTTCATTCTTTTCATCATATTTAGCCTCAATAATTGCACCAACTAGTCTTGATACGCCTATTCCATAAGATCCCATCTTAACAAACTCTTTTTTACCGTTGTAATCAACATTGGCATTCATTGCTCTTGAATATTTATCTCCAAAGTAAAATATATGCCCCACTTCTATACCTTTTGTTTGAAGTCTATTATTTTCTTCAACATTATTTTCAAATTCGCTTTTGTTGAATTTTTCATCAGTTACTGAATAATATTTTTCAAAATCTTTTCTTAATTGAGCTAACGAATTTTTATCTATAATGGTTTCAGTACTATCAACTTCAAAAATTCTTTTATCTGTATAAATTTTACTTTCACCAGTATCTGCTAGAATAATAAATTCATGCGAAAGATTGCCACCAATTGGACCGGTATCCGCAGCCATAGGTATTGCTGAAAGTTCCATTCTTTTAAATGTATTTAAATATGAAAGAAAAAATTTATTATATGAATATAAGGCTTCATCATCTGAAATATCAAAAGAATATGCGTCTTTCATATAAAATTCTCTACATCTCATTATTCCAAATCTAGGTCTCAGTTCATCTCTAAATTTCCATTGAATATGATATAATAATTGAGGCAAAGATTTGTAAGATTTTACTGAAGACCTAAATATTTCTGTAATTAGCTCTTCATTTGTGGGGCCATACAACATTTCTCGATTTTGACGATCTTTTATTCTTAACATTTCTTCACCATAATCATCGTATCTTCCACTTTCTTTCCAAATCTCACTGGATTGAATTGTAGGCATTAGCATTTCTTGTACACCGACTCTATTTTGTTCTTCTCGTACAATCTGTTCTATTTTTTTCATAACCTTAAATCCTAATGGTAACCATGAGTAAATTCCAGCTGAAGACTGTTTTATCATCCCAGTTCTTAACATTAATTTATGAGATTTTATTTTTGCTTCCGTAGGATTATTTTTAAGTATTGGAATAAAAGATTTTGAAAAATACATATATGACTTAAACTACATCAAAAAATTTCTTAGGTTAAGATAATTATATTGCACAAGATAGTATATTGTTAAAAATATTACCAAAGATATTCCAGTAGTATATATAAATTTCTTAAGTATTTTAGGATTTTCGGGTGATCCTGGATCTTCTCCATCTATCTTTATATTTTTTTTTCTATTTACGTCTATTGGCAATATTGAAAAAAAGACTATCCACCATAATATCACGTAGATTACGATTGATCCTGTTATACTCAATTTAAATCCTAATTAACTTAATGCTAGTAAGAGGTTTTTTGCCAGTAATTTCTTTAGTTATCTTTCTGCAAGATATTTTAACAGCATCTATAATACTATCTTTTTGATTTTGATTATTTAATGCAAAGGTTCGTGTGGTTTTTTCTATAATATTTTCCAACTCATACTTATAATCTTCATCATTATCTATTGGTAATCCAATATAATTAAAAATTGGTTTATTATGAATATTGCCTTTGGGTGTTACTAGAATTGTAACATCTAGAATTCCGTTTGCTGAAATATTTTTTCTCTCTTTTATTGATCTTGAGTCCTCTTCTACTGGAATATTTCCATCAACAAACAACCGTCCACTTGGTGCTTTATCAAAAACCTCTGGTTTATCACCTGGAGACAATTTAACTATATCACCATTTTCTACTTTAACAGTAAAAGGTATTTGCATTTCCTTTGCAAACTTAGCATGTTCAATCATATGTCTATGTTCACCATGAACAGGAATAATAGATTTTGGCCTTACCCAATTATACATATCTTTTAAATCTTCTCTATTTGGGTGACCAGAAACATGGATAAATTCATTTTCCTCAGAAATAACCTCTATCCCTTCTCTAACAAGCTGATTATGTAATTTATATAGTTTTTTTTCGTTACCAGGAATAATTTTAGAGGAAAAAATAACAGCATCCTCTCTCTCAATAAAAACATCTGGATGAACATAATTTGCAATCCTCATCATGGCGCCCATTGGTTCACCTTGGCTACCTGTGCAAAGATATATAATTTTTTCACGTCCAATATGTTTTGCATCTCTGGGATCTAGAGGTTCAATAACGTTTTTCAAGTATCCACATTCTCTTGCTGCCTTAAAAATTCTATGCATAGATCTTCCAACAAGTGATATATGTCTGCCAGTTTTTTCTGCACAATAAAATACACTTTCCATTCTTGCAACATTTGAAGCAAAGGAAGTAACAATAATTCTTTTTTTTAATCTTTCTATTATATTAAGCATATTTTTTCTTACATCCATTTCAGAGCCAGAACGTCCCATACTGAAAACGTTTGTTGAGTCACAAATCATTGCAAGTACACCTTCATCTCCAATTTTTTTTAATTTAGCTTCATCTATCTTGTTTCCTATAAGTGGATTTGGATCACATTTCCAATCACCGGTATGTAAAACTGTACCTGATGGAGTATTTATTTTTAAACCATTTGGTTCAAGTATAGAATGAGTTAATGTTACAAATTCAATATTAAATGGATCTAGATTTAAAGATCCATCTAACTCAACTATTTTTAAATTATTACTTATATCTATTTTTTTTTCTTTGAATTTTTCTCTAACAAGCACAGCCGTAAAAGGAGTTGCGTAAATATTACATTTTAACTTTGGCCATATGTGAGCAATTGCTCCAATATGATCTTCATGCGCATGCGTTAATATAATTCCAAGAACATCATCTTTTTTATCCACAATAAAGCCTGGATCCGGGTATATTAAATCAATGCCAGGAATACTATCATCAGCAAAAGTTACACCAACATCAACGATAATCCATTTTTGATTTTCTGGTTTTCCATATGCATAAAGATTTAAGTTCATTCCAATTTCACCAGAGCCACCAAGAGGGCAAAATAATAATTCTTCTTTCATATTTAAATTAAATTTTTTGCAATTTTTATTATTCCTTTAATTGTAAGATCTTTATCAACTTTACATTTTGTGTTAATCGATTTTTTATATAGATCAGCTAGACCACCGGTTAATATTATTTTAAAATTAAGTTTAGTCTGTCTTTTAATTAATTTAATCATATTGTCAATTAGACCTGCATATCCCCAGTAAAATCCAGATCTAACTGCCTCATTCGTATTTTTTCCAATTACGTAAGATATTTTCTTGAGGTTAATTTCTGGAATTAAAGAAGCTCTAGTGGTTAATGTGTTTAATGATAAGTTAATACCTGGAGAAATTATTCCACCTAAATATTTATCTCTGATCACTACATCAAAGGTAGTTGCTGTTCCAAAATCAATAATAATATAATTATTTTTTTTATCTATTGCTGCAACCGAATTTGCTAATCTATCAGAGCCAACTTGTTTTTTATTTACCTTTATATCGATTATTGTATTTAATTTTAATGTTTTAATCTCAATTATTTTCTTATTTAAATATAACTTAAAAAAGAGAGAAAATTTTTTGTAAATTTCAGGTACAACGCTACTGAAGATTATAAATTTAATATTTTTTTTACTTTTAATAAGAAACTTT
>CACIKJ010000026.1 GCA_902587215.1 uncultured Pelagibacteraceae bacterium | reverse complement strand
AGATCAATTAACCTTATTAAAATATAATAATACTGCATCTAAATTATATAAAACAAATATAGACTTTAATTTAAATACAAATCTAAAATACTTCGATCAAGAAATAATAAAATATTCTTACATGTGGAAATCTGGGGGTGAGTTTTCAAAAGAAAAAACTAATTAATTTTTTAAAATTAAGCTGTTTTTACTTTTTTTTCTAAAAAGGCTGGCATATCACCTTCTTTAATAGCAATTTCTTCCTTCTTGCCTTTTGGTTGATAAACAATCATTAAATGCAAGGGACAATATGAAAATTTTTCGACTGTTTTTCTGCCACAAAAAGAAGAGTTTTTTTCATTAGGGTGTCCTTCCATATATTTACATGTATCATCATTTAATTCCTCAAGAGATAAATTTTTGGCTGCTTCAAAATTTTTATCCAAAATAAGACTTCTAAATTTTGACTTCGAAGTTTTGTTTGTTAATTTCCGGTCTGCATTTTGATCTTTCACAAATCGATTGTGAGGTATCTTTGTTTTAATCTTAATTGATAGATTTAATCTATGCGCTTTTCCTTAAGTCCCAAAAGCCCCTCTAAAACTAGAGGGGCTTTCTGGGCCCAATGACGGCGTTTCTCGAAACACCGCCAATCATCTCCGCTATTTGTGAGGCAGTTTTTCCTTTACCCCACTCATTTTTTAAAATTTCAATTTTAGTGTCATCCCATGCCATAAAAACCTAATATCAATATATAGTGTATTTAATTAAAAATTACACAATATTATGTAACTCATATTTGCAGATTTTAGCAAGTTTTTTTTCTGTTTTTTTAACATTTATTTTAGTCATCAAGATTTAACCTTCAGTTGCATTTTATTAAAGTCAATATGATTTAAATGTGTATAAGATATTAACAAAACTTATGAGCTCATTGGCAAACAACTATAACAGAAGAAAAATTTCTTTTAGAAATGGAAAAGGAAGCTTCTTATATTCAACTTCAGGTAAAAAATATCTGGATATGGTCTCTGGAATTGCTGTTAACTCTCTTGGTCACTCACACCCACATTTGCTTAAAGCGTTGACTAAACAAGCAAAAAGAGTTTGGCACATTTCTAACGCTTTTCAAGCTCCAGAGGGTGAAAAATTGGCGAAAAGAATAACAAAAAATACATTTGCTGATAAAGTAATGTTTGTCAACTCAGGGGCTGAAGCAACAGAAGCTAGTATAAAGGTTGCAAGAAAGTATTTTTCTTCAATTGGAAAAAAAAGAAAAAATAGAATAATTTGTATAAAAAATTCTTTTCATGGAAGAACTATTGCCGCAATCAGCGCGAGTGGTTCAAAAAAAATGATTGATGGTTTTAGACCTAGCGCCCCAGGTTTCGACCATTTTGTATTTGGTGATCATAAAAAATTAAAAAAATTGATAAACAAAAGCACAGCAGCAATTATGGTAGAACCAATAATGGGAGAAGGTGGTATAAAAGTAATACCAGACTGGTGTTTAAGAGGTTTAAGAAAAATCTGCAATAAAAAGAAAATACTATTAATTCTTGATGAAGTTCAATGTGGGATAGGAAGAACAGGTAAATTTTTTGCCTTTGATTATGCTGGTGTTAAACCAGATATAGTTCCAATTGCAAAAGGTATCGGTGGTGGATTTCCAATTGGAGCAGTATTAATGACTAATAAAGTTGCTAAATGTATGACCCCTGGCACCCATGGATCTACATTTGGTGGAAACCCCTTAGCAATGTCAGTAGGTAACGCGGTATTGGATATAGTATTAAAAAAAAGTTTCCAACAAAGAATATTAAAATTATCAAATTATTTTTTTAATGAGCTTAATAAAATTAAAAATGATTACCCAAAAATTATCAAAGAAGTACGTGGAAGAGGGTTTTTGATAGGTATACAACTACACTTCAATCAATCTAATTTTATTAAATCGTTAGAAAATAACTATTTACTTACTATAAGAGCAGCAGAAAACACTATAAGAATTTTACCACCACTAACTGTTAAAAAAAAAGAAATTGATTTAGCCATACGAATTATTAAAAAAGTTTGCAAAAGTTATAAATAAATATGAATCATTTTATTAATCTGAAGGATATTCCAGTAAGTGATTTGAGAAAAATTTTAAATGACGCAAAAAAAAGAAAAAATAAAAGAAAAAAAACAAATACACTCGATATTGATAAAGATAGACCTTTAAGAGGAAAATTACTCATTCAAATTTATGAAAAACAAAGTTCAAGAACAAGATTGAGCTTCCATATTGCTATTAAACAATTAGGGGCTGATTCAATTACAGTTAAAGCGAATGAGTTACACTTAGGAAAAGGTGGCGAAAGTTTAGCGGACACAGCTAAAATCATATCAACTTACGGAGATGGTTTTCTATTAAGAACAGATAGTGATAAGAAACTTGAGGATTTTAGTAAAAACTTAACGATCCCAATTATTAATCTTTTAAGTCCAAGCTCTCATCCCTGCCAGGTACTCTCAGATGTATTTACAATCGAGGAAATTAAAATGAAACCAATATCTAAATTAAATATATGTTGGATTGGAGATTGTAATAATGTGTTGAACTCATTAATTGCGGCATCAGTTAAATTTAAGTTTAATCTAAACATTGGTTGTCCAAAGAATTATAGTCCCCCTAAGCTTGTACTCGATTGGGTAAAAAAAAATAAAAGAAAAATAAATATTTTTAATGATGCAAAAAAAGCAGCAAAAAATTCAGACGTAATATTTTCTGATAAAGTAGTTTCTCTTAATGATAAAGTTAATAAGTTAAAAAAAATCAAAGATTTTGAAAACTATAAAATTAATAGAAATATCATGAAAGTAACTAAACCTGGATCTATATTTTTACATTGCTTACCAAGAGGTAACGAAGTCTCAGAGGAAGTTTTTTTAGGAAAAAAATCGAGAGTTTGGCAACAAGCTCTAAATAGAGTACATGTTCAAAAAAGTATATTATTATATTGTTTTAAAAAATTAAGGTAATGGAAGTGGGCTGTCTGAATTTTGATTTAAATAAAGTATAACCGAAGCTCTATCTTTTTCTTTTCTTAATCCTGCAAATGCCATTTTTGTTCCTTTTATATAGGATTGAGGTTTTTTAAGATATCCATTCATCTCCTCAAATGTCCATTCTTTATCATAAGCGGCCATGGCACTTGAATATTTATAATTATCTAATGCAGCAACTTTTCTACCTATTACACCATAAAGAGCAGGACCAATTTTATTAGCCCCACCTTTCTCAACAACATGACAAGCCGAACATTTTTTAAATACCTTCTCACCATGCTCGATAGTACCTTGAGCTAACAAAGCACTTATATCAATTTCCTCAACTTCATTCTCTTTTTTATCCGATACTTGTTTAGCTAAACCGTTTTCTGGGATTTCTACTTTATATCCAGGAGTATCAGGTTTATCTACCTTAAATACTAAATCAGATATTTTTCCAATACCAATGAACAAAAGCGCAATTAATAATATTGATGCTACTATTTTATTTATTTCAAATGAATCCATTATAACTTTTTAAAAGTCGTATAACATGTTAAACACAAAAAATAATATATAATTATTTTTAATTTAAGCGGCTGAAAGACGCATAATTAAGATATTTGGAACTAAAACCAATATTTATTTCTTAAAAATAATGAAATATACATATAAATTATGAAAATTGCTTATCAAGGTGTTGCTGGAAGTTATAGTGAAAGCTGTGCAAAATACAATTACCCAAAATGTGAAACAATACCGTGTAAAACATTTGATGAATGCTTTGAAATTGCAAGTGAAAATAACGATATTAAAACTATCATTCCAGAGTCAAATAAAACCACAGGAAATATTGGTATAGAATATTTAATATTCAAATTTAGATTAAATATTTATGCAGAACATTTTTTTAAAATAAGTCATAATTTATTAGGTTTAAATGAGAGTAAAATATCAGATATAACAGATGTTTATTCTCACGCTCAAGCATTAAGCCAATCTTCTAAATTTATAAAAAAAAATAAATTTGCAGAGCATGTCAGAGCAGATACGGCTGGATCAGCAAAATTTGTCTCAGAAATCAAAGATAAAACCAAAGCCGCAATATCATCTAGCTTAAGTGCTGAAATATATAATATGAAAATACTTGCTAAAAATATTCAAGATAATAAAGAAAATTTCACAAGGTTCTTATTAATGGGAAAAGATATATCTCAACCAGAAAATAAGAATAAATCATACATTACCTCCTTTTTATTCAAACTAAAAAGTAAACCCGCTGCTCTTTATAGTGCCCTACAGGGTATGGCAATTAATGGAGTTAATATGATAAAGCTTCAAAGCTTTCCTGAAAAAAATTCTTTTTCGTCATACTTTTTTCTATGTGAGGTTGAAGGCCACATCGATGACCAAAAAATTAGAAATTCATTAGAAGATCTTAATTACCATTGCGAAGATATGAGTGTTTTAGGGGTTTTCGAAGCTGATAAACTAAGAAATAAATAAGATATCTTATTGAAGAATTTAAATTATTACTGATATAATGTTTTGGGGGCCAACTAGGTGAAGATACCATGAACTCCCCTAGGTCTTAACAGAAGCAAGGGTATTGAGTATTTATTCAGGTTGGTTGGTCTCCTCTTAAATTATGTACTCAAATAACAAAGTATTAGCTCTAAAATATCGACCTCAAACTTTTGATCAATTAATTGGTCAGAAAGTAATAGCAGAGAGCATATTTAATTCTATAAAAAACAATAAAATTCCAAATGCTTATATGTTTTTAGGAATTCGTGGATCAGGTAAAACAAGTACTGCAAGAATTGTTGCAAAAGCTTTAAACTGTGAAAATGGTGTAGAGAAATTATGTACAGAGAATTTCTGTGAAAGTTGTAAATCTATTATAGACGGAAACAATATTGATATTTTAGAAATAGATGCTGCCAGCAAAACCAGTGTTGATGATGTAAGAGAACTAATTGAATTTTCTAGATACAAGCCTACATCAGCAAAATACAAAATTTTCATTTGTGATGAGGTACACATGTTCTCAAAATCCGCATTTGCAGCATTACTAAAGACTTTAGAGGAACCGCCATCGTATCTAAAATTTATATTTGCAAGTACAGATGTAAAAAAAATACCAGTAACAATAATATCAAGATGCCAAAGATATGATTTGTCTAGAGTAAACTCTTCTGAACTATTTGAATATTTAAAAAAAATTAAAAATTTAGAGAATGGTAAAATATCTGATGAAGCAATTAAATTAATAGTTAAATTATCTGAAGGTTCAGTGAGGGACTCTTTATCTCTGCTTGATAGGGCCATGTTAATGGAAAATAATGGAAAAGAACTTAGTCTTAAAGATGCACAGAAAATATTTGGTTATTTTGAAAAAAGTAAGATCATCGATTTAATTGAGCAAATTTTAGAAGGCAATGAAGAGAGCTCTCTCAAACTTTTTAGAGACATATACAATTCTGGAGTTGAGCCTAAAGTAATTTTAAATGAATTCTTAGAAGCGCTCTATTACTTAAAAAATATTGAATATGTTAATTTAAATGGAACAAACTTTGATTTAAACGACAAGGAATTTGAAAAAATTAAGAATCTTTCTAAAAAAATACTAAAAAAAGATTTACTCCTTTTCTGGCAATTTACACTAAATAACCTCGACAAAATTGATATTATCAAAAATCAGTATCAGTTTATTGAAATGTTTTTAATTAGATGTCTACATCTCAAAAAAATTTTGAAAAGTGGAGAAAATAATGAAAAAAACTCAGATAAGAAAACTACTAATTTAAAAGAAAATACCATTAAAAATCAAAAAGAATATAAACAGGAAACAATTGATCAGTTAAAAAATGTTGAACAACAAGATAAAATTATACCTAATCCAGAAGTCAAAAATAAAAAAGAAAATTATAGAATTAAAAATTTTAAGGAATTGATAGAAACGTGCGAACATAAAAAAGAGTTAAAGATAAAATATGAACTAGAAAACAATGTAAGATTGGTAAGTTTCGAAGATCAAAAGATTGAAATATCGTTTAATTCAAATCTAGATAAATCATTTGTAAAAGATTTATCTGAAAAGCTTATCGAATGGACAGATAAAAGATGGGTTATAGCGTTTTCTAAAAAAGAAGGTTTGCCAACTTTTAAAAATCAAAAAAAAGATAAAGAAGCCAATTTAATAAAACAGGAGTCACAATCTAAATTTTCTTTAGAAATAAAGAAATTATTTCCAGACGCAGAATTACAAAGTGTGGATGAAAAAAATAAATCATGACAGATTTTTCTAAAATTCTTGAGAAAGCCAAAGAACTAGAACAAAAAATGAAAGATAGCCAAGAGGCTATAAAAAAAATTGAAGTTACAGGACATTCTGGGGGTGAATTAGTTAAAGTTAAATTAAATGGGGAAGGAGAAATGATAAATATAGAAATATCAGACAATCTTTTAAAAGAGGATAAAAATGTAATTGAAGATTTAATTAAAGCTGCACATAACAATGCCAAATCTAATTTGAAATCTAAAACAAGCGAAGAAATATCTAAATCTGCTGGCAATTTTGGAATACCAGGCTTTAAATGGCCACTTTAAAAAATTGATATGCAAAATTTAGCTGAAATAGACGAGTTAATTAAATTAATTTCAAAACTTCCTGGCTTAGGACCAAGATCAGCAAAAAGAATAGTTTTGAAAATGATAAATAATAGGGAAGAATTAATAAGACCAATGGCTAAAAATTTAGCAGAGGTTTATAAAAATATATCAAGATGTAAAAACTGTGGGTCTTTAAAGTCTATTTCTTCAGGATGTAATAACTGTGATAATATTAATAAATTTAATAAAATATGTGTAGTGGAAAACATAGCTGACCAATGGAGCATAGAAGCATCAAGTGTTTACCAAGGATATTTCCATATTCTTGGAGGAACAATTTCGTCCAACAATCAAAATAAAGAGGAATTATTAGTTGATGCTTTAGTCAACAGAGTTAAAAGAGAAAAAATTGAAGAAGTTATTTTAGCAACAAGCGCCACAATAGAAGGTCAAACAACAGCATTCTATATTCAAGATAGCTTTAAAGGAGTTGAAGTTAAAATTTCAAAGCTTGCTCAAGGTTTACCGGTAGGTGGTGAAATAGAGAGTTTAGATGATGGAACTTTAATTTATGCTTTCAAAAATAGAAATTCATTTTCAAAAGACTAATTTTTTTTTATTAATCTGTTTAAATGAAGTAATGGCTCAGTGTAACCAGAGGGTTGATCTTTCCCTTGAAAGACGAGTTCACATGCAGTTTTAAAAGCAATAGATCGATCATAGTTGGGTGACATTTTTTGATAAAGTTTGTCATTTTTATTTTGATCATCAACAACTTTTGCCATTTTTTTCATTATTTCTAAGACTTGTTTTCTGCTACAAATACCATGATAAAGCCAATTTGTAATTTGTTGAGATGAAATTCTTAATGTTGCACGGTCTTCCATTAAGCCAACATTATTGATATCAGGAACTTTTGAACATCCTACTCCTTGGTCTATCCATCTAACTACATAACCAAGTATTGTTTGTGCAGAATTTGAAATTTCTTTATTTATCTCTTCAATTGACCAATTAGGTTTTCTCACAATTGGTATATTTAATAAATCATTCAATTTCGCCTTCTGTCTTTTTTCTAACTCTGCATGTTTTTCGAAAATATTTATTTTATGATAATGAAGGGCATGAAGGGCCGCGGCAGTTGGAGAAGGAACCCATGCGCAATTCGCTCCAGCCTCTAAATGTGAGATTTTTTGACTCAACATTTCAGCCATCTTATCTGGCATTGCCCACATTCCCTTTCCAATTTGAGCAACCCCTGAAAAACCACATTCTAATCCAATATCTACATTATTGTTTTCATATGCATTGATCCAGGTAGATGCTTTCATATCTCCCTTTTTAATCATTGGACCTGCCTCCATAGAAGTATGCATCTCATCTCCTGTTCTATCTAAAAAGCCAGTATTTATAAAAAAAACTCTATTTTCTAATGTTCTTATACATTCTTTCAAATTAACAGTAGTTCTTCTCTCTTCGTCCATAATACCACACTTAATTGTAAATTTTTTTAAGTTTAAAACTTCTTCAACTTTTGAAAATAATAAATTTGTAAAAGCTGTTTCATCTGGACCGTGTTGTTTAGGTTTAACAATATATATTGAACCAGTTCTGGAATTATTTTTAATTTTTAAATCATGAACCGCACATAAAGAGGTAACAAAAGCATCTAAAATTCCTTCAGGTATTTCAGATCCATCTTGCAATAGAACTGCTGAATTTGTCATTAAATGTCCTACATTTCTATTTAATAGAAGAGCTCTTCCATGAAGATTTTCTTTTTTACCATTTTTAGAGATATAGCTTCTATTAGGATTTAGTTTTCTTTTTAATTTTTTTCCATCTTTTTCAAATACAGCCACAAGATCTTTTTTCATTAGTCCCAACCAATTTCTGTAGCCTGTAATTTTATCTTCAGCATCAACTGCAGCAACAGAGTCTTCATGATCACAAATTGTTGAAATTGCTGCCTCTACTATTATATCTGAAATTCCTGCGGGATCTCCTTTTGCACTAAATGCACTTGGATTAATTATAATTTCAATATGAAGCTTATTATTCTTTAAAATAATGGCTGATATTTTTTGTTTATCTAATCTATAGCCGACATATTTATCACTATGTAATAGTTCTGTGTTTCCTTTATCAGTATGTAATTCTAATTTGTGATCCT
>CACIKJ010000025.1 GCA_902587215.1 uncultured Pelagibacteraceae bacterium | reverse complement strand
AAATTTGTAAATGTAAAAGTTATTTTATCTAAAGAAAATCTTGGTTATGGAGGAGGAAATAATCTAGGTATTAAACATACTAATACAAGATATGTATTTATTTCAAACCCAGATACTGTTTATTCCAAAGATTTTTTTCAGAATATAAAATACTATATTAATAGTGATTTAGAATTTAGCTTGATAGGAGCATCATATCCTAATCATGATAAATATTTACCATATGGCGGCTTTACAAACAAAATTACTGAACAATATAAAAAAAAAAAATATAATAATTTTGGATTAAAAGATGTTGATTGGGTGGTTGGTTGCTCAATGTTGCTCGATCTAAAGAATATAAATATGAGTATTTTATTTGATGAAAATTTCTTTTTTTTTTACGAAGAAACAGATTTATGCAGAAGAATTAAAAAATTAGAAGGAAAAGTTTTTAATAGTAATAAACTTATAGTTAATCATTTAGGACAAAGCGGGTCAATCGGAAGTGATAAAGACTTAAAACTAGAGGCAGAAAAATTTAGAAATTGGCATTTAATGTGGTCAGAATATTACTATTATAGAAAACATAATGGTTTTTTGTCAGCATTTAGAAAAATAATTGGTAAGCTTATAAGGTCCATGTTTAAGATTTTATTTTTTACTATTACAAATCAGAAAGAAAAAAAAACAATTTATCAATATAGATTTTCAGGAATAATTAATTCTTTTTTAGGTAAAAAATCTTGGTATAGAATAAAAAAATAGATTTATTTTTTTAGAATTTTTTTAAGTTCACCAATATTCATAGAGATGTTTTTTGGAAAATAATGTTTTCCTGAAGTTTTTTTAATATTTGGATTATATTTTTTTGCAAAATTATAAATTGATTGTATTTTACCACCAACGTTTAATATACCTTTTTTATTAAGTAATTTAGGTAAAATTTTTGCTATTTCATCATGAAATATAAAATTAGTATTTATATCATGATATGCAGACTTGTGTATAAATGGTTTTTCACACATTATAAGTCTTAATATCAGCGAGTTGTCATATAATTTTACACTAGACTCACCTCCCAGTTTTGACCATGCATATTTATTGAAAGGTTTTAAAGGATCTGTTTCTTTGTAATTTCCCTTAGATCCTGGATAAACATATCCTGTTGAAAAGTAAATTAGTTTTGTTTTAAATTGAGAACAAGCTATTACAACATTTGAAGTTCCAACAATGTTTAACATTATACTCTTTTCTATATCTTTATCATGTATTGACATTGGTCTTGATAGGCCAGCTGCGTGAATAAAATAGTTAGGTTTTATTCTTTTAATATATTTTATTATCGATGGTTTATCTAAAATATTTAATTCTTTTTTCGAAGGATAATAAATTTTATAATTATTTTTAATGCTTTTAAAAACACTAGCAAATCTACCAGTACCACCAGTAAATATAATTTTTTTCAATTTTTTTTTCATATTTTTCTACTTTCTTAAATCATGAAATATAATTGGCCACTCTAAAACTTTTGAGTTTTTATTAAACCAAAACGGCAAAAATCTTTCACATAGAAAAGCATAAATTCTTATTTTACCATAACCTTTTAAGTCAAATCCAAAAAGCTCTTCACATTTTGATAACCAGGGAAATAAAACTTCAAAAAAATTATAAATTTTTTCTTTATTACGACAAATAAACATATTTGCTGGACTAAAGGATGTTTTTGTATTCACAAAATTATAAAAATCATTTTTGTTATCGTCATCTAACAAATTTATTGCTTTTTCCATCGTTCCAACTCCGTGCATCATATCAAAATTGAATTTTATATTCCTATTTTTTTTTAATAAAGCCTTAGGATTTCTAAGCATTGCTAATTTTCCTGATTTCATGACTTTCATAAACTTTAATCCTTTAATATCTATTGGATTAGGCAATATTGTCTCATAGTTTTCCCATTCAAATGGAATTTTTTTCAAAATTTCGTTTTCGAGTTTATATCCAACTTTTAATTGATCTTTGTTCTGTTTCCAATGTCGTCTATACTGAGAAAATCCTACCCATATATTATTAGGAATTTCTTTAAATTTATTTTTCCATAACCAATAATAGAAAGTAAGCTCACTATAATATTTATTTTTGGATGCAATCTGATCCCCTGTGTTATCTTTTAACCAACCTGAGCTAATTGTATTTTCACCAAGTCCAACAGGGATATAATTTAATGATTGTATAGAGCTTAAAACATCATCATGTATTCCAAAGCAATATAATTTGCTATTTTGCATTAGTGGATAAATAATCTTTTAGAGTGATATTTAGTTTGTCTTTCTTGGATAGTATTGGTTTTTTATTAGGCCATTTTATTTTTAAATTTTTATCGTTCCAGATTATTCCGCTTTCAGAATGTTTATCTCTATAATTTGTACATCCATATAAAACAATATTTTCTTTATCATAAGTATAAAATCCGTGAGCAAAACCAGGTGGTATATAAATACTTGTACTATTTTTATCACTAAGAACACACCTAAAATGTTTTAGGTATGTTTTTGAATTTTTTCTTAAATCTACAGCAACATCAAAAATTTTACCTTTCAGTACACATAAGAACTTACCTTGGGGTTTTTTATTTTGAAAATGTAAACCTCTTAGAATGTTTTTTTTTGACTTTGAAATCACTGTAAATACAATTTTTTTTGGCACTATTTTTTGGTAAACCAACTCTCTAAAAAAACCTCTGTTATCAGCGTGTGTCTCGCCTTTTACTAAAAATAGGTCTTTAAATTTTGTTTTGATTATTTTCATTGTATTTTTTTGAAAAAATTATCAAAAATTTTATAAATATAATTTAGATCTGCACGTTTTAAGTCTTGATGACATCCTATCAGTAAACCATTTTTCATAACATTATTTGAAACTTGTTCTGAATTTGCAATCTTTCTAAAATTCTTTTTCTTTATTATTGGTTGTTTTAGAATATTACCTGTAAATATCGTTCTTGTCTGTATATTATTTTTTTCTAAATAAATTTGTAAATCTTTTCTCTTAAATTTTTTATTATTTTTGATTACAAGTGGAAAAGCCAGCCATGGAGTTTTAACGTTTTTATTAATTTCTGGAAGATCAAAAAAATTTTTGTATTTAGCAAAAAATAATTTTAATTGATTGAAATTATAATTTCTAATTTTAATATTTTTACTTAACTTTTTAATTTGTTCTAACGCAAAAGCAGCAGAAATTTCGGATGGCAGAAAATTATATCCCGCTTCTGAAAAAACATATTTTGCATCATAATCAATACCCGAAATCTTTATATTAAACCTTTTTTTTATATTTTCAGACTCGTTAAATGTTGCAGAAGATCTTCCCCAACCTCTGAGCAACTTTGCTTTTTGATAAAGCTTATAATCATTAAAGCAAACAATTCCTCCTGTCCCAGCACCATTGATTATATGTGATGCGTAGAAACTATTAGTTACTATATCTGAAAGTCTTCCAGTGTTATTTCCGTTAATTGTATAACCAATAGTGTCAGCGGAGTCTTCAATAACTTTAAGGTTATATTTTTTAGATATTTTTTTTATTTTTATCCACTCTGGTATATTTCCTAAAAGATTTGGAATCATTATTGCTACAGTTTTTTTATTAATTGCCTTTTCAATTTGATTTGTTTGAGCAACAAATTTATTTTTTTCAACTCCAATAAATCGTGGTATTAATCCTAATTGAAATATTGGAGCAACGGTTGTAGAAAAAGTTAAATTTGGAGTAATTATCTCAGATCCTTTTTTAAAATTTAAAGCAGAAAGCCCGAGCAGGTTTGCAGATGATCCAGAATTTACCATCAAAGCATATTTCTTTCCAAAAATTTTACAAATTTCTTTCTCAAGCCTTTTTACATGAGGTCCATCAATTAAATTCAAACTGTTATTCTTTAAAACTCTTAAAACAGCATTTATTTCTTTACTGTCGTATACAGCTTTTCCGTAATATATTTTTTTATTTCTCATTTAGTGATAATTTTATCTAGGTATTTTGAGTATTCACACTTTCCATAAAACTTAATTTGGTTTTTTATATGTTTTTTTCCAATCCAATTTTTAAAGTAAGCAATTTCCTCCAGACATGCAATTTTAAAACCTTGTCTATTCTCTATTGCAGATACAAACGAAGAAGTTTTATAAAAATCTTCAATTGAGCCCGTATCTAACCAAGCGCCACCTCTGCCAATATAATCCGCATAAAGTTTATTTTTTATTTTATACTTATTAAGTAAATCTGTTATTTCCAGCTCTCCTCTTTTTGATGGTTTTAGCTGTTTAGCATATTTTACAACTTTATTGTCAAAATAATATAGACCAGTTATTGCTAAATCTGAAATATATTTTTTTGGTTTTTCAGAAATTTTAGTAATCTTATTTCTTTTATTAACTTTTGCTACTCCGTATAATTCTGGCTTTGAAACTTTGTGAAGCAAAACTTTGGCTCCAGATTTTAATTTTGTGCATGATAATAACTTTTGACTCAAATACTGACCGTAAAAAAAGTTATCTCCAAGAATTAGTGAAACATTTTGTTTTCCTATAAACTTTTCACCTAATATAAAAGCATCAGGAAGACCTTTAGGATAAGCTTGTTCAATATAATTAATTTTAATACCAAGATTTTTTCCATCAGGAAGAATTTTTTTATATTGGTTTAATTGACCTTTATTAACAATAATTAATATGTCTTTAATATTTGATAACATTAAAATTGATAATGGATAAAATATTAAAGGTTTGTCATAAATTGGTAACAACTGTTTATTTACTGCTTTTGTCAATGGGCTCATTCTTGTACCCATTCCTCCAGATAAAATAATACCTTTTTTAATCATTTTTTTTTCCTAGTCTTTTAACAATATCTCTTTTGTTTAAACTTAAAAAATATTTTTGATTTTCATAATACCATTCAAATGTTTTTTTAAGTCCCAAAGTTAAATTTATTTTAGGTTTCCAGTTTAATTTAGCTTTTAGTTTATTGCTATTTATTGCATATCTTAAATCATGTCCAGGTCTATCACTGACAAATTTAATTTTTACTTTATCACTAATCTTATGAGTTGTTTTAATTATTTTTAATAACTGTTTCATTAAATTAATATTATTTACGTTTATATTCGATCCAATATTATAAAAGTTTCCAATTTTTCCTTTTTTATATATTTTTTCCAAAGCTTCACAATGATCGTCCACGTAGATCCATTCTCTTGAGTTTAATCCTTTTCCGTATATAGGCAGAGGTTTATTATTGAGGATATTATAAATCATTTTTGGTATCAATTTTTCTGGATGTTGTCTTGGACCATAATTATTTGAACAATTAGTTATAATCGCTGGAATTCCATAAGTTCTTATATATGAACTTACTAAATGATCAGAGGAGGCTTTACTTGCAGCGTAAGGTGAGCTTGGCTTATATGCATCAGTTTCTTTGGATCTTCCACTTAGCACATCCCCATAAACTTCATCTGTAGATATATGAATTAACTTTATTTTTTTATTTAATTTATGATATTTTCTAATCACCTCTAGCAAATTGAATAGTCCTAAAATGTTACTTTTTATAAATGGCGATGGATCATCTATGGATCTATCAACATGAGTTTCAGCAGCTAAATTAAATATTCCAATTGGCTTATACGTAAATATTATTTTATTAAGTTTTTTTTTATCTGCTAAGTCACATTTTAGAAATTTGTAATTCTTGTGATTAGAAAAATTTTTTGTATTATAAAAATTTGAAGAATAACTAACTTTGTCTAAATTAATCACATTATATTTTTTCTTAAGAAGAATCTTTATTAGATTACTGCCAATGAAACCTAGACCACCTGTAACAAGAATTTTTTGCATTTTTTTTAAATATCTTAATAAATATAAGTAGTATAGAAGAAAATGTTATTTTTATGGTTAAATGATTTATTTAATGACCTGGAAATTCAATTAAATTTTCAACTTTATAGCCATTTTTTATTAATTTATCACAACCACCAAGATCGAAAAGATTAATTACAAAAATAAATAAAGTTACTTTTCCGCTTGCCATTTCAATAATTTTAGCACCAGCTTCAGCAGTACCTCCTGTTGCGATTAAATCATCAATAATTACAACCTTATCTCCTGATGAAATAGAGTCTTTGTGCATTTCTATTGTTGCTGTGCCATACTCTAACTCAAAATCAACAGAAAATCTTTCAGCAGGTAATTTATTTTTTTTTCTTAAAAGTATAAATGGTTTTTTCATTAGATACGAAATAGCTGACGCAAAAACAAAACCTCTAGACTCAATTGCTGCTATTTTATCAAAATCATTATTTTCTAATATTTTTACAATTTGGTTTATAGTTTCAGAAAAAGCCTTTTCATTTTTTATTAGAGTAGTTATATCTCTGAATAGAATTCCTTTTTTTGGATAGTCAGGAATAGATCTTATATAATCTTTTAAATTCATTAATAATTAGGTTATATATTAATTTATATATATGACAAAAAATAAATTAGCAATTATTGGTGGTAGTGGATTATACGACGTTGAGGAGTTTAAAAAAAGAGAGTTACTAGATATAACAACTGTATGGGGCAAACCCTCAGATAAAATTTTAAAAACTGAATATAATGCCAAAGAAGTTTATTTTTTACCAAGACACGGTAGAGGACATTTTATTTCTCCATCAAAAATTAATTTTAGAGCGAACATTGATGCCCTTAAGCAATTAGGTGTTACGGATATTGTTTCTGTTTCTGCAGTAGGATCTTTAAAAGAGGAATTGCCACCTGGCAAATTTGTAATTATTGATCAATTTATAGATAGAACATTTGCTAGAAATAAGACCTTTTTTGATGATGAGATAGTAGCCCATGTATCAATGGCACATCCAACATCTAATGGTTTGATGAATGCTTGTGAGGAGGCAATCAAAAAAGACAAAATAGAATATCAGCGGGGTGGGACTTATGTAGTTATGGAAGGTCCGCAGTTTTCTACTCTAGCAGAGTCAAATTTATATAGATCATGGAATGCTGATGTAATTGGAATGACAAATATGCCTGAAGCAAAATTAGCAAGAGAAGCCGAAATAAGATACGCTTCAGTATCGATGGTTACTGATTTTGATTGCTGGCATCCAGATCATAAAAATGTCGATGTTCAACAAGTTGTTAAAGTTCTTTTAGACAATGCTGCTAAAGCCAAAAATATGATTAAAAATTTAATAGTAAATTTTGAAAAACATATTGATCCAAAAGATCCAACAAATAATTGTTTAGATGTTGCAATTATAACTGCTCCAGAAAAAAGGACAAAAAAAACTATAGAAAAATTAAAAGTAGTTGCAGGTAGAGTTTTAAGTAAATGAAAATAGAAGGTAAAGAATATCGTACTATTTGGTTTGAAAACAATATTGTAAAAATTATTGACCAAACAAAACTTCCCCATCAGTTTATTATCAAGGATCTTAAAACAATAAATGACGCAGTAAATGCTATTAAAGTAATGGAGGTAAGAGGAGCACCTTTGATAGGAGCCACGGCAGCTTTCGGATTAGTCTTAGCTATTCTTGAAAATAATGATCAATCATTTTTAAAGAAATCTGCAGAAAGTTTAATTAGTGCAAGACCTACAGCTATAAATCTAAAGTGGGCCGTAGATAGAATGATGAATAAATTATCAGGCGTTAATAGTGATAAAATTTTAGCAATAGGCCTGAATGAAGCTAAAGAAATTTGTGAAGAAGATGTTAAATTCTGTGAAAATATTGGATTGTATGGCCTAAAGATTATTGAGGAAATTTATAATAAAAAAAAAGGTACAGTAAATATTTTAACCCATTGTAATGCTGGATGGCTTGCAACAATAAATTGGGGGACTGCTACATCTCCCATATATCATGCTCACAAAAAAGGAATTCCCATCCATGTATGGGCTGATGAAACAAGACCTAGAAATCAAGGTGCTAATTTAACTTCTTACGAATTAAATGAGGAAGGTATTAAAAATACTATTATTGCAGATAATACAGGAGGTATTCTAATGCAAAGAGGCGATGTAGATATGTGTATTGTTGGAACTGATAGAACTTTGTCTAACGGTGATGTTTGTAATAAAATTGGAACCTATCTTAAAGCACTCGCCGCACATGACAATGGTGTTCCTTTTTATGTTGCTTTACCAAGCTCAACAATTGATTGGAATATAAATAATTTTAAAGAAATCCCAATTGAAGAGAGAAATTCTGAGGAATTATCACACATGGAAGGTTTGGATGAGAATGGTAATTTAAAAAAAATTCAAGTTTACCCAAAAAAAAGTAAAGCTATGAATCTAGCTTTTGATGTAACACCAGCTAAATATGTAACAGCTTTAATTACAGAAAAAGGTGTATGTGAAGCGTCATCTTTAGGTCTGAGGAAATTATTTAATAAGTAAGATGAATGAAGATTTAAAACAACAAGTTATAGATTATTCTCTCAAGTTGAATTCCACAAATCTTTCACCACTTAGATCCGGAAATTTATCTGTAAGAGCCAAAATAGACGAAGACGAAGGATTTTACATAACCCCCTCTGGTATTAAATACGAAAAACTTAAATTAACTGACATTGTTTTTATGTCTTTGAAAACAGAATATGATTATTTAAAAATTGCAAATTCAGGGCTAAATCCATCTTCAGAGTGGAGATTTCATCAAGACATTTATAGAAAAAAACCAGAAGCAAAAGCAATAGTCCATACTCACTCAGCTCATGCAACCGCCATATCTACTCATCGTAAATCTATTCCGCCTTTTCATTATATGATCGCTTTAATGGGTGGAGACGATATCAAATGTGCAGAATATGCAACCTTTGGTACAAAAGAATTATCTCAAAATATTTTGAAAGCTCTTGAAAAAAGAAAAGCTTGCTTGATGGCAAATCACGGTCAGATTGCATTTGGAGAAAGTTTAAGCAAAGCATTTG
>CACIKJ010000024.1 GCA_902587215.1 uncultured Pelagibacteraceae bacterium | reverse complement strand
ATATGAAATTTCAAGAAATTATGGTCCCACTTTAACTATTAGTGGAGATGATCTAAGAAAGCTATTTAATTATAAAAAATTTTCGAAAAATGCTAGGTTAAATTATGCGCTAAGCTATTCTAATTTTTGTAAATATGTTACTGACCAAAATTTAAATGTGATTATATCTACAGTGAGTTTATTTCATAAAGTTAGAAAATGGAATAGATCAAATATTCAAAATTATTTAGAAATTTACATCAAAGCAGATATTTCTAAAATTATTAAAAAGAAAAAAAAATTTTTCTACAAGGGAAATTATAAAAATGTCATTGGAAAGAATATGAGAGCAGAATTCCCAAAAAAACCAGATATCATAATTGAAAATAATTTTAAAAAACCTTTAAGCGCATTATCAAAAGAGTTGATGAGCAAAATCAAAATGAAAAAGTAAAATTTAATAATTAATTCTATTTAATTTTAGATCTTATTAAAGAAGACAAGTGATCAATAACAAATATTGTTATAAATATAAGAATTATAATTGCTGATACTCTTTCGTATTCGAACATTCTAAAAGATGATTGTAATTCATAGCCTATGCCACCCGCTCCGACAATGCCCAACATTGTTGCCATTCTAACGTTTCGATCTAAAATATATAAGTTATTTGCAACAAAAGATGGAAGAATTTGTGGAATTACCCCAAAAGATATTATTTGACTTTTACTAGCACCAGACGATTTTAATGCATCTATAGGGCCATTATTTATATGCTCAATATCTTCAGCGTAAAATTTAGCTAAAAAACCCATTGTATGTAAACCTAATGCTAATACTCCTGGCATCGCTCCAAATCCAATAGCTATCACCAAAATCATAGCTATAATAAATTCAGGGATCGCTCTAAAGAAAATAACTATAGTTTTGCAAATTAAGTAAACAAAATAATTAGGAGCTAAATTTCTTGCTGAAAATAACCCAAGAGGAATTGATAAAACTATAGCAATAAAAGTACCAAGAAATGCAATTTCAATAGTTTCTAACATTGCATAAATTAATTGATTTAAATTACTAAAATCAGGTGGAAGCATTCTAGATATAATGTCTCCTAAATATTTTGAAGAGTCTGTAACTAATTTAATGAAATTAATTTCCAAGTCATTTACAACAAACACTAAAACAAAAGAAAATATTCCTATAGTAGCGAAGGTTTTCCAAGACCATTGGGGTTTTAGATAGGTCGCAAGATCTTTACTTTTGTTGAATACTTTAAGCTTTATTGTGTTTGGTTCCATATTATACGTATATTTTTTCTAAATTAGATTTGTTAATATTTTCAGATTTTTCATCAAATATGATCTTTCCGTCCAAAAGACCTACTAACCTATCTGAATATTTTTTAGCTAAATCGACTTGATGAAGATTACAGAGAATAGTTGTGCCATAGTCTTTATTAATTTTCTTTAATAAAGATAAAATCAAATTTGCAGCTTTAGGATCTAGACTGGCAACGGGTTCATCAGCTAACAATAATAATGGTCTTTTAATTATAGCCCTTGCTATTCCAACTCTTTGTCTTTGACCTCCAGATAATTCATCAGATCTGTTATAAGATTTTTCAAGTAAACCTACGGTTTTTAAAGATTTTAAAGCTTCAATTTTTTGATTTTTTTTAAATAAATAAAATAAAGATAAAAATTTATTACTAGAATTTAAAAGACCTGTAAGTACGTTATTTATTGCCGATAGATTATTTACCAGATTAAATTCTTGGAAAATCATTCCAGTCTTTTTTTGAACTTCCGAAATAGTATTACTATTTACTTCTTGATTATCAAAATAAATTTCCCCTCCACTCGACGTTTCAAGACCATTAATAGTTCTAAGTAAAGTTGTTTTACCTGAACCACTAGGTCCTAAAATACTTACAAATTCTCCCTTACTAATTTTTAAATTAACACCTTTTAATGCAGGGCTACCATTCTCAAATGTTTTTTTTAGATTATTTATTTCAAGCATGATAGTCCTGTGTTAATTTAACTTTTATTCTTATTTAGTAGTTCAATAACTTCTCTTAAAACATTGTAGTCAGAATCTTTAACTTCCATGTAGTGAGACATCTTTCCACCATATCCACCAATTTCTCCATGGTTATGAGCATCTAAGACGGCATATTTAATTTTATTTCTATCTTCTTGTGGAATCATTTTTGAATAAGCTAAAGGTGGTGGAGGAACTCTGTCAGACTTATGAATAATTCTTACATCCTTTTGTTGAAAAGTTCCATCATCCAATCTTGCCTCAAAGTTTCTAGAGCTCATCCCACAAACATCAGATTGATTATTTAATACTGCTAATAAACATGCATCATGACTACCAGCATAAAAAACTTTTTTAAAATGATCTTTATTTTTAATTGATAGATTAATTTTACTTAATTCTACTTGTGGAATTAAATCACCACTTGTTGATCCTATGGTGTTTAAAGATAAAATTTTACCTTTAACATCTTTAAACTCTTTTAATTTGCTATTCTTTTTAACAACAAAGTAAGTAAAGTACCCTGCATCTTTTTCTCCAGGTCTAACTCCTGCAGCGAAAGCTTCGGCACTTGCTATTTCTGCAGCCTTAACATATGTTTTTCCACCATACCAAGCAATATGAGCTCTACCAGCTCTCATTGCTTCAACTGCAGCATTATAATCTGTTACTTTAATTGTATCTATATTAAAGCCAGTAAGTTTTTCGGTGATAGCAATCAAACTTGTGTAGTCACTTTCATCACCCTTTTCACTTGCAGGTACAAACACCATTTTGTAAGTTTTTGTTTCTGCGTTTAGATTTCCAGCAAATAAAACTAAAATTATTAAAAGTATGTATTTTTTTATCATAATTTGCCCTTTGGTTATCATTAACTTTGTTCGCTTACAAGTTAATTATAAGGATATATTAAGGACTAATAACATTGGAAATATTAAGTTTTTGTGAATTTTTTGCTAAATCCTACTAATGCTTTTTTGTAATCTTCAACGGTATCTATTTCCTTCCAACCACTTTCAATGATTACACAATGAACTTTGATGCCAATATCCACTAGTTCTTGAATTAAATCTGTTAGATAAGCTTTTTGAAAAATTTTTGCCCTTTGAAAAGGTTTATTCCAATAAATTTTTTTTAATCGATGGAAATGTTCTTTAAATATCTCTGTTCCGCGATTAGATAATTTTATCATACCAATAAATTCTCCGTGCACTTCTTCTTTTCCGGTATTTATTTTACCGATTTTAACAACTTCATTATTTGAGTTAAATATTACATTTTCTGCTTCAGATATCGGATGATCTTTTCTTCCAACATAATAGCCTCTCCAATCAATGTCAACGACGACCGAGATATCGTGATCGGTTTCAAGTGTTCTTTTAACAACTATCGGATCAAACAGAATATCAGAGTATGAAATAATTATGTTTCCATTAATTACATCTTCTCCATAAAAGATAGAATTTAAAATATTATTATTTTTATAATCGGGATTTTCAAAATATCTAATTCCTTTATAATTAATCTTTTCTTTTTTATAACCTCTAATTAAAGAAATATCTTTTACACCATTTTTTTTATAAGCATCTAATTGTCTTTCTAATAAAGTTTTACCACCAAAATCTAACATACATTTTGGTAAATTTTCTGTATATTTTTTTAATCTGCTACCTAAGCCTGCCGCAATTATAAGAGCTTTTTTATCCTCTTTGTTAATAGCTTTATTAATCTCCTCTAGTTGGGAAACATTCAAATTATTATTTTTAATCGAACGGATCAAAGAAATTAAATTTGGATTATTTTCAATGTATTCGCTTATATCAGGTGGTACTTCTCCCTTGGAAATTCCAGCTAAATCATTTAAATCGTTTAAATTAACTTTTAGTAAAACTGATAACTTTTTAATTATATTTGATTTTGGAGCAGTACGTTTTTCTTTTTCAATATCATTTAAATACGACGCAGCTATTCCAATTTTCTGAGCTAATTCTCTCTGACCTAAGCCAAGATCTAATCTTTTTTCTCTTACGAAGGTTCCAAAACTTTTATTAGAAATTTTTGACTTTTTCATATCGAACAAGTTTAGTCTTAATTGTTCGCTAACATATTAATAAATTTAATAAAAGTATATCTATAAATTTCAAAATTCTTTTCAGTGCATAAATCAAGCCAATTGAGCTATTAGTACTGGTTAGCTACATGCGTTACCGCATTTCCACACCCAGCCTATCAACGTGGTGGTCTACCACGGCTCTATGGGAAGAACTAGTTTTGAGGTGAGTTTCCCGCTTAGATGCTTTCAGCAGTTATCTCGTCCGTACTTAGCTACCCGGCACTGCAGCTGGCGCTACAACCGGTCCACCAGTGGTACGTCCATCCCGGTCCTCTCGTACTAGGGACAGCTCCTCTCAATTCTTCTACACGCATAGCAGATAGGGACCGAACTGTCTCACGACGTTCTGAACCCAGCTCACGTACCACTTTAATTGGCGAACAGCCAAACCCTTGGGACCTGCTCCAGCCCCAGGATGTGATGAGCCGACATCGAGGTGCCAAACACTGCCGTCGATATGAGCTCTTGGGCAGTATCAGCCTGTTATCCCCGGCGTACCTTTTATCCGTTGAGCGATGGCCCTTCCACTCAGAACCACCGGATCACTATGACCGTCTTTCGACTCTGCTCGACTTGTCAGTCTCACAGTCAGGCAAGCTTATGCCATTGCACTCTACGAACGATTTCTGACCGTTCTGAGCTTACCTTCGCACGCCTCCGTTACTATTTGGGAGGCGACCGCCCCAGTCAAACTACCCACCATACAATGTCTTGATGCCGGATAACGGCTATCAGTTAGATATCAAGAAAAACAAAAGAGGTATTTCACTGGCGACTCCACAAAAGCTGACGCCTTTGCTTCAATGTCTCCCTCCTATGCTAAATATGTTTTTCCTAACACCAATGTAAAGTTGCAGTAAAGGTGCACGGGGTCTTTCCGTCTAACTACGCGAACTCCGCATCTTCACGGAGAATTCAATTTCACTGAGTTGATGTTGGAGACAGCGGAGAAATCGTTACGCCATTCATGCAGGTCGGAACTTACCCGACAAGGAATTTCGCTACCTTAGGACCGTTATAGTTACGGCCGCCGTTTACTGGGGCTTCAGAAATGAGCTTGCACCCATCGCATTAACCTTCCAGCACCGGGCAGGCGTCAGACCCTATACATCCACTTACGTGTTAGCAGAGCCCTGTGTTTTTGATAAACAGTCGCTTCTCCCTGGCTTGTGTCACCTAAATTTGGTTGCCCAAAAATAGGTCTTCTTTATCCCGAAGTTACAGAAGCATTTTGCCGAGTTCCTTCAACATCATTCTCTCAAGCGCCTAAATATACTCTATTAATCCACCTGTGTCGGTTTAGGGTACGGTCTAATGATGGAGCTATTTCCTGGGACTTTTTCACGGCAAATTCAATCCATTAAGAATTTACAATTTACAAAATCCGTCACTACCATCTGGTTAAGGAATATTAACCTTATTTCCATCGACTACGGCTTTCGCCCTCGTCTTAGGGGCCGACTAACTCTGCGCGGATTAACCTTGCGCAGAAACCCTTGGATTTTCGGCGATAGAGTTTTTCACTCTATTAATCGTTACTTATGTCAGCATTCGCACTTCTGATACCTCCAGAGTCTCTCACGAGTACTCCTTCACAGGCTTACAGAACGTTCCGCTACCGCTTATAAAGTTCGAAAACTTTATAAACCCACAGATTCGGTATGTAATTTTAGCCCCGTTACATCTTCGGCGCAGAAACTCTATTAGACCGGTGAGCTGTTACGCTATCTTTAAAGGATGGCTGCTTCTAAGCCAACCTCCCGGCTGTTAAGGAATTTCCACATCCTTTCACACTTAATTACAATTTTGGGACCTTATCTGGTGGTCTGGGCTCTTTCCCTCTCGACCATGGACCTTAGCACCCACAGTCTGTCTGATGAAGAACTATATTTAGCATTCGGAGTTTTATTAGGTTTGGTAAGAATCTCTTCCCCCTAGCCCATTTAGTGCTCTACCTCTAAATACATTTTTATTCATCGCACTACCTAAATAGTTTTCGCGGAAAACCAGCTATCTACGAATTTGGTTGGCCTTTCACCCCTTACCACAAGTCATCCAAAGACTTTTCAACGTCAACTGGTTCGGTCCTCCGGCAAGTATTACCTTGCGTTCAACCTGCTCATGGTAAGCTCATTCGTTTTCGGGTCTAATTCATAAAACTAATCGCCCTATTAAGACTTGCTTTCGCTACGCCTACACCTAAACGGCTTAAGCTTGCTTTATAAATTAAGTCACTGACCCATTATACAAAAGGTACGCCGTCACTCTAAAAAGAGCTTCGACTGTTTGTAGGCATGCAGTTTCAGGTTCTATTTCACTCCCCTAATAGGGGTTCTTTTCACCTTTCCCTCGCGGTACTAGTTCACTATCGGTCACTGAAGAGTATTTAGGCTTAGAGGGTGGTCCCCCTATATTCGAGCAGGATTTCACGTGTCCCGCTTTACTCGAGAAATTTATTAAACTTTACCTTTACAGGACTATCACCTTCTTTGGTTAGCATTTCCAAACTATTCAAGTTTTTTTAATAAATTTACAGGCCTGTTCCGCTTTCGCTCGCCACTACTCACGGAATCTCAATTGATTTCTTTTCCTCTGGTTACTTAGATGTTTCAGTTCTCCAGGTTGTCTCTTTAAACCTATTTATTCAGTTTAAAGTACCACATAAAGTGGTGGGTTTCCCCATTCGGAAATTCACGGATCGAAGCTTGCATACAGCTCCCCGCAACTTATCGCAGTATACCACGTCCTTCTTCGTCTTTCAGTGCCAAGGCATCCGCCACACGCCCTTAAACGCTTGATTTATGCACAGAAAAAAATTCTGTGTTGAATCAAATTTTTGAATGTTTAATTAATTAAACATTTTGATTGTTCATCTATTCGAACAATCGGATATAGATATTGATATTATATAAATATTTACGATTAAAATAACTAAGTGTTACTGGTGGAGGATAGCGGGATCGAACCGCTGACCTCCTGAATGCAAATCAGGCGCTCTCCCAGCTGAGCTAATCCCCCAGTTTTAAAAACTATGGTGGGCCGAGAAAGACTCGAACTTTCGACCCCACCCTTATCAAGGGTGTGCTCTAACCAACTGAGCTACCGGCCCATTTCAGTCAAAGTAACACTTTGATTTAAAGAAGAGAAATGAGGACGGTCAACATTAACCTGTTAATTATTTAGATTAAGAAAAATTCCTTAATCATCCTTAGAAAGGAGGTAATCCAGCCGCAGGTTCCCCTACGGCTACCTTGTTACGACTTCACCCCAGTCGCTGACTATACCGTGGTCAAAGGTATTAAACTTTGCCTTAAGGTAGAACCAACTCCCATGGTGTGACGGGCGGTGTGTACAAGACCCGGGAACGTATTCACCGCGGCGCGCTGATCCGCGATTACTAGTAATTCCAGCTTCATGTACTCGAGTTGCAGAGTACAATCCGAACTGAGGCATCTTTTTAGGATTTGCTTGATGTCGCCATCTTGCTTCCTATTGTAAATGCCATTGTAGCACGTGTGTAGCCCAACACGTAAGGGCCATGAGGACTTGACGTCATCCCCACCTTCCTCCAGCTTATCACCGGCAGTTCTTTCAGAGTGCCCAACTAAATGATGGCAACTAAAAGTGAGGGTTGCGCTCGTTGCGGGACTTAACCCAACATCTCACGACACGAGCTGACGACAGCCATGCAGCACCTGTGTTTTGTCCGGCCGAACCGAAGACTTTAATCTCTTAAAGTCGCGACAAACATGTCAAGTGTTGGTAAGGTTCTGCGCGTATCTTCGAATTAAACCACATGCTCCACTACTTGTGCGGGTCCCCGTCAATTCATTTGAGTTTTAACCTTGCGGTCGTACTCCCCAGGCGGTGTGTTTAACGCTTTCGCTGCGATACTGAAAATAAATTTCCAACATCTAACACACATCGTTTACGGCATGGACTACGAGGGTATCTAATCCTCTTCGCTACCCATGCTTTCGTTCCTCAGTGTCAGTATTGATCCAGAAAGCTGCCTTCGCAATTGGTATTCTTTCTAATATCTACGAATTTCACCTCTACACTAGAAATTCTGCTTTCCTCTATCAAACTCTAGCTAAAAAGTTTTGATGGCAGTTCCAGAGTTAAGCTCTGGGATTTCACCACCAACTTTTTTAACCACCTACGAACTCTTTAAGCCCAGTAATTCCGAACTACGCTAGGTCCCTTCGTATTACCGCGGCTGCTGGCACGAAGTTAGCCGGACCTTCTTATTCGGGTACAGTCATTTTCTTCCCCGACGAAAGAGCTTTACAACCCAAGGGCCTTCTTCACTCACGCGGCATCGCTGCATCAGAGTTTCCTCCATTGTGCAAGATTCCCTACTGCTGCCTCCCGTAGGAGTTTGGGCCGTGTCTCAGTCCCAATGTGGCTGATCATCCTCTCAAATCAGCTATTGATCAAAGTCTTGGTAGGCCATTACCCTGCCAACTAACTAATCAAGTGCGGGCCCATCCATTGGCGCATAAAGCTTTCTCCGTAAAGACTTATGAGGTATTAGCACAAGTTTCCTCGTGTTATTCCTCACCAAAGGGAAGGTACCCACATGTTACTCACCCGTCTGCCACTAGGTATTGCTACCCCGTTCGACTTGCATGTATTAGGCGTGCCGCCAGCGTACGTTCTGAGCCATGATCAAACTCTTAAGTTTAAAAACGGCGCACACTAGCTTCCATATAAATCTAAGAATAAATTTATATGTGTTTTGAAGTGTGTACGACAAATTTTGGTAACCTTAACCGTCCACACTTCTCTTCTTTAATTTTTACAAATAAAATAGCTAATCGGGCTAAAATGCCTGATATACTTAACTTTTTTAAGTTAAGTGGAACGCTTATATGCTAAAAAATATATAAATCAAGCTATTAGATACAAAAAAATGTGTTAAAAAAGCCCTATTATTTAACGTTTTTTTAATGAT
>CACIKJ010000023.1 GCA_902587215.1 uncultured Pelagibacteraceae bacterium | reverse complement strand
AAGATCTTTATCGAAGGACTCTCCAGGATGGATCTTATTTTTAATTCCATCTAAACCTGCCATTAACATTGCAGAAAAAGTTAAGTAAGGATTGCCTGCAGCATCTGGAAATCTAATTTCACATCTTGCACCATTTTTACTTAAAGTAATTGGAATTCTACATGACGCTGATCTGTTTCTGGCAGAATAAGCTAATAATACAGGAGCTTCAAATCCAGGTATCAATCTTTTATAACTGTTAGTTGTTGCATTTGAAAAAAGCGTTGATTGCCTTGGCATGTTTTAATATTCCACCAATATAATGTAACGCTGTTTCAGACAAGCCTGCATATTTATCTCCTGAAAAAACTGGAGTTTTACCTTTCCATATAGATTGGTGAGTGTGCATTCCAGACCCATTATCACCTTTTACTGGTTTTGGCATAAAAGTTGCAGTTTTTCCAAATGAATGAGCAACCATTTGCACAACATATTTATATAATTGTACATTGTCTGCTTGGTTTACTAGTGTTCCAAACAACATTCCAAGTTCATGTTGACTTGGAGCAACTTCATGGTGGTGTTTTTCCACTGTTATACCAACATCTCTTAAGCCTTTTAAAAATTCACCTCTCATATCTTGAGCACTATCTACTGGTGGGACTGGGAAATATCCGCCTTTTACTCCAGGTCTATGTCCCATGTTTCCATTCTCATATTTTTTACCAGAATTATATGGACCTTCAACGCTATCTATCACAAAACCAGTTTCATTCATTTCATTCTTAATTCTAACATCATCAAACACAAAAAACTCAGGCTCTGGACCAAAATACGCCTTATCACCGATTCCAGTTGTTTTAAGATATGCCTCAGCTTTTTTTGCAATTCCTCTTGGATCTCTTTCGTATGGATCCTTTTTTACAGCATCTAAAATATCACAAAATAAAACAAGAGTATTATGAGATGTAAATGGATCTACTACCTTTCTACCGAGGTCAGGCTTTAAAATCATGTCAGACTCGTTTATTGCTTTCCATCCAGCAATTGATGAACCATCAAAAAACACACCATCATTTAACATGCCCTCATCAACAACTGTAGAGTCCATAGTCAAATGCTGAAGTTTTCCTCTAGGATCTGTAAACCTTAAATCTACATATTCAATCTCTTTATCTTTCATTAATTTTAAAACATCGCTTGCACTCATATTTTCTCCTGTGTAATTTTCTCAAGTGAATATCAAAAACTACAATAATAAGAACAAGATTATACCGATAACAGCTATGCAATTTGCTCATAACTGTGATAATTAGATATGAAAATAATTAAGAATTCCTTAAGTTTTTGGTTAAAAAATTTTCCCTTTAAAAATAATAAAAGCCATAAATATAATAGAGGTCAATTAATAGTTGTATCTTCAGAGGGTGAGATGATAGGAGCTTCTATGTTAAGTGCAGAAGCGGCTCTAAGAACAGGCGTAGGTGCTGTAAAAATACTATGTTCAAAAAAAAACTTCAAACTCTTTGCTCTAAAATTTCCCTCAATGCTTAAAAAAGAAGTTAATACTTTCAATGAATTTAAAAATTTTGTTAATAAAAATAAAAACTCTGTGTTTCTTATAGGACCTGGGGCAGGAGTTTCTAAAATGACAATTCAAAAAACTTCTTATCTTTTAAAAAATGTTAAATATGTAATAGCAGATGCAGATGCTCTCACATCATTTCGAAGAAAAACAAATCATCTTCATAAACTTTTGGATGAAAATAAAATAATTACACCACATATCAAAGAATTTAAGACTATTTTTCCCGATTTAAAAAAAATAAATAACCGAAAAAAATTAATTATATCTGCTTTAAAAAAAACTAATGCTACAATAGTATTAAAAGGAAGTCATACTTTAATTGGAAACAAAAAAAAATTAATAATTAATAAAAAAACCTCAAATGAATTAGCTGTAATCGGCACTGGTGACGTATTGGCGGGTTTAATTTCAAGTTTAGTTGGTGATCATAAAATGCGTCCAATTCAAGCCGCAGCAGCTGGAGTCTGGATTCATAGCAGAACTGCAATTAAATTAAAAAAAGGACTCATAGCTGAAGATTTAATAAAAAACCTAAAGAAAACAATCACAAATATTTATGGAAAATATTCTAGATAAAGAACCAGTAAAAAGAGTTCAAAAAAAACTTGAAGAATTTAGTAAAGAACTTAAGGCTATAGTTTTAAATTCATCCGCTAGAACAGCTCAGCAAGCTGCAGAAAGTTTAAATACAGAGGTTGGATCAATTGTAAAAAGTTTATTATTTAAAACAGAAGATGGTTTTCTACTTTGTTTAATTTCTGGAGATAAAAGATGTTCATTAAATAAGTTAAAAAAAATTAAAAATCAAAAAAACATTTCAATGGCAAACGCAGATCAAGTTAAAGAAGTTACTGGCTTTACAATAGGTGGAGTTTCTCCAGTCGGTCATTTACAACAATTAGATATTTTTATAGATGATCAATTGATTAGATTTAATAATATATATGCTGCAGCAGGTCATCCAAACTGTATTTTTAAAATAGATTTTGACAATTTAAAAAAAATAACTAAAGGTTCAATAAAAAATATTACTGAATGACATCTCCAAAAACTATTGACTATTTTTTATTAACAACTTTAGCTTTAATTTGGGCTTCAGCATTTTTTAATATAAAAATTGCAACATATTCTTATGGGCCAATTACAATTGCATTTTTAAGGATATTATTTGGTGCGATACCAGTTGTAATCCTATGTTTATCAAAAAATATAAAGATTGAAGCATTTTCTAAAGATTGGATTTGGTATGCATCGATTGGTATAATAAATTTAGTAATACCTTTTTTCTTAATTGCATATGGTGTTCAAAAAGTACAAAGTAATCTTGCAGCAATACTTATGTCTTCAACCCCTATAAGTGCTACGATATTAGCTCATTTTTTTGTAGATAAAGAAAAAATAAATATGTTTAAAATAATTGGAATATTGTCTGGTTTTTTAGGGATAGTGTATTTGTTTTCAGATAATCTATTAATAACCAATTCTAACTTCTTTTATGCTCTAATGATCTTACTTGGTTCAACTTTTTACGTAATTGGTGGAATTTTAACTTTAAAGATAAGTCATAAAAAAAATGAAAATGTAACTGCTTCTATACTTATTTGGGGCACTTTAATATCTTGTCCAGTCTCACTTTTTTTTGAGCAACCTTGGAATTTATCACCTAGTTTAGATTCTACATTAGCATTAATTTATTTGGGAATTTTTCCAACAGGTGTTGCATGGCTTTTAAGATTTGCTATTTTGAAAAAAAATGGCTTGGTTTTTCAAGCTCAAGTAGCTTATCTAATTCCAATTTTTGGAGTAATACTTGGATATTTTATTTTAAATGAACTTATTACTTCTAAAGTAATAATTGCTCTTATTGCTGTAATTATCGGTATTTATTTTGTAAAAAAATCAACAAACTCTAAAAATTTTTGGGGAAATTAATTATTTTAAAGACGAGATTGATTTAATGTGTTCAGGATTAATATTACAACATCCACCTAAAATATTAGCCCCTTTTTCCTTAATTCTTTTTGCAAAATTATAAAAGATTTCACCTGTTATCTCATCTCTTCTTCCCATAGTATCATTTGGATTTTTTCCTACTTCATTAAATTTTGATCTATTAAATTTATGAAGAGGCAGTGGCTCTTCAACATTCCACAGGTTTGCTTTAAATCCAAATGGAATATCTAAATCTGACATTTCTTTTGAGGAATTTTCAATAATCTCTAGTGAAACACATGCTCCTATTAATCCTATCCAATTACTAGTTTTATATTTCTTGACTATTTCTGTAACAGTTTCTCCAGAAGCTATCTTTCCATTTTTTTTTAAATGTAATCCAACTAATACTGGCATATTCATTTTTTCTGTGACTTCGCATGCTGCTTCCACCTCTTTAGCGCTACTAATTACATCCAAGTAAAAAAAATCTACATAAGGTTTTATAATTTCAGCCTGTTCCTTGAAGTCTTTTTTGATTATATTTATTCCTCTTTCATCAACAACGTAGGTACCATTTTGAGGAGGAAGACTTCCGGCTATAAGGATATTTTTTTTTGAAATTTGTCTTGCTTTATTCGCAAGTTCACAAGCTTTTTTATTCACGTATTCAAATTTATCTTCTACTTTATTTTGAATTAATCTGACTTTTCTACTGCTAAAGTTATTTGTTACAATTACATTTGCACCAGCATTAATAAAAGATGTGTGTACATCGATTAATAATTGATGGAATTTCTCATCAAGTATTGCACTTGTAGACCATAAAGTTCCTTTAGAAATTAATCCTTTTGCTAAAAGCTCTTGACCCATTCCTCCATCTAAAATTCTAGTTTTTTTGAAATAATTTAAATCCATTCTTATATAATCTTAATCCCCATTCTAATAGCTACAAATATTACTAAACAAGATGTAATTAATGCAAGAAATCTTGTAGGTAAAATTTTTAAATTTAAGTAATTACCAATTTGACCACCTATTAATACAAAAAATAATAATTGCCAATATTCTAAAATATCATTCAGCACATAAGATTTTGTTAATTGACCAATTATACCTGCAAACGAATTTATTAATATAAATATTGAGGAGGTTGTTACAATATGTTTTGGCAAACCAGCTCTTATTAAAAATAAAATGGGACTTAAAAAAATTCCCCCACCAATACCAACAACTCCAGATAAAATACCAATGATAGATCCAATAAATATCGAATATATATATTTTATTTCTCTGTATTTATTTTCATTATCATCATAAGATTTAAAATTAAATAATAATAATAAACCTGAAATAAGCAGTACAAAGAACAATAAAATTTCAAATATATTTTTTTCTATTTCTAAAGTGCCCCCAATAAAAGCCATAGGCACTGATCCGATTAAATATGGTGTTAATAATTTGAGATTTAAGTTTCCTGCTTTAATATAATTAAAGGAATTTCCAGAAACTACAATTATATTACAACCCAATGCTATAACTGGCAGAATATAGTACGGTATTTCCCATATGAGCAACAAAGCAAGATATGTTGAGCCTCCGCCAAAACCAACACTCGAATATAATATTGCTGTTACAAAAAATAAAATTGGTAATATAATCATTTATAAATTATGTCTGTAAATATAGCACTTTTAACAGTTACTGACACCAGAACATTAGAAACTGATAAATCTGGAAATATCTTAGTTGAGAAAATAAATAAAGCTAAACACAATTTAGTAGAACGAAAAATTTGCAAAGATAACAAAGAAGATATTAAGATTATTCTAAAAGAATGGACTCATAAAAAAGATTTAGACGTTATAATTACAACAGGTGGAACTGGTTTAACTGGTAGAGATATTACACCTGAGGCTTTGGATGAAATAGCAGATAAACATATACCAGGATTTGGAGAAATATTTAGATATTATAGTTTAGAAACAGTAGGAACCTCATCAATTCAATCACGGGCATGTGCGGTACTTTCAAATGGTAAGTATATATTTGCTTTACCAGGTTCATCAGGCGGTGTTACTGATGCATGGGATAAAATTCTAGTTCATCAGCTAGATATAAATCACAAACCATGTAATTTTGTAGAATTGTTTCCTAGATTAAAAGAAAAATAATTTATTTTCTTGTTGCAATAAAAACACCAACTGAGGCAATTATAAATCCACAAATATCAATTAAATTTAAATTCTCATTTAAAAATAACCAAGCAATAAAAGCTGAGGTAGCAGGTATTAGAAAAAATATGGAAACAGTTTTACTTGCTGAATTATGTTTGATTAGAAACATCAATATTGTAAATGCACCAAAAGAAACTAATAAAATTTGATGGGCCATCGCGATCGCAAAAGTAGCATTAAAATTAATATAAGGTTCTATAAAGAATAGAATTATTAAAGTATGAAATAGAAAGCCTCCAATTGCTTGATACATATTATTTACTGGTAGTGAAATATTATGACTTAATTTTTTTTGCCAAATAGTAGATCCTGTAATTGCAAATAAAGCAATAAAAGTTGCTACAACTCCTGAAATTGGAATAGTTTCACCGATATCAAAGCCTAAAACAAGAACAGCGCCAATAAACCCTAATACAATTCCCAACCATTGTTTCCAGCCAATTTTTTCATTTAACAAGGGGCCAGCTAAAATATTAGTTAGGATTGGTTGAAGTGTTACAATTAATGCTGCAATACCAGTGGGCATTCCTTTAGATATGGAAAAAAAAACACCACCTAAGTATAATCCATGAAATAACACTCCAGTTAATAGGGACTCAGCTATATTTTTTTTTGAAATTATAATTTCTTTTTTGCTATAGAATGAAAAAATTAAAAACCCTATTGCTACAATTAAAAATCTAAAAGCTAACGCTGAAAAAGGTTCACTATTGTCTACTATTGGTTTTGTTGTAACAAATGCTGATGACCATAATAAAATAAATATAAATGGAAATAACTTTATCATTTAAAAGAAAAATATTTACTTTTGATATTTTTCTTTCCATTCAGGGTAAGGCATTCCATAAACATGTTCCCTGGCTTCAGGATCAGTAATTTCAATACCTTTTTTATTTGCTTCCTCGCGATACCATTTGGATAAACAGTTTCTACAAAATCCTGCTAGATTCATTAAATCAATATTTTGTACGTCTTTTCTTTCCCTTAAATGATTTACTAGTCTATCAAATGCTGCAGATTGTAATTCTTTTTTTGTATTTTCATCCATAATTTTTGGTATATGCTCATTCTATGAAATTATCTGGTTCATATCAAATTAATTTAAATAAGCAAAAAGTTTGGGAAGCTTTAAATGATCCTGAAATTTTGAAAAAATCAATACCGGGGTGTGATGAATTTATTAAGAATAATGATACAAATTTTTCAGCCAAAGCTACCAATAAAATAGGCCCTTTTAATGCATCTTTTAGTGGTGAAATACAATTGCAAGATCTTAAACCTCCACATAGTTATAAGATAACTGGCTCAGGAAATTCACCAGTTGGTTTTGCTCAGGGAGAGGCGGATGTTAAATTAGAAGACAGCAATGGTGGAACAAAATTAATTTATTCTGTTGATGCTCAGGTAGGTGGAAAAATTGCTCAAGTAGGATCAAGATTAATAGACATGACAGCAAAAAAAATGGCAGACATTTTTTTTGGTAAATTTTCAGAATTAATTTCACGTGAAACACCAGAAAATAAAAATGATGAATTAAAACAAGTTGAAGGGGAGAAAAAAACCCAAAGTGAAAAAAAATATTCTTATGGAATTGCAGCAATAATTGTTGTTTCCTCAGTTATCATCTGGTTTTACCTCAAATAAAATTCTACTTCGAGTAGAATTTTTTTTACTTAGTTAGTTGAACAATTAGCCTGTTAGTGTTTAAATTAAGAATAATTTTGTAATATTTTTTTGCGGGGGAATATGAAAAAAATTAAAATTGAGGTAAATGGAACCAGCGTAGAAAAGGAAGTTCCGGATAATACTTTGTTATCAACTTTTTTAAGAGAACATTTAAATTTAACTGGTACTCATATTGGATGTGATACTAGCCAATGCGGAGCATGTGTTGTTCATGTTAATGGAAACTCTTTGAAAAGTTGTACAGCATTGGCGGCAGACATTGAAGGTTCTAAGGTGGTTACAATTGAAGGATTAGCTTTAAACGGAAAAATGCATCCTATGCAAGAAGCTTTTAAAAAGCTACATGGTTTACAATGTGGGTTTTGTACTCCAGGTATGGTTATGAGCGCAATAGATCTATTGCAAAAAAATAAAAATCCTTCTGATACAGAAATAAGAGATTGGTTAGAGGGTAATATTTGCAGATGTACAGGATATCAAAATATTGTTGCGGCAGTAAAAGAAGCATCAACAAAAATGTAAAATTCAGGAGGTTACAATAATGGCAAGTTTAGTTGGCTCAAGGGTTGAGAGAAAAGAAGACAAAAGATTTTTAACTGGAAAAGGTAGATATACTTCAGATATAAACTTAGCAAACCAAACATATGCGATTTTTGTAAGATCACCACACGCAAGAGCTAAAATTAAAAAACTAGATATTTCAAAAGCACTAAAATCATCTGGTGTTGTAAGTATTTTGACCGGATCTGAAATTGCCGATGATAAAATTGGAGGATTAATTGCTGGCTGGGCAATTAGAAGTGAAGACGGAACTGAAATGAAATGTCCTGCTAACCCTCCGCTTGCAAAAGATGTTGTTAACTTTGTAGGTGATCCAGTAGCTGTTGTAATTGCTGAAAGTTTGGCTGAGGCAAAGACTGCCGCAGAAAAAGTATCAGTTGATTATAAAATATTAAAAGCTGTCACAAGTACAGCAGATGCAATGGATGGCGACACTATTCATGAAGGTATAGATAAAAATTTATGTTTTGATTGGTTGCTTGGCGATAGACAAAAAGTAAAAGAGGCTTTTGAAAAAGCAGATAAAGTAATTTCTATTGATATAATTAATAATAGATTAATTCCAAATGCAATGGAGCCTAGAGCTTGTCTTGCTGATTATAACTCAGCCTCAGAGGAAATAACTTTGTATACCACGAGCCAAAATCCACACTTGTCTAGGCTAATAATGTCTGCTTTTGGTAATGTTTCACCTGAGCATAAATTGAGAGTAGTTGCTCCAGATGTTGGCGGTGGTTTTGGATCAAAAATTAATGTCTACAATGAAGATATAGTATGTAGCTGGGCATCAAAAAAAATTAATAGAGCAATTAAATGGGTAGCTGAAAGATCAGAGTCTTTTTTAACTGATATTCATGGAAGAGATCATGTTACTCATGCTGAATTAGCTGTTACAAATGATGGTAAATTTTTAGGATTTAAAAATGAGACAATTGCTAATTTGGGTGCATATGCGAGAGTTTTTGGAACAGTAACCCCAACTTATTTGTTTGGACCATGTGCAACAGGTGTTTATGAAATACCTGCAGCATACAGTAATGTTAAAGCCGTTTTTACAAATACAGCTCCTGTTGATGCTTATAGAGGAGCGGGAAGACCAGAAGCAACATACACAATTGAAAGATTAGTTGAAAAAGCTTCTATGGAACTTGGAATAGACAAAACTGAATTAAGAATGAAAAACTTTCCAACAGCTTTTCCATTTAAACAAACATTAGTTCATACTGTAGATTCAGGTGACTATGTTGCTGGAATGGAGAAAGCTAAACAAATGGCAGATTACAATGGTTATGAAGCAAGAAGAAAAGACTCAGAGTCTAGAGGAAAGCTTAGAGGAATAGGAGTTTCATCTTATTTCGAGGCATGTGGTATTGCTCCATCAGCAGCAGTAATGTCATTAGGATGTGGGGTTGGCTTATGGGAATCTGCCGAGGTAAGATTTAATCCAACAGGTCAAGTTACAGTTTATACAGGTTCACACAGTCATGGGCAAAGTCACCAAACAACATTCGCCCAAATTGCAGCTGATGAGTTAGGAGTGCCAATTGAAAATATAGATATTGTCCATGGT
>CACIKJ010000022.1 GCA_902587215.1 uncultured Pelagibacteraceae bacterium | reverse complement strand
TCAACTAAATTTGCATCTGTGGAAATAAACATTTTATATATAGATTTTATTAATTTAATTCCTTGTAGAGATGTTTTTTCGTCTAAATTAAATATTTTAATTATTTTTTTACAATCATCCTCTTTTATTTCATCAATTAAATCTACTTTTGTAGTTATAATTTTTTCTGGATTTGATTTTGCAACTTCTTCAATATCCATTCCCCCTTGATCACTTGATATGAATGCTATCTTCGAGCTCGCACGGTCAACTAAACAAGAAAGATAAAACTCTTTTTTTATATTTGAAGATTCTTCAACATATAACCTTTTTACTTCCTTCCCAGTAGGTCCGGTTTGATGTGTAATCAAAACTTTCCCCAACATTTCCTTTGAAGCTAAGCTTAAATCTTGAATATTATCTAGTATTTTAACACCTCCAGCTTTTCCTCTTCCGCCAGCATGGATTTGAGCTTTCAGAACGTATTTTTCTGTATTTAGTTTTTTAGCTTTTTCGACAATTTCCTCGGATGAGAATCCAAAAATTCCATTTGGCACTGCAGCACCATATTTTTTTAAAATCTGTTTTGCTTGATGTTCGTGAATATTCATTTACTTTAAATCTGGATCAATGCTAGTTGCTGCATCCCAAAGTTTTTTCACTGACTCAACTGAGTGATTAAATTCTTTTCTCTCTTTTTCATCGAGTTCTATTTCCTCAATTTTTTCAACCCCATTTTTGCCTATAACAACTGGTACACCTGCGTAGACATCTTTAAAACCATATTCTCCATTCAAGAATACTGCACATGGTAATATTCGTTTTGAGTTATTTAAATAAGCTTCAGCCATTTGGGTACCAGATGCTGCTGGCGCATAAAATGCTGAACCCTTTTCTAGGAATTTTACTATCTCCGCTCCACCGTCCCTGGTTCTTTGATTGATACTTTCTAATCTTTCTTCAGATATTTTTCCTTCTTTAACTAAATCTAGTAATGGTTTACCTGAAACTTTTGTAAACCTTGGAAGAGGAACCATGGTATCTCCATGTCCACCCATAACCATTGCCTCTATATCTTTTACAGGAACATTTAGTTCTAAAGATAAAAATAATTTAAATCTAGAGCTATCTAATATACCGGCCATACCAACTACTTTATTCGCTGGTAATCCAGAATATTTTTGTAATGCCATCACCATTACATCTAATGGGTTTGTTATGCAGATTACAAAGGCATCTGGTGAATTTTTTTTTATGCCTTGTGCAACTTGTTTTATTATTTTTAAATTGATTCCTAATAAGTCATCTCTGCTCATTCCAGGTTTTCTAGGCACTCCAGCAGTAATTATGATTACATCAGAATTTTTAATATCCTCATAATTTTCAGTTCCGCTTAATTTGACATTGAAACCATCTACAGATGAAGATTGTGCAATATCCAAAGCTTTTCCTTTTGCTATACCACTTGCTACATCAAACAACACAACTTCTTTAACTAATTCTTTTATTCCGATTAGATGTGCTAAAGTTCCACCTATTTGACCAGCTCCTATTAAAGATATCTTGCTCATTTATTTCCTTGTGTAGATTTACTTCATTGTAGGCATTACAAATTCTGGATTAGATCTAACACCAGAGGGCCATCTTGAAGTTATTGTTTTTAATTTTGTATAAAATCTTACTCCTTCAGGACCATGCATATGCTGATCTCCAAATAATGATCTTTTCCAACCACCAAAGCTATGAAAGGCAACTGGCACAGGTATAGGAATATTTATTCCAACCATGCCAACTTTAATTTTACTTGCAAAAGTTCTACCAACATCTCCATCTCTAGTATAAATACTTGTACCATTTCCAAATTCATGGTCATTTATCAGTTGTGTGGCCTCATCAAAATCCTTAGCTCTGACTACAGACAAAACTGGCCCGAATATTTCTTCTTTGTAAATTCTCATGTTTTTTTTTACATTATCAAACAAACATCCGCCTATATAAAAACCATTTTCATAACCTTGAAGTTTAATATTTCTACCATCAACAACTAAATTAGCACCTTCTTTTACTCCAAGATCAACGTAACCTTTAACTTTTTCCAAATGCTCTTTGGTTACTAACGGACCCATCTCTGAGTTTTTATCCATACCTGGTCCAACTTTTAATGCTTCAACTTTTTTCGCTAATTCATTAACAAGTTTATCTCCAATATTACCAACTGCTACTGCAACAGATTGTGCCATACACCTCTCACCTGCAGATCCATAAGCTGCACCCATTAAACCATTCACAGCTTGATCCAAATCGCAGTCTGGCATTACAACACAATGGTTTTTAGCTCCACCTAATGCTTGAACTCTTTTTTCATTTTTTGCAGCTGTTTCATAAATATATTTTGCGATAGGAGTAGATCCTACAAAACTAACAGCTTGAATATCTTTATTTGTCAATATTGCATCTACAACTTCTTTGTCTCCATTTATGACATTTAAAACACCTTCTGGTAAACCAGCTTCTGTAAATAATTCTGCTAATTTAACTGAGCAGGATGGATCTTTTTCTGAAGGTTTTAATATAAAAGTATTTCCACATGCTATTGCCATTGGAAACATCCACATTGGCACCATGGCTGGAAAATTAAAAGGAGTTATGCCAGCACAAACTCCTAAAGGTTGTCTAATTGACCAACTGTCAATCTCAGTTCCAACATTTTCAGTGAATTCACCTTTTAGCATTTGAGGTATTCCACAGGCAAACTCAACCACTTCTAAACCTCTGGTGAGCGAACCTTTTGCATCATCATAAACTTTACCATGCTCTGAAACAATAAGCCTTGTTAATTCGTCAGAATTTTTTTCAATTAATTCTTTATATTTAAAAATTATTCTTGCTCTTTGAATTGGGGGTTTTGCTGACCAATTTAAGAAAGCTTTTTTCGCATTATCAACAGCCTTATCTAAATCAGACTTGGTTCCCAACAAAACTTCTGACTCTTGATTTCCAGTTGCAGGATTAAATACTTTTCCTTTTCTTTTAGAATCTCCTGAAACAACTTTACCATTAATGTAATGTTGTATTAAATTCATCAGAAATTATTTAAATATATAATCAACTAGTTGCAAGCATTTTTTTAATTGAAGCTATAGCTTTTGCAGGATTTAAACCTTTTGGGCATGCATTAGTACAGTTCATAATTGTATGACATCTATATAGCTTCAATTCATCTGCAACTTTTTTTAGTCTTTCTTTTCTATCCTCATCTCTACTGTCTATTATCCATCTATATGCTTGTAATAATACCGCTGGTCCTAAATATTTTTCTCCATTCCACCAATAACTAGGACATGATGTTGAACAGCATGCACACATTATACATTCATATAAACCGTCTAATTTAGATCTATCTTCTTTAGATTGATGATGCTCAGTATCATCTATTCTTTTTGTTGTTTTTAACCAAGGTTGGACTGACTCATACTGTTTATATAGAGTACTTAAATCTCCAATTAGATCTTTTAAAACTTTTAAATGAGGTAGAGGATAAATATTTATATCCCCATTGATTTCAGAATGGGGTTTTGTGCAAGCCAATCCATTTTTTCCATCCATATTCATTGCGCAAGATCCACAAACACCATGAGCACAAGACCTTCTATATGCAAGTGATGGGTCTATCTCGTTTTTTATCTTATTTAATAAATCTAAAACTTTTGAAGGGCAGTTATCCATATCAACTTCATAAGTATCAATCCTGGGATTTTCGCCGGTTGCTGGATCCCATCTATAAATATTTACTTTTCTAATATTTTTTGATCCAGTTTTATCTTTGTAATAATGTCCTTTTTTAATTTCCGATTTTTTAGGAAGATTAATTTGGACCATTAGTAAACTCTTTCCTGAGGTGGAAAATATTGAACTTCATTAGTTAAAGTTGACTTGTGAACTTCTCTATAAGCTATCTTTGACTTACTGCCATGGCACCAAGATAGAGTATGCTTCATAAAATTTTGGTCATCTCTCTTTGGATAATCTTCTCTTGCATGAGCTCCTCTACTTTCTTTTCTACTATATGCGGAGTCCATTGTTGTAATTGCTTGTCTTATTAAATTATCAAACTCTAGCGTTTCGACAAGGTCAGTGTTAAATACTAGTGATTTGTCTTTAACGTTTATCTTATCCATGCCATCAAAAGGTTTTCTAATTTCCTCGACACCTTCTTTTAAAGTTTTATCAGTTCTAAATACTGCACATTTCGATTGCATAGTTTTTTGCATTGCAATTCTTAGATCCGCGGTTCTATTATCACCATTTCCATGTCTGAGTTTATCAAATCTTTCTAAACATTTTTCTGTCTCAGAATTTGGGATAGTTTCATGAGGAGTTCCCTGCTTGACTAACTCAGAAGCTCTTTTTGCAGCTGCTCTACCGAACACTACTAAGTCTATTAGTGAGTTTGAACCCAACCTATTAGCACCATGTACAGAAACACATGCGGCTTCCCCGATCGCCATTAGTCCTGGAACCGTTTTTTCAGAACCATTGACGGTTAATACTTCTGCTTTATAGTTTGTTGGTATACCTCCCATATTGTAATGGACTGTCGGAACTACAGGAATTGGTTCTTTAGTTACATCAACATTTGCAAACAACTTTGACGACTCTGCAATACCAGGTAATCTTTCATCGATCACTTTTGGGTCTAAATGATTTAAATGAAGATGAACGTGGTCTTTGTCTTTTCCTACTCCTCTACCTTCATTTATTTCAATTGCAATTGATCTGCTAACGACGTCTCTTGATGCTAAATCTTTTGCTTTTGGAGCATATTTTTCCATAAATCTCTCACCCTTAGAATTTAAAAGGTAACCACCTTCTCCTCTAACTCCCTCTGAAATTAAAGTTCCATGACCATAAATTCCAGTAGGATGAAATTGCACAAATTCCATATCTTGTAAAGGAAGGCCGGCTCTTAATACCATTGCATTTCCATCTCCTGTACATGTATGTGCTGATGTTGCAGAGTAATAAACCTTACCATATCCTCCAGTAGCAATAATAGTAATATGTGATCTAAAACGATGTAAAGTCCCATCATTTAAATTCCAAGCAATTAAACCCTTACATTGACCATCTTTCATTAAAAGATCTAAAGCAAAATACTCAATAAAAAACTCGGTGTTATGTTTCAAAGCCTGACCATAAAGTGTATGAAGAATTGCATGTCCAGTTCTGTCTGCTGCTGCACAAGTTCTCTGAACAGTTTCATTTCCATAATTTTTTGTCATACCACCAAAAGGTCGCTGATAAATTTTTCCATCCTCGGTTCTGCTAAAAGGAACTCCATATTGTTCTAACTCTAAAACTGCCCTTGGTGCTTCTTTACATAAATATTCTATTGAGTCTTGATCTCCAAGCCAATCAGATCCTTTAACAGTATCATACATATGCCAACGCCAATCATCTTCGCCCATATTCCCTAATGCTGCTGAAATTCCACCTTGTGCAGCTGAAGTATGACTTCTGGTTGGAAAAACTTTTGAAATACAGGCAGTTTTTAATCCAGCCTCACTAAGTCCGACTGCTGCTCTGAGTCCTGAACCTCCAGCTCCCAAAACTACAACATCATACTCGTGGTCTATAATTTTATAAGAATTCATATTTTTATAATTTGTAGAGTGTAAGTAGTGTAATTGTTGGAATAATGAAAGATGACAAATAAACCATCATATTAGCAAATTTTCTTGTTTTTTCGCTACCAATATAATCTTCAAATATTTCACTAATGCTTAACGCTGAATGAAAGAAAGTAATTATGATAAATATTGAAAAAATTGAAGCAGATATTGGACTTGAAAAAAATTCAACTATATTTTCATAATTACTGTCGTAAATAGATACAAAATTGAACAAAAACCATATCATAAAGGGAACCATTATTACTGAACTCAATTTTAACGATAACCATTTTTTTGTAGCGTTTAACATTAAATTAAAAATCCTCTAAGTGAATATATGATTATTGTCATAATTATTGATCCAAGAATTACAAGAATTCCAGTAATCTTAGAAGTTTTTAATTCGAAACCATATCCTAAATCCCAAAACCAATGTCTAATTTCGCTGAGAATTTGGAAAGAATAAGACCAAACAAATCCAATAATGAAAAATTTACCAAAGATTGAATTTAAGAAGTTAAATATACTTTCATAACTCTCATTTCCTAAAAGAAGCATCCAAACCCAAAAGCAAATCAATGATAACGTTAAAATATTAATTACACCTGTTATTCTGTTAGAGATAGATACTAAAGATGAAATATGCCAGTTATATATTTGTATATGAGGTGATAGTGGATTGTTATTCATTTCTTTGTTTTAATATATGCCTCTGCTATTTCTACAGCGTTTAGAGCCGCACCTCTAAGTAAATTATCTGATACTATCCAAAGATTTATTGCTTTTTCATTTGTATTATCTTTTCTGACTCTTGAGATAAAAGTTTCATATTTTCCCTCTGCTTCAAGTTGAGTTATATATCCACCATCTCGTTGATCATTAATTACTTTACATCCCTCTGCTGTATTCAACAGATCTATTACTTTTTCCAGAGTAAATTCTTTTTCAAATTCTACATTTACCGACTCTGCGTGTGAAACTAACACTGGTACCCTGACACAGGTTGCAGTTACATTAATATCTTTATCTAAAATTTTTTTAGTTTCATTTATCATTTTTATTTCTTCATTTGTATAACCATTATCAGAAAAAACATCGATATGTGGAATTGCATTAAAAGCGATCTGCTTAGTAAAATTTTTTGATTCAATTTTTTTTTTATTGAGAGCAAGCTTTGTTTGATCAATAAGTTCGTCCATTGGATCTTTTCCTGCACCAGAAACTGATTGATAAGTTGAAACAACTATTCTTTTAATTTTAAATACTTCATGTAATGGTTTTAATGCTAGCACCATTTGAATAGTTGAACAATTGGCATTAGCAATAATATTTTTTTTAATATTTTTTATATTTGCAGCATTCACTTGCGGGACAATTAAAGGGACATCTGGATCCATTCTAAAAAAACTTGAGTTATCAATTACAATTGAATGTTCGGCAGCTTTTTCTGCAAATTTTCCTGCAATTTTACCACCAGCTGAAAAGAAGGTTATATCGCATTTAGAAAAATCAAATTCTTCTAAGTTTGAAATTGTATATTCTTTTTTTTTAAAAGAGATTTTTTTTCCAGCACTTTTTTCTGAAGCAACTAAATATAGGTGATCAAAAGAAAAATTTTTTTTCTCTAAAACATCTAAAATTTTTCTGCCAACGTTTCCAGTAGCTCCTACAATACAAATATTCATGGTAATTATGTGATGTTATACTAAATGAATGGTAAATCACAAACTTTTCCATTGCAAATATTCCCATTTATATCAACTTTTACATTTTGAGATGGTGTAAAAAAAGGTTTCTTAATCATTGCAATGCCGATAACTTTATTAAAATGAGGTGAGAAGCATGCAGATCTTAGCTCTCCAATTACATTACTATTTTCATTTTTAACATTTAATGACTTTGTCATACTGATTTCATTTGTATCAATAATAAGCCCCATTAACTTCCTTTTAATACCTTCAGATTTTATTATTTTTAATTTCTCTTTTCCCAAATAGTTTACGTCTGAGTCTAAGTTTACATATTTATCAAATCCACATTCAAAGGGATTATCGTAAAGGTCTATATCATTTCCATATGATAGAAGTCCACTTTCTATTCTTTCAATAAGATTTGGGCATCCTGGTTTCACATCAAATTCTTTTCCAATTTCAAATAAATGGTCATAAAGTTCTAATCCAGATTCTGTATTTTCTACGTAAACTTCATAACCACCTTGTTTTGACCATCCAGATCTAGCAATTAAATGTTTAGTTCCTCTAAAATCAAAATAATCAAAACCAAAAAATTTTAAATTCGTAATTTTCTCTCCAAAAACTTTTTCCATTAATCCGAATGATTTAGGACCTTGAATGGCCATAATATCAACATTAGGCTCAAATATTTTAACATCAAATTTATTTCCTATGGCTAAACCCTTTGCAAATAAAATTACATCCGAGTCTGCAATAGAAATCCACCATCGATCTTCTCTTAATCTTAAAATAACTGGATCGTTTATTATTCCTGCGTTGTCATCTATTATCGGACAATAATAACATCTTCCATCTTTTGATTTTGAAAGATCGCGACAAGTCATCATTTGGACCAACCTAGCTGAATCTTTTCCAGTCACCTCTACTTGTCTTTCTCCTGCAACATCCCAGATCTGCACGTTTTTTTTTAAATGATGATATGAGTCTTCTAGTGATCCAAAAGCTGCCGGTAATAGCATATGATTGTATGATGTATAAGCAGTCACGCCTTGTTTCTCAATTCTAGATGTATAAGGAGTACTTCTCAACCTTCTTGATTTTGCAATAGAAAAGGTTTTCATTTAATTTAATTCCTTAGCAATTTTTCTTAATTCAAATTTTTGGATTTTGCCAGTTGATGTTTTTGGTAGTTCTCGAAAGTCAATTTTTTTTGGTACTTTAAAGCCAGCTAAGGTCTCTTTGCAAAAGTCTATTAATTCTTTTTCCGATATATCTTTATCTTTTACCTTTTCAATAAAGGCGCATGGTACTTCTCCCCATTTTTCATCAGACTTTGCAACTACTGCAGCTATCGAAACTGCAGGATGTTTGGCTAAGGTATTTTCAATCTCAATTGAAGAAATATTTTCTCCACCAGAAATAATTATATCTTTTGATCTATCCTGAATTTTAATGTATCCATCAGGATGCATTACAGCTAAATCTCCAGAATGGAACCAACCATTTGCCATAGCTTTTGCTGTAGCCTCTTTATCCTTAAAATATCCTTTCATTACAATATTACCCCTGATCATTATTTCGCCCATTGATTTTCCATCTTTAGGGACGGGCTTCATTGTCTCTGGATCTATAACCATAGCATCCTCCGTATTTGGATATCTTACACCTTGTCTTGCCTTAATTTCGTTTTGCTTATCTTCATCAAATGAATTCCAGTCATCGTTCCATGCGCATTGTGTAATATGACCATATGTTTCTGTTAATCCATATACATGCATAACATCGAAACCTAATGCTTTCATTTTTTTGAATATTATACTTGGTGGTGGTGCACCCGCTGTAAGAACGTGAACTTTATGATTTAATGTTTTTTGATCAGATTGAGAAGCGCCTGTAATCATATTTAATACAATAGGAGCTCCACCAAAATGAGTGATTTTATGTTTGTCAATCAAATCAAATATTTTTTTTATATCTATCGCTCTTAAACAAACTGTTTTTCCATTTAGCATAGGTATCGTCCATGGATAACCCCACCCATTACAATGAAACATTGGCACAACAGTTAAAAAATTTAATCTATTTGGCATATTCCACGCAACAGCACTTCCAGTTGACATAAGATATGAACCTCTGTGATGATATACTACTCCCTTAGGGTTCCCTGTAGTGCCTGAAGTATAATTTAATGAAATTGCGTCCCACTCATCTTTTGGCCTTTTCCAAACATAGTTTTCGTCTCCAGATTTTAAAAAACTTTCATATTCGTGTTCGCCTATTTTTTTTAATAATGCTTGATCTGCAAAATCATCTTGAATATCAATAATTATAGGTTTTTTATCAACCGTCATAAGCGCTTTATCAATAATGGAGTGCAGTTGTCTATCAACAATAAATACCTTGGCTTCACTATGGTTAAGTATATATGAAACTGTCTTTGCATCTAATCGTACATTGATTGTATTAAGAACTGCACCAGTCATAGGTACAGAGTAGTGTGCTTCAAAAATTTCAGGGGTATTAAATGCCATTACTGAAACAGTATCTCCTTTTCTAATTCCAATTTTTTCGAGAGCGCTTGCAAATTTAATACATCTTTTATAAACATCATTCCAAGTATAGCTTCTTGTTTCATAAACAAGGGCTTCGTAATTTGGATAAATATCTTTTGCTCTCTCTAAAAAACTTAAAGGAGTTAAAGGAATAAAATTCGCATTATTTTTTTCTAAATTTTTCTCGTAATTGTTCATTTAGTTAAATTTAAAGTTCATAATATAATCACTTCCAGTAGTAGCTGTTTGAAAGTGATTTTCCACTCTAGGTAATACTCTTTTGAAATAAAATTTAGCAGTTTGAATTTTGTCTTCGTAAAAGGTTTTATTATTATTATAATCGTCGAAACA
>CACIKJ010000021.1 GCA_902587215.1 uncultured Pelagibacteraceae bacterium | reverse complement strand
TTATAACATATAAACCAGAGGAAATAATAATAAATAAACCAAGAAAAGACCACATGTCCAGCAAATCATTAAAGAAATAATAACCCAAGATTATGTTAGGAACAATTTCTATATATCCGAAGGGCGCTAATTTAGAAGCATCAGCATATTTTAATGAATAAATAAGCAATATGTGTCCTAAACAAGCAAATAAACCCATAATAATAAGCCAAGACCACTGTACTAAAGTTGGATTTACCCAAACCATAGGAACAATAAATGTGCCTATAATAGCCCCTACTACACCAGTAAGTAATAAAGTTAATAGTGGACTATCAGTTGAGTGAAGCTTTCTTGTAATAATTAAATAAACTCCATAGAAACATCCAGTGCCAACAGCAGCAAAACTCGCAAAATTAAATTCTATTAATCCTGGCCTAATAACAACAAGAATTCCTATAAAACCAACAATTACTGCGGACCATCTTCTAAATCCTACTTTTTCACCAAGAAAAAACGGTGAAAGTACTGTTGTTATTAATGGAGCAACAAATGCTAAAGTCAAAGCTTTTGCCATTGATATTACAGAAATAGAATAAAAAAAACAAATATTCGCAAAAAATAAAGTCAAACCTCTATAAAATTGTAATTTTGGGTTTTCAGACCATTTAAGTTCTTTTTTAAAAAACAAAAGCATTAAAGGAAGTACCAGAAATACAGTAAAAAAATATCTTGCCCAGGTAATTTGAAAAAAAGGTAACTCAGTTGATAAATATTTGGCAATAGCGTCCATAAATGGAAGCATTATCCATGCTGATATATTTAATATTATAGCTTTCATTATGAAAAATATTTTAATGCAATAAATACAACAATAGGAACAGTTATAAATGACATTAAAGTAGAAACTACTATGGTACTTGCTACAGAATCTACTATCTTTTTTGGTGAATATATAGATGCAACTAAATAATTCAAAACAGCACTTGGCATTGAACATTGAATTAAAAGTACACCTGCAGCAAAACCATTTAAATCAAAAAAAACAATTAATGATATACCAATTAATGGTCCAATAATCATTCTAGTTAAAGAAGAAATAATTGCCTTGTTTAAAGAAAATACTTTAAGTCTAGTGAGCGCTATACCTAAAGACATTAAAATTAAAAAAATCGTAGCATACATTAACCATTCTGTTGTATTTATTATAAACATTGGTAATTCTATTTTATTAAATAAAATAAACGCAGATAATAAAATTGCATAAAATGGAGGGTTTCTAGTAATTACATTAAAATTAAATTTTCTATCAGCTAAAAAAACTCCTAATGTAAAATGAAATAAAATTATCAAAGATGATATTGCAGCTGATACTCCTAAACCTTGCGATCCATATGCAAATAAGCAAATTGGAAGTCCCATATTTCCAGTATTAGGAAGTATTAAAGGTGGCAATTCTCTAATAATATCCTTTGTCTTTAAAAGATATAAAGTTATCAATCCAAATATAGAAAAACAAATTATTGCAATTAAATAATACCAAAAATATGTAGCAAAAATTTCAAAAGTTATTCCTGTTGAAGTCACAGCATAAATAATCATTGCAGGAGTTCCAATATTAGCCGCAAAATTAGTTATAAACGTTGTGTCAATTTTTGGATTTTTTCTACCTAAATAATAACCAATACCTACTACAAAAAAGACTGGAAATAATACCTCAAAAAGCTTTATGTATATTTCCATTAAAAAAGTCTTACTAAAACTGGTTTTTTAATAACATTATTATTCTTTTTTAAGGACTTAATTAAATTTTGTGATCTATGTTCTACAGCTTTATGTGTAATAATAATAATAGAAGCAGACCTCTTCTTATTATCCGGAATTTGTATAACTCGTTGGATAGAAATTCTATTGTTTGCTAATAATTTCGTTATTTCGGACAAAACACCAGGTTTATCTTTAACTTCTAATCTTAGATATAACGAATTTGAAGAATTTCTTTCATTGTAACAAATTGGTTTTTTTCTTTTAATACCAGGAAGACCGAAAGGATATTTAATATTACCTCTCAAAATAGATAGTAAATCTGACATTAATGCAGAAGATGTAGCGCCAGGCCCTGCACCTTCACCCTGAAGCACACTCTCCCCTATTGGCTTACCTTCAACTATTACTGCATTCATTACTCCATTAACATTACCAATGTAAGTATCTTTTTTTACTAAGGCTGGATGAACTCTTTCAAATAATTTACCATTTATTATTTCGGTAATTCCTAATAATTTAATTCTGAAATTTAGCTGAGATGCAATTTCAATATCTTTATAATCAATATTTTCAATACCTTCCATTAATGATTTCTTTTTTGATATTTTTTTATTAAATGCTAATGAAGATAGTATTCTTATTTTTGCAAATGCATCATATCCATTTAGATCTAATTTAGGATTTCCGGGTTCCGCATATCCAAGTGATTGAGCTTTGTTTAGAACAATAGAGAAATTTTGTTTTGTTTTCTCCATCTCCGATAAAATATAATTACATGTACCATTCAGTATTCCATAAACTTTATTTAATTTATTAGTTGCAAGGCCTTCTTTTATAGTTCTTAAAATAGGTATTCCCCCAGCTACTGACGCTTCAAATTCAAGATTTACTTTATTTTTTTCAGCTAAATTTGATAGATAGTCACCATGTTTTGATATTAAAGCTTTGTTTGGTGTCACTACATGAATTTTATTTTTTAAAGCTGTCTCAACAATTTTTTTAGAGATCCCATCACTTTGACCAATTACTTCAAATAAAACATCAACTTTTTTTGATTTAATTATTTCAAGTGGATTTTTAAAAAAAATCGATTTATTAATCTTAAAACGTCTTTTTTTGTTTTTATTTTTTGCAGAAATTCCAACTATGTGAATTTTTTTACCTGTTTTAATCTCGATATCTTTTTTTTTGGTGTTTAATTCATTAAGTAGATAATTACCCACCTGGCCTAAACCAATAACTGCTATATTTATTTTTCTGTTAATCATTATCTGTTAATTGTGGAAACGGAGCATTTTCAGCATAGTCAATTACAATTTTTTTAAATTTTTCATAAGTCATATCATTTTCATATATATCAATTTTTAAACCTTTATCATTACTATTTAATGCTGTTGTCGAGCAATTTTGTAAAAAAAATAATAATAAAATAAAAACATACCTCATTTTAATCCCATGCTTTGTTTAAAATTAAATAATAAATTCATGTTTTGTATTGCTTGACCTCCACCACCTTTAATTAAGTTATCAATTGCAGATAAAATAATCACTTTATTTTTAACCTTGGATTTACAAACTGATATTAAACAATTATTTGTATAAATAACATCATTTGTACCAATCAAAGAATTTTTTTTTGAAATTTTAATAAATTCATTATTTTTATAAAAATTTTTAAGATGATTATAAATTGTATTAATATTATTCTTTTTTGTAGTATCGCAGTAAATTGTTGTGAGTATTCCTCTAAACATTGGTGATAGATGAGGTGTGAAAGTAAATTCAACTTTCTTTCCAGTTTCATTATTTAATTCCTGTTGAATTTCAGAATTGTGTCTGTGTGTTTTAATTCCATAGACACTTAAAGATTCATATAAATTTTGATTTTTAAATTTTTTATGTACACCCCGCCCAGCTCCTGAATAACCTGATTTTGAATCTATTATAATATTTTTATTTGATATAATATTATTTCTAATTAAAGGAATTAAAGGTATTAAAACTGATGTTGGGTAACATCCAGGACACCCAATAATTTTAAAATCTTTAATTTGCTTATTTTTAATTTCTGGTAATGCGTAAATACTTTTAGGGATGTTTTTAATTGATGAGTGTTTTATTTTATAATATTTAAAGTAAGATTTTGAATTATTTAATCTAAAATCTGCTGACAAATCAATCAATGTGTTATGCTCTTTTAATTTGTTAGAAATTTTTTGAGCCTCACCATTAGGTAGAGCTGTATAAATAACATCTACATCATTTAATAATTTTTCACTAAATTTAATTATTTTTGGTAATTTTATATTTTTTAATGATTTATCATACAAAGACATTGTTTTTCCAATGGATGAGTTGCCACACAAATATTTGATTTTAACTTTCTTATGTTTTGTGAGAAGTTTAATTAACTCTGTACCAATATATCCTGTTGATCCTGCGACTAAAATCTTAAGCTTTTGCATAATTTATTATATCTGCTGTAATTGAAAAAGAAAAATTATCTTTTTGAAAATTGGAAACTACGTCTTGCTTTTCTATGACCGTATTTCTTTCTTTCAACCGCCCTAGAGTCTCGCGTGGTAAGTTTTTCTTTTTTTAAGGTAGGTTTTAGATTTTCATCAAATAATAGTAATGCTTTTGATATTCCGTGAACTAGTGCGCCTACTTGACCTGTTAATCCACCACCAGTAACGTTGCCTCTCACATCGTAATCTGCTGTTTGGTTAATTATTTCAAATGGTCTTAGTAATTTCATTTTATGGATTTCTCTTGTGAAATAATCTTCATATTTTTTTCCATTAATTACAATTTGGCCTGATCCCTTTTTTAACCATACTTTGGCTATAGATGTTTTTCGTCTTCCAGTGGCATATTTACTATCTTTAAAATCTATTTTTTGTGCTTCGGCCATTTTAGTTTCTTGCTATATTTTTATTATTTAGTTTAGATAATTCTATAACTGTAGGATTTTGTACTGAATGTGGATGATCAGAGCCCTTATATATTTTTAATTTGGTCAATTGTTTTTTTGCTAGCGGACCACCAGGCAACATTCTTTTAACTGCTAATTTTAAAACTTCACCAGGTTTTTTATTTGATAATATTTCTGGTGTAGTTTCCTTTATTCCACCTGGATATCCTGTGTGTCTATAATATTTCTTATTTTGGAATTTTTTTCCTGTAAATTTAATTTTTTCAATATTTTTAACTATAACAAAATCTCCGTTATCCATGTGCGGAGTAAAAGTTGATTTATTTTTCCCTCTCAAAATTTTTGAAATTACGGATGCCAATCTGCCAACAACTGCATTTGATGCGTCAATTTCGTACCAATTATTAGTTATATCGTTTTTCTTAACAAATTTAGTCATGATTTGCGGGATTAATACTGATAAATGTGTTATTGTCAATTTATATTAATATTGATAATTAATAATATTATACAATTATAGGGACAATTTATGACAGATAAGAAAAATAAAGGAATGGATCCAAAAACATATAAGTTTGATACTTTAAGCCTACATGCTGGCTATCAACCACATAAGAACGCAGGCTCAAGACAAGTTCCAATTTATCAAACAACTTCGTATTTATTTGATGATGTCGATCATGCGGCTGCATTATTTAATTTAGAAAGAGGTGGCCACATTTATAGTAGAATTTCAAATCCAACAGTTGCAGTATTAGAAGAAAGAGTAGCGGCTTTAGAGGGTGGCACAGCAGCACTAGCCACATCCTCAGGAATGAGTGCAATATTTTTAACAGTGATGACTTTATGTGAAGCTGGCGATCATCTTGTTGTCTCTTCACAGCTCTACGGCGGTACAGTTAATTTGTTTCGGTTAACTCTGCCAAAATTTGGAATTAAATGCACTTTTGTTAAACCAAGAGATACGGAAGGTTTTAAAAAAGCTATACAAAAAAATACAAAAGGTATTTTTGGTGAATTAGTGGGCAATCCTGGAAATGAACTTATGAATATGCCAGAAATATCAAAAATTGCCCATGAAGCAGGAATACCTTTAATGGTAGATGCTACATATCAAACACCGTATTTATGTAAACCAATTGAGCATGGTGCAGACATAGTCGTTCATTCATTAACTAAATGGATGGCTGGTCACGGTTCATCTATGGCTGGTATCTTGGTTGAAGGTGGTAAATTCGATTGGATGCAAAATGATAAATTTCCAACAATGACAACTCCATATGAGGGATATCATGGCCTTTCTTTCGCCGAAGAGTTCGGTCCTACTGCTTTTACCATGAAAGCTAGAGCCGAAGGTATGAGAGACTTTGGTCCATGTTTAAGTCCACAAAATGCGTGGAATGTTTTACAAGGTATAGAGACTTTATCTGTTAGAATGCAAAAACATTGTTCTAATGCAGAAAAAATGGTTGAATATTTATTAGGTCATGAGAGTGTAGCTTGGGTATCTCATCCAAGTGTACCAGATCATCCAGACCATGAATTAGCAAAAAAATTATTACCTAATGGAAGAGGCTCAATGATAGCATTTGGAATTAAAGGTGGCAAAGAAGCAGGAGAAGCATTTATTAATAATGTTAAACTTGCTTCACATCTTGCAAATGTAGGAGACACTAGAACATTAGTTATTCATCCTGCTTCAGCTACACATTCACAGATGGATGAAGCAACTTTAAAATTTGCTGGTCTATCGCACGATATGATTAGACTATCTGTTGGTATTGAGGACATTGACGATATAAAAAATGATTTTGAAGCAGGCTTTAGAGCAGCTAGAAAACCAAGACTTGTCTCAAATCAATGAAGTTTAAAGTAAACGATGTAGAGGTATTTGCCTCTACAGGTGGTCGTCCTTTTGATAAGAATAAACCATTAATAATTTTTGTTCATGGTAGCGGTCTCACGCATATGACATGGGTTTTGCAAACACGATATTTTGCTTTTCATGGATATAGTGTTTTAGCTTTAGATATGCCAGGTCATGGACTATCAGGTGGCAAAAGTTTAAAATCAATTGAAGAAATGGCAGATTGGATAAGTGATGTTATCGAATCTGTCGGTTATAAAGAAGCATCATTAGTTGGTCATTCTCAAGGATGCTTGATAACGATAGAATGTACATCAAGATATCCAAATAAAATTAAAACATTAAGTTTAATGGGGGGTGCTGGGGCAATACCTATGAATCCAGAATTATTGTCACTTGCTGAAAATAATGATCCCAAAGCTGTAGATTTAATGATGGATTGGGCTCATGGTCCAGCTGGTCATTTTGGTGGTCATCCTGTGCCTGGACTTTATCATATCAATACAGGTGGGATGCTTGCAAAATCAAGAACAATTAAGAACACACTTGGTGTCGATTTTAGAGCATGTGATAATTATAAAAATGGTTTTGAGGCAGCAAAGAAAATAAAAATTCCAACACTTTCTATACTGGCAACAGGAGATAAAATGTGTCCCGTTAAGGAAGGAAAAAAATTAGCTGATCTTATTGAAGGTAGTAAAGTTGAGATTATAGACAACTGTGGACATATGATGCTTTTGGAGGAAGCAGATAGAGTGTTGAAGGTTTTAAAAGAATTTATAACAAAAAATTATCCCATCAAATAGATAATTTTTTATCATTATTTACAAATAAAAAGTAAATTGAGGCACTTACTAGAAAAATCGAACTTATTTGATGCATGGAAGCTAGTACAATTTGAACACCGTTAAGTAGAGTTAAGATTCCTAATATAATTTGTATTAATAAAATTATCCCAAGACTGTTTATTGCAAAAAAAGATTTTTTAATTTTATTTTTATAAATTTTCATGAAAATTAAAACATAAAAAATTACTATTAAATAAGCTAAATTTCGATGTATAAATTGAACTAATGAAGCATCATTAAAAACTGAAATATTGAACAAATTTAAAAATTTATTATCGTCAGGAAAGTAAGTGTTTCCCATTAATGGCCAAGAATTATAAATCAAACCAGCATCCATGCCAGACACAAAGGCACCAACTATTATCTGAAAAAATATTAATATTAAAAATGTTAGTGGAAAAAAAATATTAATCTTATTGCTATTATTTGTTTTGATATTTAATTTAAAATAATTCCATAAAATCATTGATAAAATTAAAAATGCTATAACTAAATGTAATGATAAACGGAAATGACTTACGTCAACACGATTAACTAAGCCACTAGATACCATATACCAACCAATGAATCCTTGAATACAAATTAATATAAATATGAAATATAAATTAATTAATTTATTAAAACCAATTTTTACTGTGAAAAAAATCAAAGGTATTATAAAAGTAATACCTATTATTCTACCTAACAATCGATGAGCCCACTCCCACCAGAAAATAATTTTAAATTCATTAATTGTCATTGTAAAATTTTGAATTTTGTATTCTGGTATTTTTTTATATAGATCAAAATATAAAATCCAACTTTGCTCATTAAAAGGAGGAAAAATTCCACTAAATAATTCCCATTCTGTAATAGACAGGCCTGAATCTGTTAATCTAGTCAGGCCGCCAACAATAATCATCAAGGCAACCAAACTAAACATAAAGATAAGCCATGTGGATATTTGATTTTTTATAACGTTATTTTCTATGTACATATTTGGATAAATATAATAATTATAAAGAATTCCAATTTATTAAATGTCGCCTGATAAATACAATAAACTTATAAAACTTAGAAAAAAACTAGATAAATTAGATGATTCCTTAATTAAAATAATCAAAAAAAGAACATCTATAGTAAAACAAGTTTTACAACTAAAAGAATATAAAAATCAAATTATTGATAACAAAAGGATTAGATTGATACTTAGCCAAATTAAAAAAAAATCAATTAATAATAATATCGATCCGAAAATAACTAGAAGAATTTGGATAAATATGATTAGAGCTTACATAGATTACGAAAAGAGAAATTTTAATAAAAAATAATTATTTACTATGAGGTGGAAGTTTTTTTTCTATAAATAATTCGTGTTTTCTTGTGCTTGGATTGTATTTTCTAGCAGATAATTTAATCTTCGCTTTTTCACCTCCGGCAGGTTTCTTAAGATAATAGAAATATGGACTATCTGGTTTACTTTCAGGAACCATCCTTACTTTTATAAATGTTTTCTTTGCCATATTATTTTTTTAGTTCTTCTATAATTGTTTTTAAATCAACAAGTTTGTTTTTTAAATATTTTGCTCTTATAGAGTTAAATACAGAATCGTCAAGATTTGATTTATTCTGATTTAAATGCTTTTTAACACCTTCAATAGTCATACCTTCTGATTTTAAAAGGAATTTAATAAATTTAAGTATTTCAATAGAGTCAAAATCATAATATCTCCTTTTATTGTTAAAAATCTTTGGTTTTAATTTTGTGAATTGTTTTTCCCAATATCTCAAAGTATGTGCATTAATTTTAACATTTTGTGGATCTGCTTTATTTATAATATCAACCACCTCACCTATTGTTTTATATGCGCTATGAGACTTAATTGACATTATTTATTTTATTTTTTAAAAATTTTGATGGCTTAAATAAAATTACATTCCTTTCGGAGATAATTGTTTCTTTTTTAGTTTTAGGATTTCGTCCAATTCTAGATTTTTTATGCCTTAATTCAAAAGTACCAAAATTAGATATTTTAACTTTACCCTTTTCTTTTAAACTTACTAAAAGAATTTCAAACATATCTTCAAAAATATTTTCAATTAATTTTTTAGAATAACCAATTTGCATGTATACAGCGTTAATTAATTCTTTTTTCGTAAGATTTTGTCTCATCAAATCGTAATATTTTTTTTAATTTTATCAATTAATTCACCATCTACAGTTTTAACACAAACATCTAGAGAATTAGCAAATCCAATAAAATCTGTAGAACCATGGCTTTTAATTACCGGAGACTCTAAACCTAAAAGAATAGCTCCATTATATAATCTTGGATCAAGTCTGTCTTTAAACTGTTTCAAATTACTAATATTTAATAGACTTGATATTTTTGCAACTATTCCAGTTGACAACGCTTTTTTAAGTTCTATTGAAATAAAATTTGCAGTTCCTTCGGCTGTTTTAAGTGCAACATTACCGGTAAAACCATCGGTTACAATGACGTTCACATTACCGTCCATAATATGATTTCCCTCAATATATCCACAGAATTCATAAAGATCATTTTTTTTATGTTCCATTGATTGATAAGCCTTTTTTATTGTTTCATGACCTTTTATTTCCTCTGAGCCAATATTGAGTAAGGCTACTTTAGAATTATCTAATGGAAACAAAGCTTTATGTAATGCTGACCCCATCAGTGCAAAGTCCTCAAAATTCTTTTCATCGCACTCAACATTGGCACCTAAATCTAATACTATGTTCATATCAATTTTATTTGGCCACAAGGCTGCCAATGCAGGCTTACTTATATTTTCAATCATTTTCATATTTAGTTTTGATATAACGAATAATGCTCCTGTATTACCAGCTGATATTATGACATTAGAATTTTTTTCTTTGACATCATTAATAGCTTGCCACATACTTGTATTTTTCTTTTTCGCAGCTACCAATGGAGTATCATTATTTTCAACAATTTCTTCACAATTTATAATTTCAAAAAAATCTTTTTTAATTGAAAATTTTGAAATTTCATTTTCTATTATTTTTGATTTTCCAAATATTCTGAAAAAAACATTTTTGTTACGTTTTAAAAATTCTGAGATACCGGCTATAACCTTGTTTGGTGAATTATCACCACCCATTGCATCTACTGCAATAATAACTGGTTTAGTCATATATAAATATTATTCTTTAGGATCTAATACTTGTCGACCCTTATAAAATCCGGTTTTCAAGTCTAAATGGTGAGATAATCTATATTCTCCAGATTTTTTATCTTCAACTATGTTTTTAGCTGAAACTTTAATATGAGATCTTCTCTTTCCAGCTCTAGACGGGGTTGTTTTTCTTTTTGGTACAGCCATAATTAAATTTTGAGTTCTTCTATATCTTTTGTAAAATAATTTAAAGTATTATTTTTATAAAAAATAACTAATTTATCAAAATAATCACTA
>CACIKJ010000020.1 GCA_902587215.1 uncultured Pelagibacteraceae bacterium | reverse complement strand
AACCTTGGCCTCTGCTCTACTCATATTATCTAGTTTTCCAGTTATTAAAAAACTTAAATTTCTCAACTTTCCTGAGTTATTATTCTTTTCGTTTTGTATATAAAGATATTTTAATAAATATTTCACTACTTTTAAATTTTCCTTAAGTGAAAAAAATTTTTTCAACGAAGATATTTGAGTTTCTCCGATACCATCAATGTTAGCAAATGAGTCAAAATTGTAGTTTTTATCAATTTTTGCAAAATTTTCTTTTTTCTGTAAATGTTTTGCTATTAACTTAGCATTTTCTTGTCCAATGTGCCTTATTCCTAGTGAAAAAATAAATTTATTTAGTGTTAAATTTTTAGATTTTTCTATTGAATATTTTAAATTTGCAATTGACTGCTGACCCCATCCGTCTAAATTTTCAATCTTTTTATAATTTAAAGTAAATATATCCTGTGGATAACGAATAAAGTTCTTCTCCCAAAATTTCTCAACAACTTTTTTTCCAAGTCCATCAATATTTAATGCATCCTTTGATACAAAATGCTTTATCTTTTCTATGGATATTTTTTCACATTCAAATCCCTCTGAGGAACATCTTATTACAGCATCAAACTTTTTTGTTTGATAATTATATTCTTTTTCAACTGATGATCCACATGATGGACATTTATTTGGAAATTTATATTTCTCTAATTTTGATTTTCTTTTAGAAAAATCTACAGATATCACATGTGGAATAACATCTCCTGCTCTCTCAATTTTTACTATATCGCCTACTCTTATATCTTTTTTGTTTATTTCATCTTCATTGTGTAAAGATGCATTTGATACTACAACTCCCCCTATGTTAACTGGATCAACTTTTGCAACAGGGGTAAGTGCACCTGTTCTACCAATTTGAATTTCAATATTTAAAATTTTTGAAAATGAAGAAGCTGCAGAAAATTTATGAGCGGCCGCCCATCTTGGTGCGTTTCCAACAAATCCTAGTCTATTTTGTAGTTTTAAATCGTTAATTTTGTATACCAAACCATCAACATCGTAATCTAATTCAAATCTTTTTTTTTCAAAATTTTGGTGATTATTCATTAAGTCTTCAATGTTTGAAATTACGTTATTATAATCACTTATTTTAAATCCCCAAATTTTTAAGGATTTTAAAAATTCTGATTGTTTTTCAAAATTATTATTTTCAAATAAACCAAATGTATACGCAATAAACCTCAGTGGTATTTTTTTTGTTGCAGAAGACTCCTTCTGCCTTAACGAACCAGATGCAGCATTTCTAGGATTTGCAAATTTATCTTTTAATTTTTCAAAATCGTTTTTTTTAATATAAACTTCACCTCGAATTTCTATGTTTCTTGGAAAATTTTTAGAATTTATTAAGTGAGGTATATCTTTAATCGTTTTTAGGTTATCTGTAATTACTTCTCCCTCAATACCGTCTCCTCTCGATAATCCAGTTTCTAATTTTCCATTTATATATGTTAAAGATGCTGAAATGCCATCTATTTTTGGTTCCACACTATATTCAAATGTTTTATTCCCATCTATTTTTAAATAATTTTTTATTTTTTTTTCAAAATTAATAAGATCATCTTTGTCAAAAATATTTGATAATGACAGCATTGGAACTTTATGTTTTTGCTTTTGAAAATTTTTAGAAGGTTTAAAACCAACATTTTTCGATGGAGAATCTTTATGATTTAGGTAATTATATTTTTTTTCCAATTCTAAAATACTATATTTTAACTCATCATATTCTTTGTCGGTAATTAAGGATTTATTTTTAGAAAAATATATTTCGTTATGTTTTTTTATTTCTTTAATTTTATTTATGTATATTTTTTTTATTGAGGACTTTTCTTCCATTAAAATATTTTTGATTTAATCTTTTCAATTAAAGACTTATTATTCTTATTATTTTTTAATTGGATCTTGGGTGCTTTATAATTTTTATTAAAAACTTTATATGATTTTTCATACCATTCACTTGACTGATAGTTGTAACCCAACAAATATGCATATTTTTTAGCTTCCTCTTCTGAACCTATGATATAGTGTATTTCAACCAATCTGTACAAGGCTTCCTCGATAAATATAGAATCATTATAATTTTGAACTACATTTTTAAATCTATTGATTGACGGTATCCATTTTTGTTTATCAAAATAGTATCTAGCTAGATACATTTCTTTAGAAGCCAACACCTCCTCAATTAAATCAAGTTTAAATTTTGAGTCAATTGCATAGTCTGTGTTTGGAAAGTTATTTATTATGTATTCAAAATATCTTTTTGATTTTGTTATTGCGCCTAAATCTTTCGTTTCATCTACTATTTGATCATAATATGAAATTCCTAAAAGATAGTATGCGTAATCCGTACTGGGATGGTCAGGGTATGTTTTTAAAAATCTTTCAAGTTCATATATTGCATCTTGGTAATAATTATAACTATAATACGAATAAGCAGCCATCAACGATGCTCTTGGAGCCCACTTAGATTGAGGAAATAATAGTTCTGCTTCACTAAATTTTTTTGCAGCTGTTAGACCGTCTTGGTCTTCAAGAGCGATCAAACCCTCTTCATATGCATCTATCATTTGTAAACTTATTTCTTTTTCTTCTATAACTTCAGATTTAAGTTCTTCTTTTGAACAAGAAGTCAAAAATAAATAAAATATAACAAAGATTAAAGTCGAAAGACGCATAAGCATTTATTAGCAGAAAATACAAAAAATTTCTATTTTTATGCGATAGATTTTAGATAAGATCTATCTAAAATTTGGTATGGTAAAGTTTTTTCCTTGATTTCTATAACAGTAAAATTGGATTTGTCAGAGAAAAGTTTTCTTAGTATCTTATTTGTTAATCCATGGCCACCTTGAGAGGTATACAAAGAACCTACAATTCTATAACCAGATAAATACAAATCTCCCATACAATCTAGAATTTTATGATTAACAAATTCTTTTGAGTTTCTCAGTCCATCCTCATTTAAAATTTTATTATCTCCTACAACAATTGCATTATCTAAACTACCACCTTTACCAAAACCAGCTTTTTTAAGTTTTTCAATATCTTCATATAAACAAAATGTTCTGGACTCAAAGATATCTTTTAAATCATCATTAAAAATATTAATTTTATTTCTCTGGGTTTGTATAATTTTATTTTTATACTCAATCTCAAAATCAATCTCTGAAGCAACCTTTGATTGGTCAATACTAATTTTTTTAGAACCTTCTGAATATGATACTTTTTTATTTATTTTAATTAACTTAATTGGTGAAGATGAAGATTTAATTCCAGTTGACAAAATCTTTTCTACAAACACTTTTGCAGATCCATCTAAAATAGGTAATTCTTGAGAATTAATTTCAATAATTAAGTTATCAATACCAATTCCATATAAAGCTCCCATTAAATGTTCTATCGTTGAAATTTTAACACCATTATTATTCGATATTGTAGTGCAAAGAGTAGTATCGGAAACATTTTCAAAGGTAGGTAAAACTATATTATTTTTTAAAAGATCTACTCTTTTAAATATTATTCCTGTATTTGGTGCGGCAGGTATTAGATTTAATTGTACATTGTTTCCGGTATGAAGACCAACACCGTTAAACACTATTTTGTTTGCAATTGTTTTTTGACTTAAAATTGACATTGAGAACTTATACAAAAATTAATCTCTCAAAAACAAACAACTTATGTTACAGAAAATTGCTATTTACCAGTGAAGTATTCAAATAATTTTTCGAAAAAACCCTTATTTTCAAGGTTTATAATTGGTTTTTTTGGTTGCATTTTTTCGTTTTGTGAAACAAATTTTATAGCACTTTCAATAACATCTTGTTTACCCTCTTCAATTATTGACATTTCATTGATGAAATTAAATTCACTTCCAAAGCTTAGGAGGTTCTCATTAAGAACTTTTGATCCATTTCCTATGAAGTAAAGATTAAGATTAGATTTAAATACATTATTTTTAATTAAAGGGCACTTTAAAAATAATAATTCAATTATTTCTTCTAATCTTGCATTGATTACATTCTTGAGTAATTCATCTTCCTTAGCAATATTATTTTTTGAAAATTTAATTTTTTTAGCTTCAGCTTTTCTATAATCTATATTCAAAATTTTAGAAATGTCTTTTGTAATATGATCTCCACCAACAGATATATTGTTTAAATATAAAATTTTATTATCTTTAAATATTGTTAAACTGCTTTTTTTGTGCCCAATGTCAATAAATGAGCTATATCCAGAAATATTTAGTCTTTCAATTAAACCTGATGATTTAATATAACTTATGCAAAATATTTCTTTCAAAGAGATATGTTTCGAAAAAAATAAATTTTTTAAAGTGTCACATAATTTTTTATTTATCATTATAAACTTCAGCTCTAATGTAACTTTATTAACTTTACTTGTTATATTTTGAAAATTTTCAACTTCATCATCATCGAAAATCAATTTTGAATTAATTGTATGCAATATTTCTTTTTCTTTATTATTTAATTTAATTATATTTGTACTTTCGTTAATTAAATATTTTATATCTTGCAGAGTAATAATTTTTTTATCGTAGTTTTTTTGAATTGTGTAATCTAAAGAATGAATACTAGATGAATCTATCAAAAGTATTAGATCGTTAAGATGCATTCCAGAATATTTTTCTGCATCTGTAATTAAATTAAAAATTTTGTGGCTTTCATTTAAATTATCTCTTGTAAAGTCAATTTTTTTCTCAAAGTATGAGCCTGTATTTAGAATAAGTTTATTAAATATTCCTAAACGCGCATATGTTGAACCAAGTTCTAATATTGGAAATAGTTCATCAGAATTATTCATGAAATAATTATTTTATCTTTAATTCTCAAATCTATAGTTTTCACTTTAATTAAATTTGGATCTTTAATTAATTTTTTTAGTTGCTCAATAGATATGTCAATATCATTTATTGGAAGTTTAATTGTAACTTTATTTTTATATAATAAATCCCATCTTTTTGATTTAAAACAATAAAATTTATTAAAATTATTTATTTCAAAGTTATTTAAAATTAATTTTTGTCTTAGATTTAGAAATTCCTCGATATTAAATTTTCCAAATATTACTGGTAAATTATTTTCATATAATTTTGTTTTTATTTTTTTTCCATTTTCGCCTAAGTAAATTAATTGATTATTCTCAATAAAGGATGCTAATAGATTTGTTTTTTTTAAATTAAGCGATATCGATGATGGATATTCTTTTTTAACGTTATATTCACCAATTAAATTAAAAGAATCTAAGGTTTCCTTTATATCTTTCTCATTAATTAAAAGAATATTGTTGTTATAAAAATTATTTAAGGAATTAATTATTTCTTTATTTGAATTTTCATCTAAATCGCTGTTTACTTTAATTTTTTGAACTTTGAAAAGATTGCTCATGTAATTTATTGAGTTTTTATTATGCATGCTTAACAATACTAATAACAATAAAATGTAAAAATAAATTTTACCTTTATCTATTAATTGAGGCGTCATTAATTATCCATTTAATAAGTTTATAAAAAGATATACCCTTAAACTTTGCAATCTCTGGGACTAAAGAAAGCTCTGTCAATCCTGGCTGAGTATTTATTTCTAATAAATAAAATTTGTTTTTATTATATCTGAAGTCACTTCGCGTAATTCCTTTGCAGCCAGTAATCTTATGCGCTCTTAGTGCTATATTTTCTACTTCTTTTAATTTATCTTTTGGAAGATCAACAGGAAGGATGTGCTTTGTTTTTGCCTTTTTATCGTATTTAGCTTTATAGTCATAAAATTTTCTTTTAGGTACAAGCTCAATTGCGCCTAATTTTTTACCTCCCATAATTGCTACCTGTACTTCTCTTCCTGGAATGTATTCTTCAATTAAAATTTCTTTCTCGTTTTTAAGTTTGTTTAAATTACTATTAAAATTTTTCTTATCACATATAAAAACACCTACACTAGATCCCTCATTAATTGGTTTTATTACCACAGGAAAATTTAAAACTTTGTTAACTTGTTGAAAAATATTTCGATAATTTTTGTTTAAACCTGGTTTATAAATTAAATACTTTGGAGAAAGAATTCGATGTTTATTAAATATTTTTTTTGAAATTAACTTATTAATACATATTGATGAGGCTTCTACTCCAGAGTGGGTATACTTAATTTTTTCATTTTCTAAGATCAACTGAATATATCCATCTTCACCGTATCTCCCATGTAAAGCATTAAATATTATATTTGGTTTAAATTTTCTTATTTCTTTTATAAATCCATTTAATGGATCAAGTATCTTACATTTATAATCATTTTTGATTTGCTTAAATACCGCTTTGGCTGTCTTAATGCTAATTTCCCTTTCTTTTGAATAGCCGCCAGCTAGGATTAATACTTTTTTTTTCATTTTGATGAAGTTAAAATTATTTCTAATTCAAGCTTAACTCCTGTTTTCTTATACACACTTTCTTTAATAAAATTTATAAGATTTTTCATATCCTCAGGAGTGGCCTTTCGTTTGTTTACTAAAAAATTGCAATGCTTTTCAGATATCAATGCATCTCCAAATTTTGTATTAGCCTCCTTTATATTAATTGACTCGCTTATTAATTCCCAAACTTTTTTATTTGTTTGTTTAATAGGATTCTTGAATGTACTTCCACCAGTTTTTACTCTTTGGGGTTGTGTAAGCTCTTTCATATTTTTCATTTCAGTAATTTTTTTTTTTATAACGTCTTTTTTTGAAACTTTACCTTGAAAAGTTCCACTCAAGAAAATCAAATCTTTAGGTAAATCTGTCGATCTATATTTAAATTTTATTTTAGAGGCTGGTATGGTTAAAACTTTACCATTAAAGTCCATTGCTTGAACTGACACAATAATGTCTTTAATCTCACTTCCATAACAACCGGCATTCATTCTAATTCCCCCTCCAATTGAACCTGGAATACATGATAAGAACTCAAAACCATCTATTCCGGACTCCATGGCAAATTCTGAAACTTTTTTATCCAAACATGAACTACCGGAAATTATCAAATTCTCTTTTAGCTTAGAAATATTATTAAAATTCTTTCCAAGTTTAATTATTACTCCATCAAAAATATCATTATCAAATAGTGTATTTGATCCAGCTCCTAAAATAAAAATTTTGCCTCTTTGATTATATTTATTAAGGAAAAGTGACAAATCACTTAAAGAATTTGCAAATAAGAAAATTTTTGATTTTCCTCCAATATTAAACCAATTCATACGGGATAAATCATAATCAAAATTTAAACGTGAATTGTCAGAAAATTCTATTTTCTCTAAATCATCTAATTTCATTTAATTAACTGTGGTAAATTTCTCATCCAATTAGATATGGTACCTGCACCCATTCCAATCACTATTATATTACCATAAATATTTTTTTTAACATACTTTGCTAATTCTTTCTCATCGTTTATCATTATTAAATCAACTTTTGAATTTTTAATAATATCTTTTGCAAAATTATAATATTTAAATTTTAATTTAAGGTTTTCTCCAGCTCGATAAATTGGACACAATATAACCTGGTCAGAATATTTAAAACATTTTGTAAATTTTTTTTTAAGTTTGTTTAATCTTGATATTCTATGTGGTTGAAAAATAGATATTATTTTTTTTGATTTGTATACATCTCTAGTAGACTTAAGAAGTTCATATATTTCAGTAGGATGATGGGCATAATCGTCATAATAAATAGTGTTCTCGTGTTCAAATATAAAGTTAAATCTTCTTTGAACGCCCTTAAATTCTAAAATAGCTTTTTTAATCAAACTTACAGAAATGCCCATTAAAACTGCTACAGCAATAGATGCACAACAATTTTTAATATTATGGATGCCAATCAAAGGCATTTGTAAAGATTTAATAACTTTCTTAGTTTGGTTCGGTAAGTTAATCTCTATATCAAATTTAGAATATTTTGTCTGTAAACTAATATTTTTGATTTTAAAATTTGATTTTTCATGTAAACCATAAGTAATAATATTTTGATTTTTAATTTTACTCAAAATTGATCGATTATTTTTGTCATCTAAGCAAAAAAGAGTTTTTCCAAATGAGGGTGTTTTTTCTGCAAAAGATACAAAGCTTTTTTTTAAATTTTCAATTGATCCATAATGCTCAAGATGTTCATCGTCGATATTAGTTATTATTGAGTAAGTAAATGGAAGCTGTAAAAAACTACCATCAGATTCGTCAGATTCTAAAACGCACCATTCGCCTTTTCCAAGTTTGGCCGAGTTACCTATAGAGTTTATTACTCCTCCATTAATTGTAGTTGGATCAAGTTTAGACTTTGAGAAAATAGTAGAAACAATAGACGTTGTTGTTGTTTTTCCGTGTGAACCAGCTACAACAACATTTTTATAAAGAGAAACTATATTCGCTAACATTTCACCTCTCTTATAAATTGGAATTTTTTTTTTCTTCGCCTCTAAAAACTCTGGATTATTTTTTTTAATTGCTGATGAAATGACTACAATTGTAGCATTTGATAAATTTTTTTTTTTATGACCAATTTGAATATTTATTTTGTGCTTTTTAAGTCTATCAATGTTTTTACTGCTTTGTTGATCTGAACCTTTTATATTAAATCCCAAATCTTTCATAATTAATGCAAGGCCACTCATGCCTATACCACCAATACCAACGAAATGAATTATTTCTTTTTTTCCAAGACTAATTTTCATTTAAATAATTTATTATTTTTTTACTTATATTTTCCCAATTTATATTTTCATTTATTTTTTTTAGGTTATTTTTCTTTTCTAAGTATTCTGTTTTATTACTCATAATATCGATAATTTTTTTACTTATATCACCAGAATTAAAGTTTTTTTCTTCTAATATCCAGCAACAATTTAAATCGGCATATCTTTTTGCGTTCAAAAATTGATGATTATCAGTTGCGTAAGGAAATGGTATTGAAATAAATGGTATATTTAAATGAGCAAGTTCAGCTAATGACGATGCCCCTGACCTTGTTATGGCTAGGTCAAAACTGTGCTTTTTACACAAAAAATTTTCTTCAAAAAAAAATAAATTATTTTCTATATTATTTTTTTCGTAATCTTTTTTGTATTTTTCAATATTAAAACCTGGAGATATTTGTTGAATTAAATTTATGTTATATTTCGAGGACAGTTGTATTATTTCCCTTTTTAAATTTTTACTAAAAAATAAAGAGGCTTGACTTCCTCCTAAAACTAGTATTTTAATTATTTTGTTATCTGAATTAATTTTATTACTTTTTTCATAAAAACATTTATTTAAAAGTGGTGGTATTTCAATAATTTTATCAACATAATTTTTATTAATACCTCTTAAATTTTTATCATAACAAAAAATCTTACTAGCGAATTTTAATAAAAATTTATTTGATCTTCCTATTATCGAATTTGGTTCAATTAAAAATATTTTTTTATTAAATATTTTAGCTGCTAGAACCAATGGCAATGACATGTAGCCTCCTGTGCTAAATACAAAATCAAAATGATTTTTTTTAAAGTGATGCACAGATTTAATAAAAGAAATAAATAAAAATATAAGTTTAAATGGAAATAGATATTTTCCTGAAAATTGTTTTACATCGAAAATTGTTTTATCTATCTCTTTTGGAAAGTATTTTGCTCCTCTTATATCGGTATAAATTTTTACATTATATTCTTTCCGTAAATGTTCATATAAGTTCAAAGCAGGTACAACATGTCCACCAGAGCCTCCAGTTGTGATCAAAATTTTTTTCAATTAGTAACTCTTCTTTTGGTTAGATTTAAAATAATTCCTGAAATTATGGATATGCTTATTATTGATGAACCTCCATAACTTAAGAAAGGCAATGTCATACCTGTGGTTGGTAAAACCCTCAAATTAACACCAACATGAACAAAGGCCTGTATCAGTAATAATGATATCAAGCCAGTAAGTATCATCTTAAATACATTATCATTTATATCTCTAATTTTTTTAAAAACGTTATAACCAAAAAATATGAATGCCAACATTATTAAAAGGATTATTATTATTCCAAATTCCTCTGAAATAACTGATATAATAAAATCTGTATGAGCTTCAGGAATCTTTGAATTTAGGGTTCCTTCACCAATACCTTTTCCAAAAAAACCCCCGCTAATTATTGCCTCTGATGCTTTTTCTGCCTGAGAGTAACTATTTGAAGAGCTATCTAAAAAAGAGGTTATTCTTATTTTAATATAATTAAATTTATCTACGAAGAAAATTAAGTAAAAAATAATTGTTATAAAAAAACCGAATAATCCAAAAAAAATTACCAAATTTATTCCAGAAACAAAAATTAAGGCTAACCACGTTAAAATGATTAACATAGATTGTCCTAGATCAGGCTGAGATATTAAAAGTAAAACTATCGGAACTACTAATAATAAGCTTAAAAAATATTTAAAATACAAGTTGTATTTTTGAAAATTTAGCAAGGATGCAAGTATCACTATATAAAAAGGTTTTATTAACTCCACAGGTTGGAATCTTGGCAAAAATGGTAGGTCCAACCATCTTTTTGAACCTTTAACTTCTGCACCAATAAATGGTACTAAAAATAATAAAAATAAAGAAATTACAAAAAAAATGATTGAAACTTTTATTAAAAATTCTTCTTTTATTAGTGAAAATATAAACATTATTAATAAACCTAATAATATAAATGATAGATGTTTGACAAAAAAATAATAAGAATTGGTATTTAATCGATCAGATGCAATTAAAGATGTTGAGGCTAATGAAAAAAATAGACCAGCAATAAAAAAAGATACCACTAATATTAATATAGTTTTATCAATATTTTTCCACCAACTATAATAATTATTATATATGCCAAATTTATTAATCATATCTGATTATTTAAAATTATTTTTTTCACTAGTTTGTTGAAATATTCTCCTCTTTCTTCAAAATTTTTGAATTGATCAAATGA
>CACIKJ010000019.1 GCA_902587215.1 uncultured Pelagibacteraceae bacterium | reverse complement strand
AAAACTGAAAAAATATTAAAAATTTCAAAGAAAGATTCCTTTAGGCAATATATTGCTTATCATGAGGGATGGGGAAATTATAAAAATTATAAAAAAAATACAAAAGTTATCTCTTTGGCAAAAAGAGTAGAACAACAAACAAATAAATATAGAAAACAACTCTTCGATTGTAAAAAAAGTTTAAATAGAAATAAGTATATTATATTTTAACGAAGCTCTTTTTTAAGCTCAATATCAACAGCATCTATTCTTTTAGTATTTTTAGCTAAAGCTAAATACATTGTTGGGGTGACATATAGAGTAAAAAATGTTGATATAATCATACCGCCAAGAATTGTTGAACCTACAGCTAGCCTTGACCCTTCACCAGCACCAGGCCCAAAGTTTCCAATCACAAGGGGCAACATTGCAATCATAGTACTTAAAGAAGTCATTATAATTGGTCTAAATCTTATATTGCATGCCTCTTTGATTGCAGCTTCAATATTTTTACCTGTTGTCCTTATTTGATTAGCATAATCTACAATTAAGATACTATTTTTTGTAGATATGCCTATCAAAATAATTAAGGCTATTTGTGAGAATATATTTATTGAACTGTTTAAAAATAAAATAAAAATCAATCCACCTAATATTGCTAATGGAACAGTTAAAACAATAATAAAAGGGTGAATAAAAGAATTAAATGTTGCCGCCATTACTAAATACGCTGTTAAAAGTGCAAGTGCAAAAATAATAAATAATTCATTACTTGTTTCTTTTACTTCTTCAGATTTTCCCTTCCATGTAATTTGATTTTGTGGTGCCACTTTCTCCATAGTATTTTCCAAATATTTTATTGCCTCCGGTAAGGAATAATTTTCTGATATATTTGCAGAAATAGTCACAGCTCTTTGTCTATTATACCTAGAAAGTTCTTTCGCGGTTCCTTCTTCTTTAAAATCTACTAAGTTTACTAATGAAACTAATTTTCCATTTGTATCAGATCTTACAAATATTTTTGATATTCCCTCTTTATTCCTTCTATCAGATAAATACTGCTGAAGTATAATTGGGTATTCTTTTCCTAACTTGTTAAATGTTGTAACTCTTTTTCCTCCATATAATGTTTCTAAAGTTCTTCCAATTGCTTCAGTTGAGACACCAAGGTCCTTTGCTTTATTTTTATTTATTACAAGTTTTACCTCTGGTTTGTTTCTGGAGTAGTCAGACTCAATTCTAGATAAGTTTGTATTTCTTCTTAAATTCCCAATTACTTCTGTTTGGATTTTTTCAAGTTCCTCATAAGTAGTTCCATATATGACCATTTGAACTGGCTTATTATAGCTTGAAACTCTAATTGACTGGGGAGAAATTGGAAAAGCAACTGCTTGTGGCACTGTAACTATTTTTCCAATTGCTTGCCGCATCACGGTTTGGGAATCTTGATTTCTATTTTTCCAGTGATCTAGTAACGCAATAATTATAAAGCTGTTAAAAGAATTTGCAGAACTACCAAATCCAGGAACTCTCATTATAAATCTTTGGTAAGGACTATCTTCCGCTTGAAGAAGTGGAATTAGTCTCTGTTCTATAATTTGAGCCTTTTCTTCAGTATATTCAAATGAACTACCTTCATCTGTGAACCCAATTATTAGATATGCCCCTCTATCCTCCAAGGGTAATAATTCTTTTTTTGAAAAATTGAAAAGTAATACCGAAGAAATTAGAACAAAAATAATAAAAAAAGTTATAGTTTTGGTTTTATTTAAAGTTATAGCCAACGTCTCTTGATAAAACTTTGAAAAGTTTAAAAATAAACTCTCAAACTTTTTGATTATAAAATTTTTATTTGTTTTTTTTGTTAAGAATTTACTTCCAAGCATTGGCGATAATGTTAAAGCAACAAATGAAGAGACCACTATTGAAAAAGAAAGAGCTATTGCCGTTTCTCTAAATAAAGTTCCTGATATACCCTCTATAAAAATTAGAGGCAAAAAAACAGCAATCAAAATTAAAGTTGTGGCTATAATTGCAAATGTGATTTGTTTAGATCCTTTGTATGCTGCGACTAATGGCGTTTCGCCATTCTCTATTCTTCGATATATAGCATCTGTCATTATAACAGAATCATCAGTAATTATTCCGATTGCTAAAATAAAACTTAATAACACAAATATATTTATTGACAGGCCAAAAACATAAATCCCTAAAAATGAAGCAACTAAACTAACAGGCAAAGCAATTGCAGGAACGATTACCGCTTTTAAATTTCCTAGAAATAAATAAATAATTAAAACTACTAATACAAAGGCAATTATAAGTGTTTTGTAGACTTCATTTATTGCTGCTCCTACGTATGTTGCTCTATTAAATGCTATTTCAAGATCTAAACCATCAGGTAACGTTTTTTTAACTTCCTTAATTTTTTTTTTAATTTCCTTAGAGAGTTCCACAGTAGATGCTCCACTTTTAGCATATATTCCAATACCCACTGTTTTTAAATTTAATTGATCTTTCCTTTGTGCTTTAAATAATGTTTTTTCTGAAACAGGTCCAAATTCAATATTTGCAACATCTGAAAGAATAATTGTACGGTTAGAGATTTTTTTTATGGGTAATTGCTCAATTGTTTCAATACTATTATAGGATTTATCTAGATTGAGGGTTAGGTCTATATTATCTGCTTCTAATGTACCTGCAGGAAGTCTAATATTTTCTCCTCTTAAGGCTCTTTCTACTTCTTGTACAGTTAGATCATTAGCCGCTAATTTCACTGGATCTAACCATACTCTAATGCTTAATTCTCTAAGGCCCCCTACTAAAATTCTACCAACATTTTTTACACTAGAAAATGTATCTACTAAATATCTGTCAGCATAATCCCCAAGCTCTAAGTCACTCCATGTTGGGGAAGAAAGAGCAAGCCACATTGTTGTAGTGAAACCTGCAGCTCTCTTTAAAATTTGTGGTGGATCGGACTCACTTGGTAAATTATCAACAACTCTTGCAACTCTTTCTCTAATATCATTAGCTGCATTATCTAGATCAATACTTGTATCAAACTCTACATTTATAGTACTTCTTCCATTTTGAGATTTTGAGTCTATATTTTTAATCCCTTCTGCGCCTCCAATAACATCTTCAATTACCTGTGTAACTTCTTGATCAACTATTGGTGCCGCCGCTGATGAGTAATCTACTTGAACTTGTACCACTGGAGGCTGTATTCCAGCGGGTAATTCTCTAACAGGCAATTTCCAAAATACAAATAAACCAAATATTATAAGAATTAGAGACATCACCCATGAAACAACGGGTCTCTTTATGCTAATTTCAGTTATGAACATTTAATTAATTTTTATCTTCTTTTTTTTTCCAATTAGAAATGCTTTTTTCTTCACCTTCTTTAATCGGATTAATTTTTGCGCGTGGAAATACTTTTTTTAACCCTTCAGCAACTATTATATCACCTTCGTTAAGTCCTGATAATATTTCTATTTTGCCTTCATTTCGATTGCCGATTTGAACCTCTACTTTGTTAGCTACATTTTCAGGAGATACTTTATAAACAAAAGCTTTTTCACCTTCCATTATTATACTTGTATCTGGTACTGCTAAAGCATCTCTCATATTTAACATGATACTCACTTCCAGAAGGGATCCAGAGATTAGTTCTAAATTTGAATTATCAACCTTTATTCTTGTGAGTAAACTTCTAGTATCAGCATTAATTCTGCTTGAAATAAAGTCAATCTCGCCAATGAAAATTTTATTTTTAAAACTAGAAACCCTAGCCTCAATAGGCAAGCCTTTTTCAAGAAGAGAAGAATAATTTTCAGGAATTTTTATGTCTGAGTAAATTACTTTGGTATCATCTAGCGTAATAATAATAGTTTTGTCGGAAACAAATATGTCTTCAGTTAAACCAGTGTATCCTACAACACCACTAAATGGAGCAATAATATTTCCACTTTTTAATTTAACTATAATATCTCCTTTATTAACATAGTTATTAAGCTCTAATTCTTCCAGAAGATCATCCTTTTTTATTCTGAAAGAGTCGTTTCTGTTTGATACAGCTGTGCCAAAAGTTTCTATTTTTTCAAAAAATCTATTTTCTATAACTTCAGTCACCATTATCCCAGGAGGAGGTCTTTTTCCGAACTTTTTCTTGAAGTGATTTCCAATCATTGTTCTTGCAATTATTACTGAAGCAATAATTAGAAAAAAAATTATTACAATTGATAATATTTTTGTTGATCTTTTCATTTAATTAATCCGTATTCACTCCATGAACCATCGTATATTGTAGGGATATATTTAGTGTTAATGAGAGAATATGCAAGCGCTAAAACTGATGCGGTAATACCTGAGCCACAGCTAAAAACAATACTATTGTCATCAGTATTTATAACTTCTTCAAAAATTTGATTTAGTTCATCTTTATTTTTAAAAGTATGATTATTTTTATTAATAATCCGAGAAAATGGTATACAGCTAGATCCTTCTATAGATCCACTTTTTACGTTAGGCCTAATCTCGGGAACTATACCTTTAAATCTTTCGTAACTTCTTGCATCAACTAATTTAAAATTTTTCAGTTTTATGTTTTTATCAATTTCATTTTTAGATTTTACCATTTCTTTGTTTATTGTAGCCTTGTAACTACTTTTATTAATAATAGTTTCATATTTAACAGTAGGTTTTCCTTCTAGTTTCCATTTTTTTAATCCACCATCTAATACAGAAACTAGTGCTGGATTATGACCAAAATATCTGAAAGTATACCAACACCTACAAGAACTAATTAAATCTGAATTATCATAAATAATTATATTATCGTTATTCGATATTCCTAAATTAGAAACTATATCTTCCCAAATTTCTTTTGAAGGTAGCATATGAGGCAAGTTTGTTTCTTGGTCTGAATTTTTATCTATATCAAAAAAAATTGAATTTATAATATGCTCATTAGAATATTCTTTAATTGCATCTCTTTTTTGGTTAGGTAAATGCCATGAACTGTCAATTATTTTTACCTTATCTAAGTTATTGATTAACCAATTAGAAGTCACTATAGACATTAAAATCTATTTTTTTCTAAATATTTTTGATGGTAGTTTTCTGCTTTTGTATAATTTTTAACTTCTGAAACTTTTGTAGTAATTTTTGAATTAAATTTATTGTTTATTTTCTCTATCATAGATAACGAAATAATTTTCTGTTCGTCATTATTATAAAATATTTCACTTCTATACTGTGTTCCTATATCTGGCCCTTGTCTATTTAAGGTTGTCGGATCGTGAAATTGAAAAAAGTATTCAATTATTTGCTCATAAGATATTTTTTTGGGATCAAAAGTTAATTTAACAACCTCAGCATGTTCTGTTTCTCCTGTGCATACTTCTCTGTAACTTGTGTTAGACATTTTCCCTCCACAATAACCTACTTCTGTTTCAACAATACCCTCTATTTTACCAAATTTTTTTTCAGGTCCCCAAAAACAACCCAGTGCTAAAATAGCTATTTCCATTGATTATTCCTCATATTTATTTAAAGATAATATTATGCTTTCCAAAAATCAATTAGGTTTTTTTTACATGTTTATATCAGTATGTGCATTCTCTTTAATGGACGTTATTGTTAAGTGGTCTGATGACTACCCAGTTGGTCAAGTTTTATTTTTCAGAGGTTTTTGTGGCATGATACCTATATTGTTTCTTATACCTAAAGAAAGATTTATAGATTTTTATAAAACTGATAGACCCTTACTTCATTTAAAGAGATGTCTTGCGGGTTTAATAGCTTTAATTTCTATATTTGTCGCACTAAGAAATCTTCCATTGGCAACTGTTGTAAGCATTACTTTTGCTGCACCAATATTTACAACTATTTTTTCAATATTTTTGTTAAATGAAAAAGTTCGTTTATATAGATGGCTGGCTGTTCTTGTGGGATTTTTAGGAGTTATAATAATTTCTGAGCCAGGACTCACTTCACTTAATATTTATTATTTATATCCAATAATTTTTTGTTTAGGTTTGTCATATGTTGCGATAGCGATTAGAAAATTATCTACAACAGAACCTGTATGGTTAATTGGTTTTTTCTTCTCTTTTTCAATAATGATTTTGAGTTTTTTAACTTTTTATCAGGGCTGGAAAATACCAAGTTTAATTGATTTGTCTTTGTTATCCATGATTGGAATTCTTGGTGGATTAGCAAATTTATGGCTTACACAATCATATAAATATTCTGAGGTTAGCCTAGTAACTCCTTTAAAATATTTAGCTTTAGTATTCGCAATAATTTTTGGATATTTTATATGGAATGAAGTTCCTACAATAAAAACACTAATGGGCGCTTTCTTAGTTATAATTTCATCTTTTATAATTTTTAGAAGAGAAATGTATTTAAAAAAACAAGTTTCTATCACAAGACATGAGTAAAAAACCGTCTTATTGGAATAAAGCTAAGAAATATCTTTCTAAAAAAGATAGTATTATGAGAAATTTAATAAAGAAATATACAGATGCAAATTTGACATCACGCAAAGATGTTTTTTTTTCGTTGTGTAAAAGTATAATTGGCCAACAAATCAGTGTAGCCGCAGCAAATTCTGTCTTTTTTAAATTTAAAAAAAAATGCAATAATAAAATAGATGCAAGAACTGTCTCTAATTTGACTTTTTATCAATTAAAGAGTTGCGGTTTAAGCCGACAAAAAGTTTTAGGAATTAAAAGTTTGGCAAAGCAAACGCTTAATAAGTCTTTTAATCCTAAATTAATTAAAACTATGAATGACGAAGAAGCCATTATCTATTTGTCTAATTTAAAACAGATTGGAAGATGGTCGGCTGAGATGATACTGTTATTTACTTATAACAGATCAAATATTTGGCCCATTCAAGATATTGGTCTCTTAAGAGCAATTTCTAAAAATTATAAAAAAAAATATTTACCACCTGAAAAGTTTGTAAATTTACTAAAGAAAAGATATACACCTTACTGTTCTGTTGCAACTTGGTATCTATGGAGAAGTATTGATCCTGAGCCTATTCAGTATTAAATCCCTCAACAACTTGCATATGTCTTTTTGTTGTTTTTTTAGCAATATCCCAACCAGCCTTATACTCTTTCGAATTTTTACATTCTAGAGCTTTTTGATAACTTGGAAATTCCCAAACTACTGTCCTTATAAAATCATCACCCTCAAATGTTTTATGATCACCACCTCTAATTAACGAAACTCCACCAAAACTTTTTATAATTGGTGTAACAGTTTCTGCATATCTTTTTAAATTTTCTTGATTTTCGACTTTATAATATAAACTAACCCAATATCCTTTTTTCATATTAGTCTAACCATTCTTTATATTTTTTTAAATTCAGTTTAATCACTTCTGGTAAAGAATTTAAATCACATTTTTCAAGTTTTTTTCCAGTTCCAATTTTGCTTAATCTTTTATCAGCTCCGAGATCATATATTGCTTGTTTGTTTCTCATTATTTTTTTTATATCATCCAAATTAATTTGCTCAAGATCATATTCTCTATGGTGTAAATATGATTTCATTTTATACTCGATTTGTTCTGCATTTTTTATATTTGTAAAATGCCATCCACCATCATCAATCATCTTTACGCTAATGTATTTATTATTTGAAAAATAAGCATCCAATCTTAAAAAAGAATATTTTCTATCTTTAATATTTCTAAGCCATTGTGGACTTTTTAAATATTTTTTTTTACAAGCTTTTGTACCGACCCATTCTGTTTCAGGTAATTTCAAATTAAATTTATAATAAAACATATCTTGTTTAAATAGTATGATCTTTTCATCAATTTCATTTAAATTAATCTTAGATAAGTTTGGAATCTCATCAACATCAGAAATTAAAATTATATCTTCTGCCTCAGCATTTTTTATGCCTTCATATATATAATTTCTCTGTGAATTTTCTCTGTAAATGGCATTCATTATGTATTTTCCAGATTTCGTATTTTCGTCATCTCTCTCTAAAATTTCTGTGACTTTACTCGGTATTTGTTCATAAACTTTATAAATGATTTTATCTTTAAATTTTGGAAAATTATTTATATTGAATTTTAAATTTCTTTTGTCACCTTTATGTGTGTATTTTGATTCTACTATAACAAAGTAATCTATATATTTATTAAGGTAATTAAGTCTAGTTTCTAAAACTATTTCCTCATCAAAATACATGAAACAGTCATAAATTCTCATAATGAACAATTGTTTTAATATAAATTTTGAAATAAATCGAAGAATAAATTAAATATTAGGTTCATATTTATGAAAATTATACTAACATTTTTCCTATTAATTAATCTATGTATGTTCAATATTTCTTATTCTGATGAAAAATTTGCTCTAGGAAAAGAAGTTTTTTTAAATGCAGGGAATTGTAGTGCTTGTCACTCACTTAATGATGCAGGTTCAGTTGCGAACGTCGGACCAAATTTGAATGATATAAGACCTGATATAGGTAGAGTAATTATTTCAGTTACTAATGGCGCTGGAGTAATGCCTTCGTATTTGGGCATACTTTCAAAAGATGAAATCGAGGCAGTTGCTTATTATGTTTCAGAGGCCTCTATGAAATAGATTTATGTGTTATAATTATTTATCCAGTGATTTGCAATCTCCTCTCTTTTGCAAATCCATACTTTGTCCTTAGAGGTAATATAATCCAAAAATTTCTTTAAAGACTGTATTCTTCCAGGTTTTCCAATTATTCTGCAATGTAAACCAATTGACATCATTTTAGGATTATCGTTTCCTTCTTCATACAATGTATCAAAGCTATCTTTTAAATAATTAAAAAATTGATCACCAGAATTAAAACCTTGATTTGTAAGAAATCTCATATCATTGTTATCAAGTGTATAAGGTATCATTAATTGTTTTTTTTTTCCTTTTGTCTCCCAATAGGGAAGATCATCACTGTAAGTGTCACTGCAGTAAAGAAATCCTCCATCTTCGAATACGAGGTCTAGTGTATTTTTACTACATCTTCCAGTGTACCAACCAACAGGTCTATTGCCAAAAATTTTTCTTATACAACCAATTGCTTTTTGCATATGTTTTTTTTCAATTGATTTAGAAACATTTTGATAATCGATCCATCTCCAACCGTGAGAGGCAATTTCATAGTTTGATTTTTTCATCTCTTTGCAAATTTCTAGATTTTTTTCTAGTGCCATACCAACACCAAATATTGTTAAAGGAAGATCATATTTTTTAAATAATCTATGTATTCTCCAAAAACCAACTCTTGACCCATATTCATAAAGTGATTCCATATTTATATGACGTCCCTTAATCGCTTTTGCTCCAATTATCTCAGATAAAAAAGTCTCTGAAGATTTGTCCCCGTGTAAAACAGAACTTTCTCCACCTTCTTCGTAGTTAAGTACAAATTGAACTGCTATTTTTGAACCATTTGGCCATCTAACTTTTGGAGGATTGGCACCATACCCTAACATATTTCGTGGATATTTATTTTTCATTTTGAAAGATATATTTTTTCTTTTTTAAATTTATGAATAATTAAGTTGTTTCCCTTGCCTTTTCTATCAATAACCAAAAAATTCATATTTTTTGTAGAAATTAGTGGAAAATGCCAAATCCCTGGGTTTAAATTGATTCCTGTTTGTTTTGGGATTCTAAATGATTCTATTTTTTTTAAATTAGGTCTCTCACCCTTCGGCGCAACAAAAACAAGAAATGAAGTTTCTTCCATAGGCACAAATGCCTGACTTCCTAATGGATGTTTCTCCATCATATCAATTTTCATCGGAAAACTTCTTTTTCTTGCAGAAAAAATACTCACTATAGTTGAACCTCTCTTTATTGATGTGTCTATTTTTGCTAGATTATCATATCTTTTTGCAAAACCATTGTTAATTTTGAAATACTTTTTTTTACTTGTATCAATTATCTGTCCAAATTTTTTAAAGTTTTTTTTACTTACTTTTTTAGGCTTTACGTTTATTTTCATTTTACTACTTTACCAAAAGCTCTTATTCTAGAAATACCACCATCAGGAAAAATATTTATTTTTAAACAGTTCACTTTACTTTTTCCATTAGAATTACTTTTAAATAAGTGTTTTTTATGAGGTTTCAATTTTGTTTTTTTCAAAAAAATCTTCCAATTCCTTGAATTAGTAAAAATTTTTTTTAAGTTAAGTTTATTTAATATTAATGCTGATTGAACTGTAAGGGAGTCTGGATAATTTCCTTTAAAATGATGTGTATCAATCTCTAGTTTGTTAATTATTCCAGGCTTACCAAATTTAATAATTATCCAATCAAAATTTTTACCTCTACTTCTTCTAGTTTCCCATCCATCGCCCATATTAACTCCGGTTCCAGGACTAAGAACATTCTCTGCTTTGCCAAAGTGTTCATTATTACAACCAAGAATTGTAGATCCATTTAATATAGAGCTTAAATTTACGTTTTTTCCACTAAGATTAATTTTATCTAAATCTACAATTCCATTGAGTCTTATTCGAGCAACACCACCATCAGGAAAAATATTCAACTTAATGAAATTAAATGTTGAGCGATTATTTATCTTAAAATTATGGTTTCTATTTGGACCAAGTTTCTTTTTACTTAAAATAGTTTCCCAAATTGTTTTTTTTGTAGGTTTGTTTTTTGAGTAACATGCCTCCAATGAAGCTTGAGAGGGCTGATTACCAGAAAAAAAAGATGTATCGATGTCTACATTGAATATTTTACCAGGTCTTCCTAGTTTTATAATTAAAAAATCATGACCATTTCCCCTTTTTCTTCTTGTTTCCCAACCATCCATCCATTTTCCATGTTTGTCATAAATTCCTTCTTTGAAAACTGGTTTAACTGAACTTAAAATTCTATTTGCTGCCCCGAAAAACTCATCAGTTTTGTAAATAATTTTAGAACCAAATTTTGTTTCGGCTAAATTAACAGTACCTTTAAATTTTATTTTTTTCATTTTGTAAATAATTCATTTATTCGGAATAGAGCAATTTTTTTAACTTGGCTTTTTGCTTCTTTGAATTCTAATTCTACATCATTATTAATTCTTTGTCTAAAATTATTTAATATTTCGATTTTGTCTTTACCTTTTACAGCCATAATAAATGGGAAACCAAATTTTTTTTCATATTC
>CACIKJ010000018.1 GCA_902587215.1 uncultured Pelagibacteraceae bacterium | reverse complement strand
TTGCTTCTTTTCCACCGCCTTGTCTTTCAAATCTTACGATAGGTGGTAATTCTATATCAATTACTTGTGTCCAAAAATCTCTTGGAACATTTATTTGTGCAGGAGCTGATCCTCTATGAGCTTTTTCAATTACTCTATTTAATACTTCTGCCATTCTTGAAGGATCTCTTACTTCTTCTTGGTAACAAACCATATCTTTGAATAAATTCATTTGTTCAACTTCTTGGAAACCACCTTGACCCATTGTTTTGTTTGCTGCTTGAGGTGTCACTAAAAGAAGAGGTGTATGATTCCAATATGCAGTTTTAATTGGAGTTACTAATCCTGTAATACCTGGGCCGTTCTGTGCAATGACCATTGACATTTTTCCTGTTGCTCTTGTGTAACCATCCGCAATCAATCCACCATTAGTTTCATGAGCCACATCCCAAAATTTTATACCTGCTTTTGGAAATAAGTCTGAAATTGGCATAAATGCTGAACCAATAATTCCAAAAGCATGTTCTATTCCGTGGAATTGGAGAACTTTTATAAATGCTTCTTCTGTAGTCATTTTAGTCATAAATTTTCCTTTAAATATTTTTCTTGCAATTATTCTACAAATGCTATTTTTCTATATTTAATTTCAAAAATGGCAAGTACAGATATTATTATACATGATAAAAAAGACAACGTTGGTGTTGTTGTAATTGAAAAAGTCGCACCAAATCAAACATGTAATTGTTGGATTATGGAAGGCGATGGCTCAGCAACAGTAGAAGCTAAAAATGAAGTTCCGCTTGGCCATAAGCTTGCATTAACAGATTTAAAAGAAGGTGACACTATAATTAAGTATGGTCATGATATTGGGAAAGTAGTTAAATCAATTAAAAAGGGTGAGCATGTTCATGTTCACAATGTTAAAACTAAGAAATGGTAGTGTAGATGGAAATTCCAAAAAGTTTTTTAGGTTATAAAAGAGAAAATGGAAGAGTTGGAACCAGAAATCACGTAATTATTCTTCCAGTTGACGATATTTCAAACGCTTGTGCAGAAGCAGTAGCAAATAATATTAAAGGAACCATTGCACTTCCACATTCATACGGAAGACTTCAGTTTGGTGCAGATTTAGAGTTACATTTTAGAACAATGATTGGTACTGCAAAAAATCCAAATGTTGCAGCAGCAATTATTATCGGAATTGAACCTAAATGGACAAAAAGAATTGTAGATGAAGTAGCAAAAACAGGAAAACCAGTTGAAGGTTTTAGTATTGAAGGAGCTGGTGATATTGAAACCATAATGAAAGCTTCAAAAAAAGCACAAGAATTTTCAATATGGGCTTCAGAAAAACAAAGAGAAGAGTGTCCAGTAAGCGATCTTTGGATTTCTGTTAAGTGTGGAGAGTCTGATACGACATCAGGACTTGCGTCCAACCCAACAGTTGGCAACTTAATGGATAAATTAGAGCCACTAGGAGTTCATTTATGTTTTGGAGAAACTTCAGAACTAACTGGTGCAGAAAGCGTATGTGCTAAAAGAGGTAAAACAAAAGAAGCTCAAGATAAGTTTATGAAAACATGGAGTGACTATAACGACTTTATATTAAAAGAGGCAACAGATGACCTTTCTGAAAGCCAACCAACAGCTGGAAATATAGCTGGTGGACTAACAACAATTGAGGAAAAAGCTTTTGGTAATTTTCAAAAAATTGGATCAAGACAATTTGTTGATGTTTTAACACCCGCAGAGGAACCATCAAAAGGTCCAGGGCTTTATTTTATGGACACATCTTCGGCTGCAGCAGAATGTGTAACTCTTCAAGCTGCTGGAGGTTTTAATATTCATCTATTTCCAACAGGACAAGGAAATATTATTGGAAATCCTATCGAACCAGTAATTAAATTAACAGCAAATCCTTTAACAGCAGTTAAAATGAAAGAACATATTGATGTTGATGTATCAAAAATTTTATCTAGAGAAATGAATTTAGATCAAGCTGGAGATGAATTAATTAAAGCAACTATGAGAGTTGCAAATGGAAGATTTACTTGTGCCGAAGCATTAGGTCATAAAGAATTTGTTATGACTAAACTTTATAGAAGCGCTTAATTTATTTTTCAGTTTGAAGTCTAACTAGTCTTTTTTTATTCCAATCAGATATTAATTTTCTAACACCTGCAGCTCCTACTCCTAAAACAATTGCAAGTACAACTGATGTTAATCCATAAAATACTGGTAGATCTTTTGAGTACTCTAAAATAAATTTAGCGAAAACTCCAAGATTTTGAACCCCATTATTTACAGCAACAATGATTGTATCTTCTCTAATAAATGTATCGTATGCAATTGCAATACCAATACATAAAATTAATACAGCTAAAATAGTCTTAAACTGAGAACTATCAATTTTCTCACCCATTTTTTGTCCAACCTGAACACCAACGATCGAACCTAAGATTAATATTGTTACCAATACAAGATCTATTGTTCCGTAATTAAATGCGTGCAAAACAGTTACAATTGCACTTACAAATATCGTCACAAATAATGATGTTCCTGGTATTAATTTTGTAGGCATTCCAATAATATAAATCATTGCAGGAACTAAGATAAAGGCACCTCCAACTCCCATTATCGCAGCAATATAACCAACTATCATTCCTATAATTATTGGAGTGAAAATACTTTCATAGACTTTTGATTTTTTAAATCTCATTCTAAAAGGAAGTCCATGTATCCAATAATGATGGTGCAATTTTTTTCTAACAATTATTTTTTTTCTAGCTTTATCAATTTCAGAAACACCTTGAATTAACATAAATGTTCCAAGTATTGCTAAAACATACATGTATGCTAAAGAAATTACTTCGTTTATCTTTCCAATATCTTTTAAATAAGAGAATGTAAGAATACCAAGTAATGTTCCAAAAATACCACCTATTACAATCATAAATCCCATCTTATAATCTAAGGTACCCTTTAAATAGTGTGTTGTAGATCCTGAAACTGATGTACCCAAAATATTACTAGCTTCGTTTGGAACAGCATAAGCAGGTGGAATTCCAAGAAAAATTAGAAATGGAGTCATTAAAAATCCTCCACCAACTCCAAATAACCCAGAGAGAACTCCAACAAATAAACTCAATATAAATATGAATGCTATGTTTATTTCAACTTGTGCAATTGGAAGAAAATATTCCATAAGACTATTAACTACTTCGTACTCCTATGGTCAATAATTGTCAAATAGTATTATATATTTAAGAAGGTGCTAAACAAAATTACTGCCCAATAAATTCCAAGTCCAAAAAAAAGAATTTCTTTGATATGATTATTAAAAAAAGTGGTTGGTATTGATTTTGATAATTTTTTTGAATTTTTTAAAATAAACTGGACCACATTTCCGAATTAACAAAATCCTATAACTTTGCAAGTATTATTTTAAAAATTTGCTAAAAAATTGTTGCTCCAAAAATTTTTACTTCGCCGTCCTCTTCTCCAAGCACCAAGCGACCCAAATAATCTCCCTTCATAGTATTGCTCTTTTGTTTAAACAGAACCGTGACGTATAAATCTCTTCTTAGGCACCCCAAGGCCTCTCTATCATCTGAGAGGTTTGTCAAAAGCTTGTTGCTTGCCCATTGTTTTCCAATTTCAACTTCATTAGCTCCATAAAGCATTTGTGCTGAAAAATTCTTTGTAAAACCACTATAATCCCTCCTGTTTGAAGCTTTAACCAATTCATCCCACAAAGGAGTGGCAATTTTAATGATTTCCTCGTCTGTTTTCTTAATGAGGCTCATAACTATTTTATTTTTTTAAGCGGTTTTTTTCTTTTCTTCGTCTACTATATGATAAACAGGCTTCTTCTCCATAGTAAATTTGCCTGTTTCTGGGTCTCTTTGAGAAACTGTTAAACAATGCCAATTTTCATCATCAAGTTTCATATGATCCCCCCTATAATAATACCCTGGCCATCTTGTTTCTTTTCTGAATAATGTATGCTCTGTAACACATTGAGATGTTAGTGCCCTATGCTTAAGTTCCCACGCTCTCATTAATTGATGGTAGTCCTCTGCACCTACATGCTCTAAATCCTCTTGCAACATTCCTAATTGTTCAAGACCTTTATTTAATAGGTTTTCATTTGTCATATAGTTATTTGTTAAACCTCCACAATATTCATCCATAATTTTTTGCAGTCTTTGTAAACCCTGAATTGGAGATAAATAGCTTGGCGATACTGTACCTGCAGTAATTTCATTTCTACCAACTTGATAGTTTTCTAGAGGTTTATAAATAGTTTCTCTTAAATTTTCGTATTGAGTATCTGAAACCTTTATATCATTAGCTTTCTTGTCCATTATATACTTAACAGCTGCTTTAGCGGCTAATCTGCCTTCTGTAAATGATCCAGATGAAAATTTATGTGCACTACCACCTACTGTGTCTCCAGCACCAAATAAACCATCAATTGTAGTCATTCTATTATAACCCCAATAATAATCGTCTGGAGCAATATCTTCAGGTCCACTTACCCAAGCGCCTGAACATGTAGCATGGGATCCCATTACATAAGGTTCTGAAGTTGTTAACTCGGGATTTGTATATTTTGGATCAATATTTTGTGAAGCCCAAACAACTGCTTGACCTACAGTCATTCCTAAAAAGTTTTCCCAACCGACTGTCTCTAAATGGGGGTCTTGGAAAGCCTCTTTTGTTACCATATGAATTGGTCCACCGCCTGCAGCTACTTCTTGAATAAATGCATGATTTCTTAGACAGGTTGGCGTTGGATGATGATCAATATATTCACCTACCATTTTTTTGGTATGGTCATACCATTTCTTCTCATAATTTTCACCATTTGCATTTTGGGTGTAGGTTTTTAAATGCAAAAAATATGCACCAACTGGTCCATATCCATCCTTAAATCTGCAAAGTACAATTCTATTTTCCATTTGGGTCATCTTTGCCCCCGCAGCAATTGGTAAAGCATAAGCTGAACCATTGCTCCATGGTGCATACCAAGTTCTACCCATTCCCTCACCTACTGCTCTTGGCTTAAATATATGAGAAGCTCCTCCAGCAGCAACTATAACTGCTTTAGCTTTAAAAACATGATAGTCACCTGTTCTCATATTAAATCCAACTGCACCAGCAATTCTATTTGGGTTACTCTCATCTTTTAAAAGATGAGTAATCATAATTCTATTGTATATTTTATTTGCAGATTTTTTTGCTGCTTCAGCTACGATTGGTTTATAGCTTTCACCGTGGATCATGATCTGCCATTTTCCTTCTCTTTGATATCTTCCTGTTTCTTTGTTTCTCATCATTGGCAAACCCCATTCATCAAACATATGAACTGTAGAGTCGACATGTCTTGCCATGTCATAACCAAGGTCTTCTCTAACTAAACCCATTAAATCATTTCTTGCGTATCTTACATGGTCCTCTGGCATATTTTCTCCCCACTGCATTCCCATGTAACAATTTATTGCGTATAAACCTTGAGCAACAGCACCACTTCTATCTATATTAGCTTTTTCAACACAAATAATTTTAAGATCTCTTCCCCAATACCTTGACTCAAATGTTGCACCAGTGCCGGCCATTCCTCCACCAACAACCAGGATATCGCAATCTTCAAATACTGTTTTATTCTTTGGCATTAATAATAAACACCTTTTTTAAATGAACTTTTGTTAATTGCAGGCAAATCTTTTTCAGTATTTAAGCCATGAGGTTCATTATATAAAATTTGTGACTGCATATCTCCTTGGTTAGGATTATCTGCTTCTGCCAGTTTTGGAATATGTTTGCCCCAAGGTTTTGTTGTAATTGGAGATACAAAGTCTTTTACGGTTCCATTTCTAAATTTGATCTTCCAAGAAATGGTTCCTTTTTTTTCTTCTCTTAAAACTCTAACTTTATGTCCCATAGGAGCAAAGTCAGCATACCCTCTGACATCAATAGCTTGTTGTGGACATGCTTTTACACATGAGTAACACTCCCAACAAAAATTAGGTTCAATATTAACTGCTCTTCGAATTGTTTTATCGATATGCATAATATCAGAAGGACATATGTCAACACAGTGACCACATCCATCACATCTTGTCATATATACAAATGTAGACATAATTATTTTCCTTTCTAATAGTGCTTAGGTTTTTCTCTTGAAATTCCTAAACCAAAATCCTCTGGTGCATCTGCAGGCATAGGTAAATCATCATTTGACCCGTCTGCTTTTGCTAAATTTTTTTGTATTGCTGCTCCTGGTTTATAAAACATATGAGCAAACTTAGACCAATAAACTCCACCAAACAAAATTATATTTGCCACAGCGAATAGTACTAGAAATAAAGTATCCCAACCATTAATTCCTGATGATTGCAAATATGACCAAATTAATCCCATTGCTGAAGCCGCAACAAGAGCTAAAACAAATAAATCAGCTAAAACGATTCTAAATACTGAATTAGCCTCCGCAGAAACATCTACTCTTAAAAATAACCAGAACCATCCTCCGCCTATAACAGTCATGATAGCTCCAACATGCCAAATAATTGGCCAAACAGATGGTGTACTTATTCCAGGAGATGAGTACTTAAATATCATTACTGCAGAACCAATCCAAAATAATACTGTTCCGTACATACCCATAACATGAGCTATTCTTCTTTGAGTAGCGCCTAATTCCGCAGTTGTTAAAATATCATGAGCAATTGTTTTGGTTACAACAGAAATTTTTTCACCACTGCTTAAATTTTTTGTTGCAGATAACTTTGCTTTCTTTGCATTATTAAAAAAATATTTAACATTCTTTTTATGAATTATATCTAGTATTGTTCCTCCGCCTGCTAAAGCAACCATTGCCAAAGCAAAGATTTGCATACCAATCGAAGGTACTGTTTCTGCTAATATTGCGAATGGATTTGTTGATATCATTTTCCCCTTTCTGAGCTTCTAGTACAGTTAAAATAAATAATCAATAAGGTAAATTAGGTATATTCGTACCATCTAATGGAATTTATTTTATTATTTTCTAGTATAATGTTGTTTTAAGGGGATCACTGATCTAACTCCTCCTTGTGGATTATCAACATCTCCCTCTCTTCTAGGAATCAAATGAATATGACAATGCATTATTGATTGACCGGCTGTTTTTCCAGAATTGGTGCCAATATTAAAACCTTTGACTGTTATATCTTCTTTTAAAATCTTCTCTTTAGTTATTAAAATTAACTCATGACAAGCCTTAACTTCTTCAGCACTTAATTCAAAATAATCCTGAACATGTCTTTTGGGAACTATAAGACTATGAAATTTTGAGACAGGATAACTATCTGTTGATGAATAGGCTAATTCATTTTCAAATATAAGTTCTTCTTTTCTGACATTACAAAATATACAAGGGCTATTGGGGTTTTTCATTTTTTAATAAGAATAAAAAATTTGAAATGTAATTAATATATACATGAGACCTCCCCAATATCTGATTAATTTATTAATCTTCATAACCATTCTTTGATTTTTTGAAACAAATTTACTAAATCCAATACTTAAAAATACAGGTATACAACAAAAGATGTATGATAGAAGGATAAACCAATCTAAATCAGTTAAATATTCTAACTTTGGAATATCATCTTGGAATACAAAATTATAAGCGATTAAAGCAAGCAAAGCTATTATTGATGTATTTAATCTTGCTTCATATTTTTCGGTGGGTATCCAAAGAACATACCAGGCAACACATAAAATTAAAAAAACAGGAAGCATTATTTTTAATAAATAGTGTTGAAAATTTCTATGAATTTCAATCTCTATATCTAATACATTTTCATATTTAGTGATAATTTTTTTTTCAAAAATATCATAATAGTTTTCATCAAAAATAATATTACTTACAATATTTATTCCATCTTCTTTAATTTTCCAGGCTTTTAGTTTATTAATTTCTGGTTTTAAAAATTTCTCTAAATTTACATATGCACCCTCTTCTGGAGTAATAAAAGTGACAGAGCCTATTCCATTGTCAGATTCATTATTATAATTTTGATAATTTCCTGATCCAGTTTTTATTCTGATTAACAATTTTTGTTTATCAAATGGAAATTTGTCAAAATCAAATGACTGTCTAAAAAAACCTACACCACTTTCCGATCTTAAGCTTCGGATTTTTCCATTATCATAAATAATTTGGAAAACTGGTTTTATAATTATTTCTTTATTTTTAATACCCTCTCTGATATCAGCATCATAAATAAATTCTTCTAACTCAACGTACTGTAAAGGCCAGTCATTTAAATCACGCATATCTAAACAAATTGGGTGATAACCGTCTGTTTCAAGATTACTTGAATTTATAAGTTTACTAAGATCATTTCTTTGATTAGTAAATTTTGCATCAAAAGACATTTCTAAAATACCTTTTGTAGTATCAATTTTTTGAATACTAAGTATTTCAAAACTAGATAATTTGAAATCATTTAATTTATAAGGTTTAGAGTCTAAAGATATTATTTTTCCATTAGATAGTTCAAAATTGTTTGTGCCACTTAAATAAGTAAGATTATTAATTTTTTTATCAGAAATTTTTGAGAGATCAGTACTATTAATTTTTTTAATTGCAGTAATTCCAGGAATAAAATCTTTTGAATTAAATAACGAATATCTAATAATAGGATTATTATCTTTATCCCTTTTTATTATAATTTTTTTTTCTTTTGAATCCCAATGATAGTTGAAGAAAATACCACTATCGTTTCTATTTTCTAAATATTCAAAGTTTCGTAAATCATTATTGTATATATAATCTATAATTTCGTTATCACATTTCCATTTTTCAGCTAAAGAATTTGTTCCAAAAAAAAAGATTTGAAAAAATAATGATAAATAAATTAGATTTATTATTGTTTTTTTTAAATTCATTTTTCTAATTTAAATTTTTATTTTTAAGATGTAAATTATAAAGAATTATATATATAAATTTATATGGCCAAGATAAGAAAAACAGCCTCTGTAGAAAATGGCATAATGGAAATTCTTAAAATACTAAGTGAAAAAGATATTCAAGATGCAATTGGTAAAAGCTCTTCTTATTTGAGAAAATGTAGCAATCCCGATTTACCACAACAAATTGATCATAATGACTCTATAAAATTAGATCTTAAATGTATTGAGAAAGGAAGCTCACCTCGTCTATTGATAGCACATGAATATATAATCGCTAATAAAATAGAAACTTCAGAAGCATATAAAACAAATGATATAGATGAAATGTTAGTTAAATCTACAATACTACACGGTAAACTAACAGAATTAGTAAAATTAGCTGAGGATCCAAAAAGTGATGAGGGAAAAGAAATTTCTAAGTTAGAAAAAAAAGAAATTAATGAAGCTATTAATAATTTAGAGAATAAAATTTTAAAAATTAAACTTACAATTGATCAAAAGTAAAATTATTTAGTTATAAGCTTCATCTCTTAAAAACTTATCAAATTCGTAATCTGAAACAGATATGACTAAATATTGATTATAATAATTTTCTTTATCTGCATAATCTTTATCCAAACTATAAAAATCTACATTAATTGTGTCATCACTCTGGTTGAAAGTGAATTCATTTCCATAAATCATTGATTTGCGTGTTTTATCACCTTGGTATTTATCTTTCCATTCATAAAGCTCAACATCAGAACCAAAATAATTTATAAGATCAGTAACAATTTCTTTTTGAGTTTTTTTACATTCATCTTTTGTTTTACAAACTATTGTCCCACCAACAGAATAAATTTTATATGTCTTATCTTTCGGTTTAATTGTAATGCTCACCTCTTTATAAATATCCAAATCCTTTCTCATAGGATGTTCTGCCGTTTCACCAACAGTAATATCTGCAAATTTATCATTTTTATAAAAAACAGCAAAATTTGAATTGAGTTCTTCTTTTATTGCACTTTCATCAAAAAAATCAGTCAAATTTTGATTTATTGAAAAACCTTCTATTTCAAAGTCGCTTAAATCATTTGCTATTGATTTAATTTGTAAATTAAAAAACAAAATCGAAATAATAATTATACGTATCAATTTTTTTATCATTTAGTAAATAATTTAGATTTTTTCAAATTTGTCCCATTCTCCATCTTCATTATAATCATAAGCCTTAACATCTGATATGCCATCTTCATTTTCGTCAATTTCAGCATATTCTGGATCTCCGTTTTGATCTTCATCAATTAAAAAAACTTCAAAATTCTTATCTTCGTTTTTATCTATTGCTGCAAGATCGATTATCCCATCTTCATCTACATCACTATATGCAAGTTCATAAATTCCATTTTTATTTTTATCTACAAGCCATGTATCTATCACTCCGTTCTCATTTAGATCAGCTTCTTCAGCATTAGAAAGGTCAATTGATCCCTCTGATGATTTTTTCTTCTTTTTTTTGATCCAAGTATTTCCCTTATCTTTTTTCTTTAAATATTTATTTTTAGTTTTTTTAATTGGTTTTGCCTTCTCCTGAATAAACTCAAGTAAATCGTCCACTGCTACTGCAAAATTCAAATTTTCACCTTCAGCTGTGAATGTATTAACACCCACTAATCTATTGCTTTTATCAAACAGCGGTCCTCCAGAATTACCTGGGTTTATTGGAGCTTGAGTTTGAATTACATTTGCAAAATGTGATGAAGTTTTGTAACGCCATTTATACTTAGGTCTTTTTTGGCTAACCATTCCACTGGTTAAACTCCACAAAAGTCCCTCGGGATGACCAATAGCATAGAGCGTTTCACCTATCTTGATATTTTTAAAACTACCATATTTTACTGGTTTTGCTTTTAGTGGTAATCCTAAAACTTCAATCATAGCGAGGTCTTTTTTTTTATTAATTTTAATTAATTTAGCAGTGAATGAGTCAACTTTTTCAACTAAATAATTTTCATCAACATCATCACTTGGTTTTAACCATACATGAATTGAGTCTGCTCCTTCTATGACGTGCCAGTTGGTGATGATTTTAGGCCCATTGTGATTTATTACAAAACCTGATCCAACAGTTTTCATTTTACCTTTTACTCTATTGCCTATAAATACAACGCTATTTGAATAATCTTCATAAATTTCAACTCCACCTTTGAACTTTGGTTTTTTTCTATTTTTATTTTTTTCTTGAATAGCTTTAGACTCTTCTTCTAAAGATTTTTTGAAATAATTATTTATTGATACCAGCTTTTCTGCGTTTTCTTTGTCAACTAAATTGGTATCATTTATTTCAATTTTTGCCGCAGATACAGTATTTAGACTGTAAACTTTATTTAGATTAATTGAATATGAAGTTGTTGAGTAAAATAAAAAAATGAAACAATAAAAAATATTTCTTATCATTGATTATTTTTTTGGTAAAAACACAAAGTGTCCACCAAGATGACCCCAGGTATCTACTGT
>CACIKJ010000017.1 GCA_902587215.1 uncultured Pelagibacteraceae bacterium | reverse complement strand
GCATATCTAGCATTCATTATAGGAACAACTAATTGTGGACCAGCGATACTTGAAACCTCTTGATCAATGTTTTCTGTTTTAATTCTAAAATTGGGCCCTTGTTTTTTTATATATCCAATATCCTCTAAATACGATTTATATTTTTTTAAATCAAATTCATTCTGATAATTTTCTAAATGCCATCTATCTATGTCCATTTGTAATTTTTTTCTTTCTCTTAAGAGTTCAATATTTTTCGGATTAAGCTCATGTGTTACACTACTTAGTCCTTTCCAAAATTCATCTTTAGATATATTGGTCCCAGGAATAGCCTCATTATTAATAAATTTATACAGGTCCTCTGAAATTGATAAATTGTCAGCATTTATATATTTTTTTGACATAAAAAAACTTTTTGTAGTTTGTTTTAAGAAAATTTTATATAATAGTAAATTGGTAAAAATGAGCCACTTTATTGCCTTTATTTTATAAAATATTAAAAATATGAAAAATTATCTAAATTTTGAAACTGAAGTTAAAGAATTAGAAACACAATTAGATAACCTTAAAGATCCATATAATAACGAGGGAATTTCAGAGGTAAATACCAATGAAATTTCTAACCTTGAAGAAAAAATTAAAGAAAAATTAGAAAAAATATATTCAAATCTAAATCCTTGGCAAATAACTCAAGTTGCAAGACATGAGGATCGTCCTAAGGCAAAATATTTTATAGAAAACTTATTTTCTGATTTTATTTCTTTGTCAGGGGACAGGTTCTATGGTGAAGATAAGTCAGTCATAGCTGGTTTTGCAAAGTTTAACAATCAATCAGTTTTAGTAATTGGCCAAGAAAAGGGAGAAAATTTAGATGAAAGATTAGACAGAAACTTTGGAATGATGAGACCAGAGGGCTACAGAAAAAGTATAAGATTAATGGAACTGGCAAATAAGTTTAAAATTCCTATTATAACGTTTATAGACACCCCCGGTGCTTATCCCGGAGTAGGTGCTGAAGAAAGGGGTCAAGCTGAAGCAATAGCAAGATCGATAGAAAGCTGTATGAAACTAAAAGTTCCAAATATATCTATAATAATTGGAGAAGGAGGATCTGGAGGTGCAATAGCTTTAGCGTCAGCAAGTAAAGTTATTATGTTAGAAAATGCGATTTATTCAGTAATATCTCCAGAGGGATGTGCTACGATTTTATGGAGAGATCCTAAAAAAACTTTAGAAGCAGCAACCGCTATGAAACTTACATCAAAAGAGTTATTTAGTTTAAAGATTGTAGATGAAATTATAGAAGAACCAACAGGAGGAGCTCATAGAGATAGAGAAAAAATTTTACAAAATATGCGTTTTTCAATAGAAAAAAATTTAAATGAGTTTGAAAAATTAAGTCCTGAAGAAGTAATAAACCAAAGAAAAAATAAATTTTTAAAAATTGGAAGAGGAGGTGGATTTTCTAGTCAATCAGACGAGAGTTCAGGTTTATCTTTAAAAGAAAATCATATGAGCATCATATTCAAGAAATTTTTAAACAATAAAAAAATTATTATTGGGTCTATAATTACTATAATTGGAATAATTGCCCTAATTTATTCTTTATAAAGCTCCACAGCAATTTTTATATTTTTTATTTGTAGCTGGACAAATCTCATTTCTTGGAATCTTTTCTCCTTTTTTTACAACTAATAAACATTTGGTATTTTCAATTTTATTCGTTGTTTTTTCTTGAATAAGGTTATCTGAAACAATTTTGATATTTAATAATAATCCAATAAATTGTGTTTTTAATTTGTCTAAAAGTTCTTCAAATAAATTAAAAGCTTCTTTTTTGTATTCTATTAAAGGATCTCTTTGACCATAGGATCTTAACCCAATCACTTGTCTAAGCTGCTCTAAATATTGAATATGCATTTTCCAATTTTGATCTATTAATTGAAGAAAAATTCTTTTTTCGATATCTTTTGCACGATCCTCTCCTAATATTTTAATTCTATCATCTCTTTTATCTTTGAATTTTGATAATATTTTTTCTTTTAAATTTTTATTATCAGAAGACCTCAAACTATCTATTTCTTGTTTGTCAAAAGATACTCCAAGAACTAATGAGAATTTTTTATCAAAATCTGTATTTTTATTTTTATATTCTATTAAATCTTCTATTGTTTGATTTAGAAAGCTATCCCCAAATTCATATGCATTCAAACTCTCAATAACTTTTTTCCTTTGGGAAAAAATTACATGCCTTTGATCGTTTAAAACATCATCGAATTTTAGCAAAGATTTTCTAATATCAAAATTTCTTGCCTCGACCTTTTGTTGAGCTCTTTCTAAAGCTTTGTTTATCCATGGGTGATCTATGCTTTCTCCATCTTTAAGGCCAAGTTTTTCAAGTATATTGTTCATTGACTCAGATCCAAAAATTCTCATTAGGTCGTCCTCTAAACTAACAAAAAATATAGAACTACCCTCATCTCCCTGTCTTCCAGATCTACCTTTTCCTTGTAAATCAGATCTTCTGCTCTCCATTCTCTCAGTTCCTACAACTAAGAGACCACCTAATTTTTTAACTTCATCCTTTAACGTTTGATCTGCATCTTTGCCGCCTAGTTTTATATCCACACCTCTTCCAGATATACTTGTTGTAATAATTACAGATCCTTTTGCTCCAGCATCAGCAATTATTTGTGCTTCTTTGTCATGATTCTTTGCATTTAAAACAATGTGATTAATATTTTTTTTCTTAAACATTTCAGAATAATGTTCCGATTTATTAATACTACTTGTAAAAACTAAAATTGGCTGCCCGAGTAGATGTTTTTCGCTTACTAGATTTACTATAGCTTCATCTTTTTCTTTTAATGTCCTATATATTTGGTCATTCCAATCCTTCCTTATCATTTCTTTGTTTGTGGGAATAGTTATTACACTTAAATTATATATCTCAAAAAATTCTTGAGCTTCAGTAATAGCTGTTCCAGTACAACCACAAAGTTTATTATAAAGCTTGAAATAGTTCTGATATGTAATTGAAGCTAAGGTTTGATTTTCAAATTGAATATTTAAATTTTCTTTAGCCTCTAGACTTTGGTGTAACCCGTCACCAAACCTTCTACCAGGCATTTGTCTTCCTGTTTGTTCGTCTATAATTACTATTTCTTTATCTTTCACAATATAATCCTTTCCATTTGAAAAAATATAATGTGCCCTTAAAGATTGATTTACTAAATGTACCAAAGACAAATTTTCAGGATCGTAAAAGTTATTATTTTTTAATATTCCAACTTCTGAGAATATTTTTTCGACACTATCTATGCCTCTATTTGTTAGTAAAATATTTCTGCCTTTTTCATCAATATCAAAATCTTCATTATTTAACTTTTTAATTAATTTATTAACAATTACATATTGGTCAGTCTTATCTTCAGCTTGACCTGAGATTATCAACGGGACTCTCGCTTCATCAATCAAACAAGAGTCAATCTCATCAACAATTGCATAATTATGTCCCCTTTGAACCATATCTTCTTGGGAAAATTTCATGTTGTCTCTTAAGTAATCAAATCCTAATTCACTATTAGTTGCATATGTAATATCGCAAGAATAATTTTTCCTTCTTTCATCATCTGTCTGTCCTGAATTTATGTAGCCACAAGTTAGTCCTAGAAATTTATAAATTCTGCCCATATTTTCAGAATCTCTCTTTGCCAGATAATCATTAACAGTTACTACATGAACTCCTTTATTTTCAAGTGAGTTTAAATATGCTGCAAGAGCTATAGTAAGAGTCTTACCTTCTCCTGTCTTCATTTCTGCAATTTTGTTATTATTGAGAACAATGCCCCCCATCAATTGGGCATCAAAATGCCTTTCGTTGTAAATTCTTTTAGATGCTTCCCTTACAAGTGAGTAGGCCTCAGGAAGCAGTTCGCTCAATTTTATTCCTTTTTTATATTTTTCCCTAAGCTCTAAAGTCTTATTTATAAAATCATCATCATCAAGTTTGGCAGTTTCTTCCTCTAGTAGATTAATTTTTGCAACGATTTTCGCCAAATTATTCAATTCTTTTTGATTAGAAGATTTGAATATTTTAGATATTAGATTAATAGGATTAAGCATATGAATTATTTGTTATTTCAACAAATCTTATATAATCATATTATTTAAAATTTAAACATATATGCTTTTTAAAAAAGAAAATTATCAAATTAAGTCAAATTCTATTGGATTTTACCAGGATCTGGACCATTTAGATGGCATTGGTATTTCTGCCGTATCCGCAAATTTATATGAAAATAAAAAAAGAGATGATTTAGTAATATTCTATTTTAGAAAAGGAGCAAATTATGCATCTGTTTATACGCAATCAAATATTAAATCTGAAAATATTAAATGGAATTTAAATAATTCAAAAGAGAAAATATTCGCACTTTTAATAAATACTAGAAATGCAAATGCTTTTACTGGCAAAGAAGGTTATAAATCAATTAATAATATAGCTTCGTTGTTATCTGAACAATTGTCAAAAAAACAATTAAACGATGAAGAAGATCCAAAAAAAATTAAAATGAAGAATCTTTTATTTGCGTCAACAGGCACAATAGGTGAAAATTTCCCTGAAAAAAAAATCATATACTCAATTCCCAAGTTATTAGAAAATATTAAATATGTTCAGAACAAATATCTTTGGATAAAGGCAGCTATGGGTATTTTAACAACGGATACGAGACCAAAATTGTCTATGGAAGAATGCAAAATAGCAGGCACGCCTGTTAAAATTTATGGTATTGCAAAAGGATCAGGGATGATACATCCAGATATGGCAACTACGTTAGGATTTGTTTTTACTGATGCAAAAATTAGCAGCAGTATTTTAAAACAATTATTAAGAAAAAATATTGAAAATACTTTTAATGCGATTAGTTGTGATGGTGATACAAGTACAAATGATATGGTAACCATCTTTTCAACTGGAATTGCAAAAAATAAAAAAATAACTTCCTATAAAGATAAAATTTTAGATGACTTTGATAGGTCTTTAAACTCAGTTCTTAAAAACTTAGCCAAAAGTGTTGCGGCCGATGGAGAAGGAGCTTCTAAGTTTGTAGTGGTTAAAGTAGAGAAATGTAAAAATGAGGAAGATGCAAAAAAAATTTGTTTTTCAATCTCAAATTCACCTTTGGTAAAAACAGCATTAGCTGGTGAGGATCCAAATTGGGGCAGAATAGTCATGGCTGTTGGTAAAGCAAAAGTGAAAATAAATTTGAATAAATTAAATATAAATATCGGACCATATAAGATTATTGAAAACGGAAAAATTTCACCAAATTACAAAGAAAGTGAAGTTTCTGAGTACATGAAGTCTTTAGAAATTAAAATTTGCGTCCAAATAGGCACAGGAAAAAAGGAATTTGAAGCTTATACCATGGATCTAACAAAAAAATATATAGAAATTAATGCAGACTACAGATCTTAAGATATTGAAAAATTTGATTTGATTACTAATTCATCTTCATGATTAAATACAAGTTAAATTGTAAAAAGTGCCAAAATACTTTTGATAGTTGGTTTGCATCATCTAGAGAGTTTGAAAAACTAAAAAAAATGGGACTTATTAATTGCAGTAAATGCAATTCTTTAAATGTAGAAAAATCAATTATGTCCCCAAGAATTTCGTCTAATTTAAAATCAAAAACACAGTTTCCTATCGCAAAAAAAGATGAGGTAAAATCCAAGATACAAAAGTTTCAAAAGTATATAGAAAAAAATTTTGATTATGTCGGAAAAAACTTTGCTTATGAAGCTAGATCTATTCATTATGATAATAAAAAATCTAAAACAAAAAAAGGTATTTATGGAAACGCTTCTGCTGAGGATATTAAAGAATTAAAAGAGGAAGGAATTGAGACTGCTTACATACCTTGGTTTAAAGATCAAGAAAACTAAATTTTTTTAAAAATACTTATGTAGTTCACATCAGTATTTTTACTTTTTTGCCATTTATCAAAAAATAAATTGTAATTTAACCCATCTATCTCAGATAATTTTAAGTTATTTTTCTTACAAATATTTTGTAATTTTGTTGGCTCAACAAACTTGAACCAATCATGAGTTCCTACTGGCAGCCAATTTAGGATATACTCAGCTCCAACAATTGCAAATAAGTAGGATTTAAGAGTTTTATTTAATGTTGCAATAAACATTATGCCATTTTTCTTTAAAAGTTTTGAACTCGTATTTATAAAAAAATCTAAATCATTTACGTGTTCAACAACTTCCATATTCAAGATTACATCATATTTTTTTTTCGGTTTCATGTTTTCAGGTGAAGAACATATATAATTAATTTTTAAACCTTTCTTTTTTGCATGTATTTTCGCTATATTTATATTTTTTCCGGAAGCATCTATTCCAGTTAATTTTCCACCCAATCGATGCATTGGTTCAGTGAGTAAACCACCTCCACATCCTATATCTAATATCTCTAAGTTAGAAAATGGTTTTGTTTTTTTTTTTATTTTAAACTCTTTGATTACGTTATTCTTAATATATTCTATTCTAATTGGATTAAACTTATGTAATGGCTTAAATTTGCCATCTGGATCCCACCATTCTTCTGACATTCTACTAAATTTATCTATTTCTTCTTTATTTATTGTGTTATTAGCCATAAATTTTCTTTTAAATTTAATAATATTTTTTAATAAAAGATAATATAGAAAATAACAATGAAAATTGTAGTCTTAAAATTTGGTGGTACATCTGTAGGTTCTATTTCTAGAATTAAAAATGTCGCAAGGATCATCATTAGCCATATAAAAAAAAAATATAAAGTTATCGTTATATCCTCAGCAATGAGTGGAGAAACGAACAAGTTAGTAAAACTAACTAGACAAATATCTAATAATTTCACACCATCAGAATATGATTCAGTTGTAGCTGCTGGAGAACAAATTTCATGTTCATTAATAGCTGGTAGACTTAATGAAGAGGGATATTTGTCTAGATCGTGGCTTGCTTGGCAAGTACCAATATTAACTGCTGGAAAATATTCTTATTCAAGAATAGTGAATATTAATAAGAATAATATTACTAAATATTTAAAAAAAGGAGGTATTCCAGTATTGGCTGGTTTTCAGGGAATAAATTCTGAAAACCGTATAACTACCATTGGTAGAGGTGGATCTGATGCCAGTGCTATTATGGTTGCAAAGTTTTTTAAAGCTGAAAAATGTATAATTTATACTGACGTTGATGGAGTTTTTTCAACTGACCCAAAACTCGCACCAAAAGCAAAACAAATAAAACAAATATCTTATGAAGAAATGCTTGAAATGTCGTCATTAGGTGCAAAAGTAATGCAACCACATTCTATACAAGATGCTAGACTAAATAGAGTTGACATCGAAGTTCGTTCTTCTTTTAACAATAAACCTGGATCATTAATTACTAAAAAAAAAAATATTTCTACAAAAAATATAATAAGAGGAGTTTCATTCTCCAAAAATGATTCAAAAATAACCCTCGTTGGTGTAAAAGATCGACCTGGTGTTGCTGCAGCTATTTTTGAACCTTTATATAAAAATTCAATTAATGTTGATATGGTTGTTCAAAATATATCCTCAAGCAAAAAGGAAACTGACTTAACATTTACTATTAAAAACGACGATTTAATAAAATCAGAAAAATTAATTAAAAAAAATAAAAAAATTAAATTTAAAAAAATTATTATAGATGATAAAGTTTCAAAAGTATCAATAGTTGGAGTTGGAATGATTACTACACCAGGTGTTACATTTAGAATGTTTAATGCCTTAGCTAAAAGAAATATAAATATACAAGTTATTTCTACATCTGAAATAAAAAATATCAGTTTTGATCGATAGAAAGAATTTGAAAAAAGCAGTCAGTGTGCTTCATAAAGAATTCAGGTTAGATTATTAATTTATTAAAATGAGCTTAAGACCATTCAGAGATATTCAAAGAAGAAAAACAAAAGAAATAAAAGTTGGTAAAATTAAAATTGGTGCAAAAAATCCAATAGCGGTGCAATCAATGACTAATACAAAAACTACAGATATAAAATCAACTATTGAACAAATAAATAAAATTGAGGAAGAAGGTGCTGATCTTGTAAGAGTTTCATGTCCCGATGAAGAATCTTCCTTGGCTCTAAAAGAAATAACAAAACATGTTAATCTACCAGTCATAGCAGATATACATTTTCATTATAAAAGAGCTATTGAAGCAGCAGCTAATGGTGCAGCATGTCTAAGAATAAACCCAGGAAATATTGGAGACAAAAAAAAAGTTAGTGAAGTTATAAAAGCAGCAAAAGATTACAATTGTGCTATAAGAGTTGGAGTGAACGCAGGGTCTTTAGAAAAAGACATTTTAGAAAAATATAAAGAACCTTGTCCTGAGGCACTTGTGGAAAGTGCTATAAGAAATATTCATATTCTTGAGGATCAAGATTTTTTTAATTTAAAAGTAAGTGTTAAGTCCTCAGACGTATTTTTATCTTTATGGGCATATCGTCAATTATCTAAAAAAGTAAATTACCCTTTACACCTCGGTATAACAGAGGCAGGAAGTTTTATACCAGGAAGTATTAAATCATCGATTGGACTTGGAACTTTATTATTAGAAGGCATTGGGGATACTATTAGAGTTTCACTTTCCGATGATCCCGTGAAAGAAATTAAAATTGGAAATGAGATTTTAAAGTCTTTAAATCTAAAAAATTCAGGAGTAAAGATAATTTCATGCCCATCTTGTGCAAGACAAGGTTTTAATGTGATTGAAACAGTAAAAATATTAGAAGATAAACTTTCACATATAAAATCCCCAATTACACTCTCAATAATAGGATGTGTTGTAAATGGACCAGGAGAGGCAGCTCAAACTGATTTTGGAATTACTGGAGGTGGAAATAATAATCATATGTTATACATTAATGGAGACCAAATTAAAAAAATATCGTCTAAAGAACTGGTAGAAAAAGTTATATCTCTAATTGAGGAAAAAGAGAGAAAAATAAAAAGCGATTCACAAACTAATTAAATAATCCAATGTCCCTTCCATTAAAGAAAGTTTCTGAAATAATTGATAAGCATACTGAATTAGAAAAAGATTTATCAACTAAAAATATAGATAGTAAAACATTTGCAAAAAAATCCAAAGAATACTCAAATTTAAATGAAATAATTAGTAATGCTTTAGAATATTTGAATTTTGAAAAAAATAAAAAAGATTTAGAAAAAATTATATCTGATAACTCTACTGATGCAGAAATGAAAGAATTAGCTAATATGGAGTTGAATGAATTGATTGAAAAAAATACAAAGAATGAATTAAAACTAAAAATATTTTTGTTACCAAAAGATGAAGCAGATACTAAAAATGCAATTTTAGAAATTAGGGCTGGAACAGGAGGTCTTGAAGCAAGCTTGTTCGCTTCTGATTTGTTTAAAATGTATGAAAGAGTATGCAACAAAAAAAATTGGATATTAGAAGTTATTAGCTTGTCAAGAAGCGATGCGGGTGGACTTAAAGAGGTAATTGCTTCTATAAAGGGAAAAAATATATATTCATCATTAAAATACGAGAGTGGAGTTCATAGAGTTCAACGAGTTCCAGATACAGAAACTCAAGGCAGAGTCCATACTTCTGCTGCAACAGTAGCTGTTCTACCTGAGGCAGAAGATATAGATGTAAAAATAGAGGACAAGGATTTGAGAATTGATGTTTTTAGAAGTAGTGGTCCAGGCGGACAAAGTGTTAACACAACAGATAGCGCAGTTAGAATTACTCATATTCCATCTGGCATTGTAGTAAGTCAACAAGATGAAAAATCTCAAATAAGAAACCGTGAAAAAGCACTAAAAATTTTGCGTTCAAGATTATACGAATTTGAAAGAAAAAAAATTGACGATCAAAGATCCAAGGATAGAAAGAATAAGATCGGTTCTGGAGATAGGTCAGAAAGAATTAGAACTTATAATTTTCCCCAGGGGAGAGTTACCGATCACCGAATAAATTTAACTTTACATAAATTAAATGAATTTATGCAAGGAGAAATTTTTGATGAGGTCATAGAAAATTTAAGTCTCCAAGCACAGGAACAGCAGCTAGAAAATCTCAATTAATGAACTATAGAAACATAATAATCAAAGGCACATCAATTTTAAAAAAAAATTCTATACTAACTGCAGGCATTGATGCCGAATTACTACTTTCAAAAATTGTAAAAAAGTCAAGAGAAAGCATATTATTAATTTAGAGGAAAAATTAAATTTTCGTGAAATTAAAAATTATAACAGATTAATTAAAAGGAGAAAAAAAAAGGAGCCTTTATGTTATATAACAGGGAAAAAATTTTTTTGGAAATATGAATTTAAAATCAATAAAGATGTTTTAATACCTAGGTTTGACACAGAAATTTTAGTGCAAGAAATTATAAAAATTTGTAAATTTTCAAACAATTTGAACATTTTAGACATAGGTTTAGGATCAGGATGTATATTAATTTCATTGTTGAAAGAACATAATAATTGGCATGGAACAGGTATTGATATTTCAAGATCAGCTTTAAAAATAGCCAAAACCAATGCAAAAATACAACAGGTTCAAAATAGAATTAAATTTATTAATTCTGATATTGACAATTTTTTTACTGGTAAATATGATTTAATAGTTTCTAATCCACCATATATAAATAATATTGATTACAACAATCTTGATGTGGGTATTAAAAGCTATGAGCCAAAAATGGCTTTAAGCGGTGGTATAGACGGAATTAGAATTATCGAAAAAGTTATAAAAAAAAGTAGGTTTATATTGAAACATACAGGACTATTAGTATTAGAAATTGGTTTTGGACAACATTATAAAGTTTCCAAAACTTTGAAAGAAAATGGTTTTTTTATTTTAAATACAATTAAAGACTTGCAAAATATAAGAAGATGTATAATTGCAAAAAAATTAAATAATGAGGAATTTCAAAAATAACAGAAGAAGATTCAGAACAGGCTCCTTTGATAGAGGTTCAAAAATTAATTCAAATGATCAAGGCCTTGGAGCAAACTTAGGCAATATATCAGATTTCAAAAAAAAAAATTTCAGAAATAATTTTAATTCGTCTAAATTAATTCAAAAGTACTCAGATCTTGCCAGGGAAGCATTATCAAGTGGGGATAAGATATTGTATGAAAATTACATGCAGCATGCTGAACATTTTATTAGAATTTCAGAAAATATTTCCAATAATTCGGATATTAAAAATCCTGTTTCTCAAAACATTAATAAAGAAAATTTAGATAATACTTTAAAAGCTGAAGAAAATTAATTTTGGCTATTTATTAATTCTGATTTAAGAACATCAATTTTAATTTTTGCTAATTCAAAATCTTCTCTTGCTTTTCCTTTCAATTTTTTTCCAGAAGGTAGTTTTAGAGTTTGAGAATTTACTTTTTTTCCATTTTTAATAACTTCGTAGTGTAAGTGAGGACCAGTTGACATTCCTGTCGAGCCAACATATCCAATTATTTGACCTTGTGTAACTCTTATTCCTTTTTTTTATTCCTCTAGCAAATTTTGACATATGTGCATAGACAGTACTATATGTACTATTGTGTTTAATTTTAACACAGTTTCCACCTCCACCACACCAGCCTGCTTTTAAAATAACGCCAGAGCCAGAGGCCATGATAGGAGTTCCAGTAGGAGCGGCAAAATCTGTTCCTTGATGCATCTTATTATACCCAAGTATTGGATGTTTTCTCATTCCATAACTTGATGATAATCTTGCACCATTAATTGGTGTTTTCATCAAAGTTTTTTTTATACTTTGTCCGTTAGGTTCAAAGTGGTCATTTACTTTATCCTTTTCTGAACTAAAATGATAAAGCCTCAAAGACTTTCCTTTTAAAATTAAATTTGCAAACAGTA
>CACIKJ010000016.1 GCA_902587215.1 uncultured Pelagibacteraceae bacterium | reverse complement strand
AGTTACCCTCAATTTTAATTAAGTTTTCATTAATACTTGAAAGAATCTTGTCACTCTTAAAAATGATATTTTTATTTTTAAAGCTTAATTGACTAATTTCTATACTATTATTTTTATAGTAGAAATTAAAATTTATATCTTCTATATATTTTTTTCCTAGGACATTTAATTTTGCATCAATAATTTCACCGTAAAAATCAATTTTATAATTACCATTTTCCTCGATTATTGCGGTTGCATTATAGATAATATTGCCTTTTGAAATACTATTTTCTAAATAGAGCGCAGGTACATTTAGTTTATATTTGTTTACAAATTTTAATAAATTATTAATTTTATTTTGTTTTGAATTAATTATAATTTTTTTTATTTTGTTATCTTTTTTTATAATTGAAGCTATATCAATTAGTAAATCTATATGTGATATTTGTTGACTTTCGTCAAAGATAAAAAAATTTACATCTTTAATATTTAATGAAAAACTTCTTTCTTTAAGATTTATTTTAAAATATACGTTTTCAAAGTCTGCTTTAATTCTTTTATCTTGTTTAGTAATCTGTGATTTAATTATTTCGTTAAATTTATTTGTTTTAACTCCAAAAATACTTAAAAACGAAATTAATAGAACAATAAATATGAGTATAAATAATAATATCCTAAATAAATTTTTAACCATTCAATTTGTACAAATTACTTTCTAGGAAATTATCTATATCACCATTTAATATTTTATCTGGATCTGAACTTTCTTCACCTGTACGATTATCTTTTACTAATCTATAGGGGTGTAAAACATATGATCTAATTTGATGGCCCCAGCCTATTTCAGATTTAGATTTTTCTATAGTTTGATCTTGTTTTTCCTTTTTCTCTAGCTCATGTTCATAAAGTCTTGCTTTAAGCATCGTTAAACAAGTTTCTTTATTTTTGTGTTGTGATCTCTCATTTTGACATTGAACTACAATATTTGTGGGTAGATGAGTTATTCGTACAGCGCTATCTGTTGTATTTACATGCTGCCCACCCGCTCCACTTGATCTATAAGTATCGACTCTCAAATCCTTATCAAAAATTTCAACTTTTATATTGTCATCTAACACAGGATAAACCCATACACTTGCAAAACTAGTATGCCTTCTTGCACCAGAATCAAAAGGAGAAATTCTTACTAATCTGTGAATACCAGATTCATTTTTAAGATAACCGTATATATATTCACCATTAATTTTAATTGTGGCTGATTTGATTCCAGCTTCATCGCCTTTGTGTTCGCTGATTAATTGAAATTTAAAATCTTTATTTGATGCCCATTTAATATACATTCTTCTTAACATTTCAGCCCAGTCTTGGCTTTCTGTGCCACCGGCACCAGCATGAATTTCTAAAAAACAATCCAACCTATCATTTTCGTTAGATAAAAAACATTTAATTTCATTTTTCTTAACCTCAACTTTGAGATCTTTAATTTTTATTACAACTTCATTGATTATTTGATTATTATTTTCCTCATTAGCTAAATTAAATAAATCAATTAATTCGTTAAGTTGATTTTGATGAGATGTATAAGCCTGAGTTAAATCCTCAAAAGATTTCTTATCTTTTAAAATTTTTTCAGCTTCCTGTTTATTTTTCCAAAAATTTGGGTTTTCTATTTTTTTGTTAATAATGTTGATTTTGTTAAAGAGATCTTTTTTTTCAAAGAAACTCCTTCACTCTTAAGTTTATTTTTTCTATATCTAACTTTTCTGTTTGAAATTCATTTTCCATTAATAAAACTTATATATATTTTCTTTAGATATATAATCAACATTACCATATTGAATTTGATTATTAACCAAATCTTTTTGCTTAAAAGCCTCAATAATAATTGAGTCATCACTGTATGAGGCTCTTTTGCCGGTATTTGAATTTACAACAAGCATAGTGATTCCTTCGGGAACCTTGAATGGTCTAGCATTATTTTTTTTAACAGAATTTTTTACAAAACTTTTAAATATTGGCATTGCTGTTCTAGCTCCAGTTTCGTATTTACCTAACGAAGAAGGCTCATCATATCCAACGTAAACTCCAATAACATAATTAGAAGAAAATCCAATAAACCACGTATCTGTATTTTTGTTTGTTGTTCCAGTTTTTCCTCCTAAATCTAAATTTAGATCCCTAAGTCCTTTTGCGGTTCCTCTTTTAACGGTACCCTCTAAGATTGAAGTCATTTGATATGCTGTTTCTTTACTCATAATTTGTTTAAAATTATTTTTAATTTTTGGTATGTTATTGCTTATATAGGAAATTTGGTCACATCCTTCACACTCTCTATTTTCTGAATTAAAAATTGTATTGCCCTCACTGTCTTGTATTCTATCTATAAATTTTGCGTCAATTAACTTGCCTCCATTTACAAAGCTACAGTATGCACTTGTTAATTTTAACAAAGTTGTTTCGCTAGATCCTAAAGATAATGATAATAATTCCTCAGGATTTTTATAAATATTTAGATCTTTTGCAAATTGAGCAATTTTTTTTATACCAAGATTTTGGGCAATTCTTACTGTCATCAAGTTTCTAGATTTTTCTACTCCAGTTCTTAAAGTTGAAGGACCATAAAATTTCTTTCCATAATTTTCCGGTTTCCATAATTTTAAATCTTCTCCTTGATCAAATACTATTGGTGCGTCTAAGATCAAGGATGCCGGTGTATAACCATTCTCTAATGCAAGAGCATAAACAAATGGTTTGAAAGCTGATCCTGGTTGTCTTAAAGCCTGTGTTGCTCTATTGAATTCACTATTTTTAAAACTAAAACCACCACTCAATGCTAAAATTCTTCCGGTATAAGGGTCCATAACAATTATGGCTCCATTTACTTTAGGCAACTGTCTTAAATCAAATTTATTATCTTTAATGTTTTCAGTATAAATAATATCACCAACTTCAAACAAATCCTCAAAGTTCTTTTTTGTCCAATTTATTGATGGAAATTCAATTACACCATTAACTTTGTCTTCAGTTTCAATTTCAACTGAAAAACGATTAATTTTTTTTATAATTGACAATTTCCAACCAATTGACGCTTCTAATTTATATTTATCAAGATTATTTGACCATTTAGAATTAATTTTTTTATTTAAGAGTGGTCCTCGCCAACCTTTTTTTTTATCAAATTCAATTAATCCAGTTCTTAATGATTTCGTAGCTTTTTCTTGGAGATTTAAATTTAAAGGAGTATTTATCGTAAAACCTTGCTTGTAAACTTTTTCAAAACCGTACTTATCAACAATTAATTTTCTAATATCTTCTATATAATAATTTGAGTTTTCTAAATAAACAGTTTTTCTTTTTTTTAAACTTATTTTATCTTTGGTAAATTTTTTATAATCTTCATCATTGATATAATTGTTATCAAATAAGTTTTTTAAAACTAGATTTCTTCTAAACTTCGCCAATTCTGTATTTTTGTATGGATTGTATCTACTAGGTGCTTTAGGTAAAGCGGCCAATAATGCTGCCTCAGAATAATTTAATTCATTAATTGGTTTATCAAAATATTGAAGGCTAGCTGAAGCAATTCCATAACTGCCCTCTCCTAAATATATTTGATTAAGATATAGTTCTAGAATTCTTTCTTTAGTTAAAACTCTTTCTATTCTGAAAGCTAAAATTGCCTCTTTGAGTTTTCTATCAATTGATACCTCATTTGATAAAAGAAAATTTTTTGCTACTTGTTGTGTAATTGTAGATGCTCCTTCAAGTCTCCTTGAGGCTATTATATTTGAGATATTATTTATTACTGCTCTTAAAACACCCTTTGCATCTACACCGGGGTGTTTAAAAAAATTCTTATCTTCGGCCGATAAAAACGAATTTACAACCAAAGTTGGTATTGAGTTATATGGTACAAATATTCTTTTTTCAGACGAAAATTCACTTAATAATTGTCCGTCATTTGAATAAAGTTTGCTAGAAATAGGAGGTTTATAATTTTGTAAAAATTTATAATCAGGCAAATCATTTGAATAATACCAAAGAATACTAATAATTCCTGTTAAGGCTATAAATGATAAAAATATGGTAAAAATCACTATTTTTTTAAATTGTTTGATCATTTTTATTTTATTTAATGTACGAATTTGTTAATGTTAAGGCACACATAATATAAACAAAATTTAAATGAATAAAATACACTTAAACATATGCCAAAAAATTTATTTATCGATGCATCGCATCCTACAAGAACAAGGGTTGTTCTTAAATCAGAAACCGATATTGAAGACTACGAATACGAAGGTAAAAATAATAATTTAATAAAAAATAATATTTACCTTGGTAAAGTAAGCAGAATTGAACCTTCGCTTCAGGCAGCCTTTGTTGATTTTGGACGAGAGAGGCACGGCTTTTTATCTTTTAATGATATTCAAAGTGATTACTATCAGATTCCTCAAAGTGATATTGAAGTAATTAAAAAGGAAGAGGAAGAAACTAGAATTGAATTACAAAAACAAAGTGAAATTCAAGAAAAAGGTTTGGAAGAAAAGGACCTGGAAGAAAAAATTCTTGAACCAGAAAATAAGTTAGAAAATACTGATGAAGAAAACCAGATAAGTGATAAAACTGCTGTAATAAATTCAAGTAAACTTTCAATAAGAAAAAAAAGATATAAAATTCAGGAAGTCATAAAACCAAATCAAGTAATATTAGTTCAAGTTTTGAAAGACGAGAGAGGTTTAAAAGGAGCCGCACTCACAACATTTATTTCTATTGCGGGAAAATATACAGTGCTAATGCCAAATACCCCAAAAGGTGGTGGTATATCACGAAAAATTTTTAATCCGATAGATAGAAAAAAAATTAGGCAAATATTGAATTTAATTGAGATACCAAAAGAAATGGGTTTAATTGTAAGGACAGCTGGTTCAAATAAAACAAAAAATGACATCGAGAGTGATTTAAAAAATTCTATAACTGCATGGGAAGATATTAAAAATACTGCAATGGACTCTATAGCGCCATCATTAATTTTTGAAGAAAGTGATATAATTAAGAGAAGTATTAGAGATATGGTTGATGATGATGTTCAGAATATTTTTGTAGAAGGTAATGAGGGCTACCAAAAAGCTAAATTGTACATCAAGCAGTTAATGCCAAAACAAATAAAAAAAGTTAAAAAATATAGAGACAAAGTTCCACTTTTTTTTAAAAATAATATTGAAGTTAAACTTTATGAAATTTACAAGACTCAAGTTAAACTTAAATCTGGTGGATATCTGGTTATTAACCCAACTGAAGCTCTTGTTTCAATTGATGTAAATTCTGGAAAATCAATTAAGCAAAAAAATGTTGAAAGTACAGCTTTTGATACAAACTTAGAGGCTGCTGAAGAAATTGCAAGGCAAATTAAAATTAGAGATTTATCTGGATTAATTATAATTGATTTTATTGATATGCATAATTTTTCAAACAGAAGAAATGTTGAGAGGAAACTCAAGGAAAAATGTAGAGCAGACAGAGCTAGAATACAAATTGGAAGAATAACACATTTTGGATTGCTTGAGATGTCTAGACAAAGACTAAGGGAGAGCAATGTTAAATGGACTATGAGTCTAACAAACGAGTCCCAAGCTCTAAAAGTTTTAAATCTCGCAGAAATAAAAAGCTTAGGAAACAAATCAAAAGAAATTTTGGTACATTTGAATAAAAAGATAATAGATTTTCTTTCGAAAAACAGTGAAGAAGACATAGTTTTTTTTCAAAAGAAAAATAAAATAAAAATAACATTTAAAGAAGATTTAGATTTTGGTGTAAATGATTATAAATTAGAATTTAAAACTAAAAATAACAAAATTATTGAAACAATCGAGTCAGAAAATATAATCAAAAACGAAAATAATATTATTAAATTTGAAGAAAAAAAGAAAAAATTTAAGAAAACTTTTGTAAAACATACAAAGAAAAAATTCTTCAAGAAATATAAAAAAAAATCTAAATAATTCCTTCTTTGGGAGATGATGCGCTGCCAAAAAAATTTTGCTTAATTCTACCAGAGAGATATGATTTTCTTCCTGCTTCAACAGCTAATTTCATTGCCTTGGCCATCTCTATTGGATTTTTTGATTGTGCAATTGCAGTATTAATTAAAACACCGTCACATCCTAACTCCATTGCAACTGTGGCGTCTGAAGCTTGACCAATTCCCGCATCTATTAACAAAGGAATTTTTATTTTTTGCTTTATGATTTTAATATTTAATTTATTTTGAATTCCTAGTCCTGAACCAATTGGAGCTGCTAAAGGCATAACCGCTACCGCCCCAACATTTTCTAATCTTTTTGCCATTAAAGGATCATCATTACAGTAAACCATAACTTGAAAGCCTTCTTTTGTTAAAACTTCAGTAGATTTTAATGTTTCAATCATATCAGGAAGTAATGTTTTCTTATCTCCCAATATTTCTAATTTAACAAGTTTCCATCCTCCAATTTCTCTAGCTAATCTTAGTGTTCTTAATGCATCAGAGGAATTGAAGCAACCTGCAGTGTTTGGAAGATATGTAATTTTTTTTGGGTTTAAATAATCCATTAACAGAGGTTTTTTTTTATCTATAATATTTACTCTTCTAACTGCTACAGTTACAATTTCAGCACCAGAAGCTTTAACGGCTTTAGCACATTGTTGAAAATTTTTATATTTTCCTGTTCCAACTATTAGTCTTGAATTAAATTTTTTGTTGGATATTTTGAAAAAATCTCTCTTTTCCATTAACCTCCACCTATAAAATGAACAATTTCAATTTTATCATTTGGTTTTAAAGAAATTTTATTAATTTTTTTTTTTTCCACAATCAAGTTATTTTTTTCGATGGCAATTTTATTTAAAGGATATTTATATTTATTTATCAAGATTCCTAGATTTATACCTTTATCAACACTTATTACTTTGCCGTTTAACCTAATTTTTATTTTATTTTTTTTTACCATGTAATATAAATAATTAATGCAAAATAATATCATAATTATTAATGGGCCAAATATAAATTTACTAGGCGATAGAGATAAATCTATATATGGCAATGAAAGTTATGAGGAATTATTAAGTAAGTGTAAAAATGAGGCGACAAAAAAGAAAATTAATATTGATTTTTACCAATCCAATATTGAAGGTGAACTAGTTACAAAGATACAGGAGTCTAGAAAATTGTATGATGGCATGATTATAAATGCCGCGGCTTTTACTCATACTTCTGTTGCTATAAGAGATGCTTTAGCTTTATTTAAAAAACCTTGTATTGAACTCCATATTTCAAATATACATAAAAGAGAGGAATTCAGACACAAATCTCTCATTAGTGATATAGTAACAGGTATTATTTGTGGCTTAGGAACCTATGGCTATATTTTAGCCATAAATGCTATTTATGAAATGATCCAAAATGGAAATAAATAAAAAAATCATTAAAGAACTCAAAGATTGTTTAGATGAATTCAATCTAAATGAAATTGAATACTCATTTAAAGATACAAAGATAAAAGTTTCCAAAAAAAATAGTACTGATGCTTTATCTGTAAACCCTGTAGAGGCAATCCAGGTTGTTAAAGGTAAAGAAAAAAAAGAAACCCCTGGAAATAAAGTTACATCTCCAATAATTGGTACTGCTTATTTAGCGCCAGAGCCCGGTGGAAAAAAATTTGCTGAAGTAGGAAAAAAAATTAAAAAAGGGGATACAATCATGATTGTAGAGGCTATGAAAACTATGAATCATGTTCCAAGTAACTTTGATGGTGTTGTAAAAGAAATTTGTGTTTCAGACGGTCAACCTGTAGAGTTTGGTCAAACTCTAATTATAATCGAGTAAATGTTTAAAAAAATTTTGATTGCTAATCGTGGTGAGATAGCAGTGAGAATAATTAGAGCATGCAGAGAATGGGGTATTTCTACAGTTGCTATTCACTCAGATGTTGACAGAGACAGTATGCATGTGAAGCTTGCTGACGAAAGTATATGTGTTGGCTCTCATCAGCCCACAAATAGCTATTTAAATATTCCAGCAATTTTATCTGCAATAGAATTAACCAATTCTGAAGCCGTGCATCCAGGCTATGGATTTTTGTCGGAGAATTATAATTTTGCTAAAATACTTGAGGAAAATAATATTAAATTTATTGGTCCTTCTTCAAAACACATCAAAATGATGGGAGATAAAATTCAAGCAAAAAAAATAGCTAAAGAATATGGCCTGCCGGTAATAGAAGGTTCAGAGGGAGGTGTAAAAAATATTAAAGATGCTAAGGAAATATTGGAGATCACTGGGCTTCCAGTTTTGATAAAAGCTGCAGGTGGTGGTGGTGGAAAAGGAATGAAAATAGTAAGAAAAGAAAATGAATTTGAAAATCTTTTTCTTACGGCAAAATCTGAAGCAAAAAAATATTTTGGAAATGACGAAGTTTATATTGAAAAATTTTTTGAAAATCCACGGCATATAGAAGTTCAAATTTTGGCTGGAAAAAACAGAGTTGTACATTTACATGAGAGAGATTGTTCTGTGCAAAGGAGACACCAAAAACTAATCGAAGAAACTCCAAGCCCAATTTTAAATGACAAAATTAGAAAAGATTTGTTTGATAGAACGGTAAATATGGTTGAAAAAATAGGATATGAAGGCGCAGGAACCGTCGAATTTATTTACGAAGATAATAAATTTTATTTTTTAGAAATGAATACAAGAGTTCAAGTTGAACATCCAGTAACTGAGGTTGTGACTGGAATTGATATTATTAAAGAACAAATATGGATTGCATTTAGTGGCGAAACAGCTCTAAATCAAAATGATATTCAACCAAGAGGTCATGCAATTGAATGCAGAATTAATGCAGAAGATCCATCTAAAAATTTTCAACCTTCACCTGGGACTATTGGAATGTGTCATCAGCCTTCTGGTTTCAGAACTAGAGTTGATGGTGCAATATACCAAGGGTACAAAGTTACACCATATTATGACAGTATGATTTGTAAACTTATTTGCCATGGAAGAAATAGAACTGAAGCTATACAAAGAATGAACAGGTCGTTAGAAGAATTTGTGATTGAAGGAATAACAACCACTATAGAACTTCATAAAAAACTTATTAATCATAAAAAATTTATAAATTCTGATTTTAATGTTACTTGGTTAGATAAAGATAAAATTATATAATTTTACAAGAACTTAACCATAAATCATAGACGGGGTGGTCAAACGGATTTACAGTAGGACTAGAAGAAAATGTCCATCCATTAAATATAAATACTTTTTCATTATCTGAAACATTAAGATCTTTTACTTGTATATATGCAGTTATCTCGGGATCATCATCAAATTTTGAATTTTCACATTTTAATACTTTGATTAATAAATTTTGAAATTTTTTTTCCTCTCCAATTTTTAATTTTAAAATTGTATTTTTTGAACTAACTTTATCTAACACATTTATTTCAATTAAAATATTATTTTTAATACTTGAATCTTCCTGAGCAAATACATAAGAAATATTGACAAGTAAAATTATGTAAATTAGGAAATTAATTATTCCAAGTTTTATATTTTTTTTTAGTTGCATCCTGATTTTTTTGAGGATTGTATGCTTTGTCTGTGCCAGTTTGATTAGATAAATGATTTTGCTGCCAATCATATTTTTTTAATTCATGAGTTTCTTCTATTTTATTTTTAATTGAGTGCATCCAAGAATACCACTCGACAGGAATTTTTGTAGCCTCAATTTCCCCTTTATAAATAACCCATCTTTTTTTTCTTTTTTTATTTTCATAATATTTATTTCCAAACTCGTCTTCTCCAACAAATTTTCCAAAAAAAATCGTTTGCAATCTCGTACCTAATGTTTGGCGATTCCACCAAGTCAGAATTTCTTTTATGAATGTCAACATATTTATTTTCAATTTCTAATTGTAAAAAAAAAATTAGACTAAATTTGATTAATGTATATACATTAAATTATTAAACTCAAAATATTTTTAATTTATGGCAAAATATATTGTAGAAACTTATTATACTTGTACCTTTAAAGTTAAGCACTATTTAGACGACATTAGCAATAATCAATTGGATCAGCTTGATAAAAGAGATGATGGTGAATTTGAAATTTTAGATGTCAAATTCGATAAAAGAAACACAAAAAATTTAGAAAAAAACATCGCTAAAGTTGATGTTAAGTATAACGAATCTGAGGAGAAAAAGTTAAATATTAATAAAAATAATCTTTCAAACAATGTAGTTTTAAATAAATCTTTCAAAGAAAATATTACTAAAAGATTTAGTATGCCAGATAGAAGAAAAGGGTATATTCAAAAAGCTACAATCGGAGACCATAAAGTTTACCTTCATACAGGAGAATATGAAGATGGTAAAATCGGTGAAATATTCATAGATACCTCCAAAGAAGGAGAGTTAGTAAAAGCTTTAATGAATAATTTTGCCATAGCAATATCCTTAGGGTTACAATATGGTGTTCCTTTAGATGAGTTTGTTAATGCATTTATTGGGACGAAATTTGAACCTTCTGGAAAAGTATCAGGAAATGATAGAATTTTAAGTGCATCATCAATTTTAGATTACATCTTTAGAGAATTAGCTATTTCTTATCTCAGTAGAGAAGATCTTGCACATACACCTTCAATTGCCCAAAAAGAAGTTTTCGATGAAGAAGATCAAAATAATGAAGAGCAAAACCAATTTATAAAATTAGTAAAAGACATTACAAGCAAAGGATTTGTAAGAAATAATTATAGAAAAAAACTAGTTGATTTATCAGATATAAAACTAGACCTAAAAGGTAAAAAAAAATAGCTTATTTTTTATCTAATAACTTCAAACTAAGTTCTTTAAGTTGATCCTCTTTTACTTCTGAGGGAGCGTTCATCATAAGATCCTGTGCATTTTGGTTCATTGGAAACATTGTGACCTCCCGAATATTTTTTTCATTTGCTAAAAGCATAACAATTCTATCTATGCCAGGAGCTATACCTCCATGCGGAGGAGCTCCAAAACTTAAGGCATTTATCATTCCACTGAATTTTTCATCAACATCGCTTTTTTCATATCCTGCAATTGAAAATAATTTATACATCAATTCAGGAATATGATTTCTTATAGCTCCTGATGATAGTTCTACTCCATTACAAACAATATCATATTGATATGCTTTCAATTCTAATGGATTTGATAAATCTAAATTATTTAAATCGCCTTGAGGCATTGAAAAAGGATTGTGACTAAATTTTATTTTAGACGTTTCTTTGTCATACTCAAATACTGGAAAATCAGTAATCCAACAAAAAGCAAATGAATTTTCATCAATTATTCCCAATTCCTCAGCTATTTTATTTCTCGATTTTGACATAATTTCAAATATTTCTTCCTCTTTACTACATGACATAAAAATACTATCTCCTACTTCTGCTGAAGTAATTTTAATTATTTCCTTTAAAGAATCTTTTGAAAAAAATTTACCAATAGGTCCTTTTGCAACTAGAGTGTTATCACTTTCCTCTTCAATAGAAAAATACGCCAATCCATTCCATCCCTGATCCTTAGCCCATTTATCTATTTTATCAAAAAAACTTCTAGGTTTAGTATTAGTTTTTTTTGTTAATATAGCCTTAATTAATGAACCAGATTTATGCAATTTTTTAAAGATTTCAAACTTAACATCTTCTCTGACAAAAATTTCTGATATATCATGAATTATTAAAGGGTTTCTTAAATCTGGTTTATCAGTTCCATATTTGTTCATTGACTCCTTAAATGGAATCTTTGGAAATTTTTCAAATAATATTTTTTTTTTGGAAAAATTTTTAAACACACTTACCATTAATTTTTCAATAACTTTAAATACATCTTCTTGTTCTACAAATGACATTTCAATATCTAGTTGATAAAATTCTCCTGGGCTTCTGTCAGCTCTTGCATCCTCATCTCTAAAACATGGTGCTATTTGAAAATATCTATCAAAACCTGAAACCATTATTAGTTGCTTAAACTGTTGTGGAGCTTGAGGTAAAGCGTAAAATTTTCCAGGGTTTAATCTACTTGGTACTAAAAAATCTCTTGCTCCTTCAGGGCTCGATGATGTTAAAATTGGTGTCTGAAATTCATTAAATCCGAGCTTTTCCATTTGTTTTCTAATAAATGAAATTACTTTAGATCTTAAAATAATATTGCTATGAATTTTTTTTCTTCTTAAATCTAAAAATCTATACTTTAATCTAATTTCTTCTGAGTATTCTTGATCCGAAAAAACTGGCAAAGGTAATTCTTTGGTTTTTCCAAGAACTTCAAACGAGTTAATTTTAATTTCAATTTCGCCCGTAAGTATCTCATTATTAATTGTGTCTGATGATCTTTTTAAAACATTCCCCTCAACTTTTATCACAGTCTCAAGAGGTATCTTTTCTAACTGGGAAAAATTGCTATTATCCTTGTTCACAATGCATTGAGTAACTCCAAAGTTGTCTCTTAAATCAATAAATAAAAGATTACCATGGTCTCTTTTTTTATGTACCCACCCTGATAACAAAACTGCATTATCAACATGATTTTTATTTAATTCACCACAATTATGAGTTCTATATTTATTCAATTATTCCTCTAAAATTTTTTTTATTGATTTATAATCAATCGGTTTTTTATTTATTAAACTAAATTGATCAACTTTATATATAAAATCAAATATTTTTCCATAAGACCTTTCAATTCTTTTAGTTATATATTCAATTATTTTTTTCTCAATTTTTATTTGTCTGTCGGCAAAATGTTTCAAAACTAGTGCAAAAATCATATCATCGTCTGGTTTATCAATTTTTGCAAAAATACAATTTTTTAATCTTGATTTTAAGTCTGGGAGTGTAAACTCAATTGAGTTAATAGAATCAATCGAGTTTATAATTAAATATTTATTGTATTGTTCCACGAAATTAAATATTGAGTAAAGTGTCTTTTCGTCAGATAAAAATTCTAAATTATCTAAAATAATATTTTCATAGTATCTAATTTTATTAAAAAAATTGTTATTTATTTCGTCATTTTTAATAATTATCGCTTTATTTTTTCTTTTAAATATTTCAGATAGATGACTTTTTCCACAAAATTTTTCACCATAGATATTTAATATATTTTTTTCCCACTTGGGCCAACTTTCGATTAAACTAAATGCAAAATAATTACATTTTGAAACAAAAAAATCATCGTATGTAAAATTTTGTTCTAATTCAAATTTCAACAAAGTTTGATTTAATTTATTCATTTAAAGTCCATACATTGTTTTCAGTAGAAACATTTATATTAAATTTTTTAAATTCATTTAAAAGTTTATCTGGAGTGCTGTTACTTAAAATTGAATAACTTGTGAGCGTATTATCGAAATAGCTAAGATAGTATTTTTCTACTAATTCAATTTCGTTTAATATTTTCTCAATTTTCTTTATCAAAATAATATTTTTTGAATTCAAATTTAATTGAATATTAAGTTTAATCGAAGAATTGATTAAATTAATTTTTTTCCATTCGTCATCATATCTAATTTTCATTTTATTTATTAATTTTTTAATTTTATCTTGATCCTCTATTTCAAAAATATCGAATTCTTCTTTAAAGTTTGTTTTAATCGAATTAATATTTAATTTTGAAAATGTTTTGAAA
>CACIKJ010000015.1 GCA_902587215.1 uncultured Pelagibacteraceae bacterium | reverse complement strand
AAAATATCTTTTACTCATATATTAAAAATTATTTTATTTATAACTTTCATTGCCTGTTTAATCTCATTTACATCATGTACTCTTAAAATTTGCACTCCTTGAAGGAATGCGTAAATACTTGAAGAAGTAGTTCCTCCAGTTCTATGTATACTATCGTTATTTCCAGCTATATCTTTAATAAATCTTTTTTTTGATATTCCTAACATTACTGGAAATCCGAGAGAGTGAAAAATAGAAATTTGATTCAATATAGTAATATTATGTTTCAGATTTTTACCAAAACCAATTCCTGGATCTAAAATTATATTTTTATGTGTTATTTTATTTGCTCTTATATATTTTAATTTATTTTCAAAAAAATCATATATGTCTAATACAACATTTTTATATTTTGGATTTTTTTGCATTGTTTTTGGTGTTCCCTGCATGTGATGCAAAATAAAAGGAATTTTAGATTGCCTCAACATATCGACCATTCTTTTATCAAAGCTTAGACCTGAAACATCATTAAGAAGATCGATTTTAAATGGCAATGACTTGTTTAAAACAAAACTTTTTCTTGTATCTAATGAAACAAATATTTTATTTTTTTTTGCATATTTTATTTTAGATTTAACTCTATTCCATTCAATTTTACTGTCTACAGTGTTTGAATTTGGTCGTGTTGACTCTCCGCCAATGTCAATAATTTCAGCACCTTCTTTTTTTAACTTTTTTATATGATTGTATGCTGAGTATGATGTTAAATATTTACCACCATCTGAAAAACTGTCTGGTGTTGTATTTAATATACCCATCAATAATGGAGAGCTTTTAAATTTTAAATTTTTTATACTTTTAAATTTTGTAATTTTTTTTAAATCCTCATTTATTTTTTTTTTTAATTTTAAAGGAAGTTTTTTAATATCTTTAATTTTGATAAATTTCTTTTTTTTTCTGCTGATTAGTTCAATTGTATCAAATGAAATTAGTTTATTACCATTTAGTGGAAGGCAAACTTTTTTAAAAACTTTTTCTTTAGAAATTTTACCATAATAAAAATTACACGCACGTGTGTAATATTTTATCATTTAATTAATGAACTATTTTTGGTTTTAATCCAATAGACCCAAGGGCTGAGTCTTTGTTATCGTCATCTTTTGCAAGATCTTGTTTGGTCTCAGGATATTTATTTTTGTTAATAATATCCTCTATTTCCTCTCCAGTTAAAGTTTCATAAGTTAATAAAGCTTTTGCAATTTTATGTAGATCATCAATCTTAGTCGTCAATATTTCTTTTGCATGATTATATCCTTCATCAACAAGTTTTCTTATCTCTTTATCAATTTTTTTGAGCAACTGCTTCTGAAACACTTTGTGTTTGTGTAACCGATCTTCCTAAAAAAACCTCTTCCTGGTTCTCTCCATATTCGACGGGACCCATCTCTTCACTCATGCCATATTTTGTTACCATAGCTCTTGCTAGTTGAGTAGCCTGGTTAATATCCGAACCATTTCCTCCACCTGCTCCTGTTGTAATATTATCTTTACCGAAAATTAATTCTTCAGCCACTCTTCCGCCAAAACATACTGCTAATCTAGCTTTAAGATATTTGATAGAATAACCGTGCTTATCTCTCTCAGGTAAATTCATTACCATACCTAAAGCTCTCCCCCTAGGGATAATTGTAGCTTTGTGAATTGGATCATAATGAGGAAGCATATTATAAGATACAAGAGCATGACCTCCTTCATGATAAGCAGTAAGTTTCTTCTCATCCTCTGTCATGACCATAGATCTTCTTTCTGCTCCCATCATCACTTTATCTTTTGCATCTTCAAATTCTTGATAAGTAACTATTCTTTTGTTTTTTCTCGCAGCTAACAGTGCAGCCTCATTAACAAGATTGGCAAGATCGGCTCCAGAAAAACCCGGCGTACCTCTTGCAACTGTCCTTAAATTTACATCTGGTGACATATTTATCTTTTTTGCGTGTACTTTTAAAATTTTTTCTCTTCCAATTATATCAGGATTGGAGACAACCACTTGTCTATCAAATCTTCCGGGTCTTAAAAGAGCTGGATCAAGTACATCTGGCCTATTTGTTGCAGCAATAATTATCACACCTTCATTTGTATCAAAGCCATCCATTTCTACTAAAAGCTGATTTAAAGTTTGTTCTCTTTCATCGTTTCCACCGCCTAAGCCCGCACCTCTACTTCTTCCAACTGCATCAATTTCATCAATGAATATAATACAAGGTGAATGTTTTTTTCCTTGTTCAAACATATCTCTAACTCTAGATGCGCCAACACCTACAAACATTTCAACAAAATCGGAACCAGAAATTGTAAAGAATGGAACTCCTGCTTCACCCGCAATAGCTCTTGCAAGCAAAGTTTTTCCAGTTCCTGGAGGACCTACTAACAAACATCCTCTAGGAATTTTTCCTCCTAATCTACTAAACTTTCTTGGATCTTTTAAAAATTCTACAACTTCCTCAACTTCTTCTTTTGCCTCTTCTACTCCGGCAACATCTTTGAATGTAACCTTTCCTTTAATCTCATTCATCATTTTTGCTTTAGATCTTCCAAAACCCATTGCTCCACCTTTTCCTCCTTGCATCTGTCTCATGAAGAAAATCCAAACTGCTATTAATAGTAGCATTGGGAACCAAGATAGAAGTACACCTAATAACGATGGCATTTTTTCATCTAAAGGTGACGCTGAAATACTAACTCCTTTGTCTGATAATTTTTCAATCAAATTTGGATCATTTGGGACATATGTAGAAAATTTTTGTCCGTTTGAAAATACACCATTTACATTATTTCCCTGTATCTCGACTTGTACAACTCTTCCATTTTCAACTTCAGATAAAAATTCTGAAAAAATAATATTATTTTTTTGAGTGTAGGATCCTTGTGGATTTTTAAACATGTTATAAAGTCCTACTGTTAGTAAGACGATAATTGCCCACATAGCTAAATTTTTTAAATTCATATCTGAATATAACTTAATTAAGAATTTTTATAAATTAAACAAGTGTCAAATTGTGGCAAATTTAACGTTTTTTTGTTTTTTCTAAAGAAAGAAGCACTGAATTATGTATTTTTTCAATAATTGTGCCACCTAATGTCGCTTTATAATTATCTTTGTTCTTTAGTTCTTTAATTAGATTCATCATTTTTTTTCCTCTTGGAGGATAATCTTTTTGACTTATTTTTTTAATCAAAAAGGAAAGGGATTTAAAAACTATTTCATCAGGAACCATAAAAAAATTAGGATTAATTAAATATTGGTTTTTGCGAAATATAACATTTTCTGAAACATTGTAATCAACTATGTTGTTAATAGTTTGATTTGTTGATGCCAAATTACTGATGGTAAGATTTAATTTTTTAAAATCTAAACCTTGATCTTTTAAATTTAAGATCAATTTTCTCAATCTTACTCGCTGAAATTTTTCCATTTCGTTTGATGGGTCATTTATATAAAAATTAAAAACTTTTTTTGTGATATAAATCAGATTTTGTTTAGAAATTGATAATAAGGGTCTTACAACTGTAATAGTTTTACCTTTAAAATTAAATTTTTTTTCGATACCTGCAAAAGACGAGAGTCCCTCTGTACCTGAGCCTCTCAGCAATCTACTAAAAAAGGTTTCAAAAAGGTCATCTTGATGATGGCCTGTAATAATTACTTTAATATTATTTTTCTTACATTCATCAAATATCAATGAATATCGTTTTTGCCTTGCCAGGCTTTGTAAATTTGAAATAGGTTTTTTACCTTTCCATTTCAAAATTTTAAGATTTATTTTTTTAAAATTTAAATGTTTTTTTACTATTTGAGCTTCTGTTTTAGAGTCTTTTCTTAAACCATGGTCTACTAGATAAAAAATAGGTTGAATTTTTTTATTTTCTATAAATTTGTAACAATATATAAGAAAACATAGCGCCATACTATCTGGGCCCCCAGAAATAGAAATGGCGATTTTATTTGAAAAATTTAAATTTCTAATGTTTTTTAAAAAATTCTTATATATTTGAAGGACCTTTTTATCTCGAAGAATCTTTTTAAAGTTGAAATTATCAACCGTTATTTTTTTTGCACTCAAACTTTTTTTCTTCATATTTTGCTTTTTGAAGAATAGATTGGGATGCTTCTGGATATTCTTTCTCTAAGCTTGTTATCATCATGCAGCCTTGATCTTTTTCTCCAATTTGAACTAATGATACACCTAATTTTAATAAATTATCAGGTGCTTTTTCGCTTTTAGGATATTTTTGATAACCTTCTAAATATGCAGAGGCTGCATCTACGTATAATTGTCTAATTCTAAAAGTTTCTGCAAACCAATACTGAGCGTTACCTGCAAGATTATGGTTTGGGTTAGATTGAACAAATTCTTTCAATGCTCTTTCAGCGGTATTGTAATCTCCTACCTTTAAAAAACTCGTAGCAAATTCATATTGTTTTTCTGGAGAAGCATCTGGTAATAACTTTTCTATGCTCTCTACATTTTCCAAAACAACAGTCGAGGTTGAGTCTACTGATTGTGTTTGTTGTGTTGATTCTGTTGTGGTCATATCTTTGTAAGATATACTTCCTAAATCTTGAGGTTCAGACGACCCAGGTAATATTTTATTTTGATCTGTGATGCTGTCTGATAAACTAGCTGCATCGCTGCTAACTACGTTGCTCATTGTTTTTTCTACCTGCTCAAATCTAAGTTGATTATCTGATTGTAATTTCGTTAATCTATTTGAAAGTTTATCTAGCTTAAAGTTTATTTCTTCAAATTTGTTAGTTAAATCTCTAAATTGGTTTTCAATTTCAGAAAGCTTTAAAAGATGCCTAGTCAATGCTTCCTCGGAACTACTTTCTAATAAGTTCTGTGAGTTGTCATTATTAGTACTTTTTTGAAAGGAGTCTGAGTAAACTGCTCTTTCCAAAGTTTTAATATCTTGTTGTAATGCTTCCAGAATTTGTAAAACATTATGATTATCAGAATAAACACTGCTAAAATTCAAGGTATAAAATAAAGCTAAAATAAATAATTTAAATAAAGATTTCTTAATCATGTTAAGTATTAGTTTTTAGATAGAATGATGGCAAAAAAAAGACCCATCACTTCATTTCAAAGTAATGGGTCTTAAAATAATAATAAATATTATTAATTAGCTTTAACAGTTACAGATCTTCTATTTTTTGACCAAGATAATGGATTTGAGCCAGAGTCTACTGGTCTTTCTTTTCCATAACTTATAACTGAAATTCTATTTTCTGAGATACCGTATGTCATTAGATAATCTTTAGCAGCATTTGCTCTTCTTTCACCTAATGCTAAGTTGTATTCTCTAGTGCCTCTCTCATCGGCATGTCCTTCTAGCACAACGTTGATGTCAGAGTTTTTTCTTAACCAAGCTGCTTGCTTTCTTAGAGTGTCTCTTGAAGCAGTAGTTAAAACTGACTCATTTGTAGCAAAGAATACTCTGTCAGGAACGCCGTCTGCTAAATATTCAACAGTGTCTGTGCCAGTGTATACATCGCCTTGAATTTGTGAATCAATTTTTGCAGCTTTCTGAGCACATGCTGTTAAAAGAAAAGCAAATATTGAAGCTAAAATTAATTTGTAAGTTGGTTTATTAAATATCATACTGCTCCTTAAATTCTTTTATATAAAGTATTAGTTTCACAACTAAATAAATCTTTCAAGAAAAGAAATCAACTGAAAATATTGAGAATTTGGACTATATATTAGCCTAATTGGTTAACAATGAGGACCAAGATGGGTCAGATGCATCAGTTTCAGTTATAACTTGTCTTTCGTTATACCCTGTAAGATCAATTGACCACAATTTTGCAGAAAATCCTTTTCCTTCACTGTTAGATTTCGTTTCTCTATAAAAAATTAAAACCCTACCATTTGGAGACCAAGAAGGCGCTTCCTGATAATAGTTTTCAGTTAACAATCTTTCTCCTGTTCCATCTGTTCTCATAACCCCAATGTAAAATTTACCTTTATGTAGTTTGGTAAATGCTATTAAATCTCCTCGTGGAGACCAAACTGGTGTTCCATATAAACCATTTCCAAATGAAATTCTTTTTACATTTGATCCATCACTTTTCATAACATAAATTTGTTGATATCCACTTCTATCTGAGTTGAAAGTTATAAATTTTCCATTAGGTGAGTACGAAGGTGAAGTATCTATCGAAGGATGGTTTGTTATTCTCTCAACAATTCTATTTTCTAAATCCATAGTGTAAATATCAGAATTACCATCTTTAGCAAAACTCATAATTATTTTTTTTCCGTCTGGTGAAAACCTCGGTGCAAAAGTCATTCCTGGAAAATCCCCAACAACTTCTTGAATGCCGGTCTCTATATCTAATAGATAAACTCTTGGAAGATTTTTGAAATAAGATAAGTAGGTTACCATTTGATTTGTTGGATTAAATCTTGGAGTTAAAACTAATTCATTTCCTAAAGTTAAATACTTATTGTTGAAACCATCTTGGTCCATAATAGCAAGTTTTTTTACTCTTTTTGTTTTTGGTCCTTCTTCTGAAACATAAATAATTCTAGTATCGAAATATCCTTTTTCACCAGTCAATCTCTCGTAAATTTTATCTGAAATTATATGCCCAATCCGTCTCCAATTGTTCGGTACTGTGGTAAAAGCTAAAGCTAGCATTTCTCTTGCGGCTAATACATCCCATAATCTAAATTCCACTCTTACTTTATCATCTTTAAATTCTACTTTACCTGTTATTAAAGCTTGAGCTTTGATTAGAGACCAATCTTCAAATCTTGGTTTTAAATGCGCAACATCAGGTTTTTGTAAAAAAGCTTTTTTTTCTAAAGGATTAAATAATCCAGTAGCCTTTAAATTATTTTCAATAACTGAAGATATCTCATACCCAATTTGGTCAATTTTAATCTCTTTTTTTAAAATTTCTTTTGTATCTTTATCCGCATACAAAGCAGACACAGCTATTGGCAAAGGATTTAAATTTCCGCGTGTAATATCTACTTCTATTAACGCATTTAATTTTAAAGGAAACAATATGAAAACAATCAATAATAATAATTTTATTTTTTTCATTATCCCTCTAGCATTTCTCTCGCATCAAAATTTAATTGTAAATCTTTCCATTTTTCATAACCTGTTGTGGGTACTCTCAAAGGTTGACAAAGCTGTATGGCTCTTAATGCACTCTCAGCTAAGACTTTGTAGAAACCCTGTCCTGGCTTATTCATTCTAGCATGGTCTAATATTTCAGATTTAATCACTGATCCATCTGGTTTAAGTTTTAATTTTATTCTTACTAATAAATTTTCATTATAAGGTAAACCTAAAGGTATACTCCAGCAACCAAAAATTTGTGCTTTTAAAGCATCTTCTTCATTTAAGGTCAAACCAGATAATTTCATGGATTCATCTTGAGATTGGGTTATTTCATCGTTTTTTACGTTTGTTTCTGCAAAATTTTCTTTTGATTTGTCAATTAGAGCAGCAATATTATTTGGATCAAACAACTCTTTTTTTTCAAACTCAGATACTTGTTTTACTTTTGTATCTTCAATTTTTGGGTTTTGCTTTTTTTCCTCAACTTTTTTTATTTTTTCAATGTCTTGATCAGGCAAAGGTATGGCCTCTGGCTTTTCTTTTTTCACTTTTTTTGGTGGAGCTTGATCAGAAACTAATTTTTCCTTTTCTTTTTTAACCTTTTCAATAATTTTCTCTGCTTTAGGTGCAAAAGGTATATTTGTTTGATCTGAAATTTGGATTAATTCTACAGAAACTAAAGGAGGAATATCAATAGGTTTTTTCGCAATAAAGGGAAGGCTTACTATTGCAATCAGAATAACTGAAATGTGAAATAAAAACGATAAAAGCAAATTTTGAGGCATTTACTACCTATCTTTATATGGCTCTGATATCAATGCAACTTTAGTAAATCCAGATCCAGATAACATTCCCATTATTTCAAGTACTCTCCCATAATTTATAGCTTTGTCACCTCTTACATAAATCCTGGTATCGGTTCTGTTTTTAGAAACAGCTAAAATTTTTGCTGTCAAACTATCAAATTCAACTTTTGACTCTTGAATAAAAATTTCGCCTTTAGAATTAATTGTTAAAGTAAGTGGCTCTTGTTCTTCGGGTAATGAGTCAGCTGAGGTTTCTGGTAGATCCACTTGAACGCCAACTGTCAAAAGGGGCGCTGTTACCATAAATATTATTAAGAGAACTAACATGACATCTACAAAGGGAGTTACATTGATCTCACTCATAGGTTCTTTAGATGATCGACCAAGTTTAAAAGCCATATTAAATTATTGCAAGGAATCTTTTTGAAAAGTCTTCCAACTTATTTGAATATTTTCTAGCATCACTATTAAATTTATTGTAAGCCACAACAGCTGGAATTGCAGCTAACAAACCTAATGCTGTAGCAAAGAGTGCCTCAGCTATTCCTGGTGCTACAATCGCAAGACTTGTATTTCTAGAAATTGCAATCGATTGAAATGAGTTCATGATTCCCCAAACTGTACCAAATAATCCAATAAAGGGAGCTGTGGCCCCAACGGTTGCCAAAAATGTAAAATTTTTTTCAATCACTGACATTTGTTTTTCAATATTCGTTGCCATTATATTTGATAATCTTTCATTAAGATTTGATTTTGTTCTAGATTTTAAAACAGTTTGCATTGAATCTTTAAAAACCATAGACATTGGATCGTCCATATCTGCTGGTAAATTATTATAAAATGTTTCAGCTGATTTGGACCTCCAAAACTTTTCTTCAAATTCTAAAGTGCTTTGATTTATTTTTTTAAACATTCTAAATTTTTCGAATATTATTGCCCATGAATAAATTGATGCAGCAATTAACATGATTATTACTAATTTTACGATGATATCAGCTCTAATAAACAGATTTAGAATTGAAAAATCTGCACTTGAGGTTAATCCAACTGCTTGTGTTGCTATATCTGCTTCCATTAAACTCTTCTCACACTAAAATGTGTCATGAATATGACTCAGTATGAGACGATTTTATTCGTTTTTGTAAGTGTTATAATAGTAACTAGCTATTAATATTGAATCGGCCTTATTTGAATCTTTTTTTCTTTTTAACTTCTCTGAAACCTTCGGGAACAATTCAATTGCACGAGATCGACTAGCATCTTTAGAAGTATTAATTAAATTAAAGTATTTTTTCCATTTTGTGGGTCTAATAAAATGTATAGGAAGCTGCATGGCAGAGCAAATTCCTTTAATAACACCAAAAGATTGACCAAAATTGAACATGCTAGTTACACCTTGACCGGGCATTGCAGTTACGTGTTCGACAACAACACATGCTTCATCAATGTTTATTTCGGATAGATATTTTTTTAATTCATTATACAATTGATTGCCATTGACTTGTTTTTTATTTTTTTTTCCTTCTGCCATTGTGGGCATCTCAATAACATCAATAATTTTACCATTATCAAAAAAACATATTGCTCCAGAAATTCCAGGATCTATTCCAATAATATACATTTAATCTTTAAATTTCACATTGGTATAAACATTTTGAACATCGTCATCGTCTTCAATGCTCTCTAAAAAACTTATAATGTTAGGTTTTTCACTTTCCATAATTTCTATGTAAATTAATGGTATCCACTCAATACCTGTTGAAATAAAAGATTTTATATTTTTTTCTAATTGTTTTTTTACTTTATAAATTTCATCTTTTTCACAATGAATTTCGTGGAAATCTCCAGCATATGAAATACAATCTTCAGCTCCAGCATTTAAAGATAATTCAATTATTTTTTCTTCAGATACTATATTATAATCAATCTTAATTACTCCTTTTTGCTTAAAATTGTGAGATGAAGATCCTTGGGAGCCAAAACTTCCACCATTTTTCTGAAATAAAGTTCTTATAGAAGAAGCTGTTCTATTTTTATTATCTGTTAGTGTATCCACTATAACGGCTATATTATTTGGTCCAAAACCTTCATATCTTATACTTTCAAAACTTGATTGATCTCCTGCTTCAGATTTGTCAATGGCTCTATCTATATTGTCTTTAGGCATATTTGCTGCTCTCGCTGATTGAATTGCCGATCTAAGTCTTGCATTCATTTCAGGGTTTTTATCACCAAGTTTTGCAGCTACAGTTATTTCTCTAGAAAGTTTAGAGAAAATTTTTGATCTAACTTTGTCTGCTCTACCCTTCTTATGTTTTATTCCTGCCCAATGAGAATGTCCCGCCATAATTTAATTTCTAGGTTGTAAAACTCCTCCTGATATAAAGTTTTTAATTTTGGTTGCTAACCCAGTTTCTTTTGATACATCTACAATTACTCCGCAAATTGACGATTTACCTTTTGATGGAAAATGTTTTTTTGCATCTTTTTTAAAAAATTTATTTATAGAATTAGTTTTGTCCATTCCAATAACAGAGTCATAGTCACCACACATACCAGCATCTGTAACATAGGCTGTTCCTCCACTTAAAATTCTTGCATCATTTGTCGGTACGTGAGTGTGTGTGCCGACCACTAACGATGCTTTTCCATCTAAGTAATGTCCCGCAGCCATTTTCTCGCTTGTAATTTCACCGTGAATATCAACCACCAAACAATCATAATCTTTTTTTTAATTTTTTATTTTCTAAAAAATTTTCCATTGTCTTAAATAAATCGTCACACTTTTTCATAAAAACATTACCCATTAAATTTAGAACACCTATTTTAAAACCATTTCTAGATGTTAAAATTATAAAACCAGCACCAGGTAATTTTTCATCTAAATTAAGAGGCCGCAATAATTTTGGTTGAGTTTTAATAAACTCATAAGTTTCTTTCTGGTCCCAAATGTGATTTCCTGTAGTAATCACATCTACACCACAAGAAAAAAACTCATCTATATTATTTTGTGTTATTCCAACTCCATTATCAGCAGCATTTTCTCCATTAATAATAGTAAAGTCAATTTTATTCTCTTTAATGACATTTTGAAGATTTTGCTTAATCGCCAAACAACCAGTTTGACCAACAACATCGCCTAGAAATAATATTCTCATATCTAAATTTTTTTTTCAGTTACTATTCTATCAATTTTTATATCGAATTTATTACTTGGAATTTTTTTAGTTTTCTGAAAGGAAAAGGCAAGTCCAATTTTAATTATTTTCTTAATATTTTTATTTTTTTCGAAATATCTGTCATAAAATCCACCTCCATAGCCTAATCTATTTAAATTTTTATCATATCCTACTAAAGGCACGAAGATTAAATCTGGGACTAATTTTTTTGGGAAATTGAAAGGCTCGATAATTCCAAGCTTATTTATTTTAAATGGATCCTTAAAAGTAAATTTATAAAAATCCATATTATAATTTTTTTTAATGACTGGCAGACAAATTATATAGTTTTTTTTTTCTAAATATTTAAGAAGTTTTATACAATCAAATTCATGATTAATAGGTATATATCCTCCTATTACTTTTGTTTTTTTATATTTGTCTTTTAAATCTTTGAAAATTTTAGAAATATGATTTTTGTCAATTTCTAAATAGTTATTTTTTCTGATATTTATTAATTTGTTTCTTAATTTATTTTTCAAAAATTTTTAATTTCTGTTATGAAAAATTGTTTTTATTTATGAATTCCTCAATTTGACTTGAGGCCTCATCTATTATCTTTTCATAACCATTGTTTAAACTTTCTAATTCTTTTTTAAAATTTTCTTGATCTTTTTGTAATTTATTGATTTCTGCATCTTTTTGGTCTTTATAATTATAGACTAATGATTTTAATTCTTTAAATTTAGTCTTAATCGTTTCTATTTCACTTTTTTTTTCTTCAATTTTTTTTTTTGTCTCAAAATACTCATCCATTAAACTTATTGAGGTGATAAGTAACAATTTATTTTCACCTAAATTTCCGAGTTTTGATTTTAGAGACTCAAACTTTTCATTTAAATTGCTTGAAAGTTCCTCTAAGTGATCCTCTTGACCATCTTCGCAAGACAAGAGGAAATCTTTACCGTTAAATTTTATATTTACATTTGCCATTTATCAATTTCTTCAATTAAATACTCTGTCTCCTGATTTAATTCATCTATTTTTTGATTAAATTCTATTTGTTTTTGATTATCTTTTTTTTTACCACTTTCAAGCTCTTCGATTTTTTTATTCGCTTTATCTAGTTCTGAAGCTAGTGACTGATATTTTTCCTCAAGATTATTTTTTTCAATTTCTAATTGATTTTTGTGTATTTTTAGATCATCAATCTCCAATTGTCCTTTTGTTTCTATAATTGATGGATCAAAGTTTTTCAGTTTATTTAACAACTCGTAAAGTTTTTTTTCTTTTTCCTGAAAAGTTTTCATATATATAACTATATTATTAAATTGTACTATCAGAGTCTACATAGGTCTAAACTTGAATAAAATTGATAAAGAATTAGCAAACTCGATTAGATTTTTATCTATTGATGCTGTTGAAAAGGCGAATTCTGGCCATCCGGGCATGCCAATGGGTATGGCGGATGTTGCTACAATATTATTTAAGAATTTTATGAAGTTTAATCCTGAAGATCCAGGATGGATTAATAGAGACAGGTTCGTACTATCTGCTGGTCATGGATCTATGTTATTATACTCTTTACTATACTTAACTGGATATAAAACCATTTCATTAAATGATATAAAAAATTTTAGACAATTAAATTCTATTTGTGCAGGACACCCGGAGTATGTAAAAAACTCAGGGATAGAAACCACTACAGGACCTCTAGGCCAAGGTATTGCTAACGCTGTAGGTTTTGCAATTGCAGAAGAAATTTTAAAAAAACAACTAGGTAAAAAAATTATAAACCATAAAACATATGTTTTAGCTGGTGATGGGTGTTTAATGGAGGGAATAAGTCATGAAGCACTAAGTTTAGCTGGACATCTAAAACTGAAAAATTTAATTTTATTATTTGATAATAATTCAATTTCAATCGATGGACCTACTAGCCTTGCTACTTCCGATAATTTCAAAAAAAGATTTAATAGTTATGGTTGGGATTTTATTGAGATTGATGGACATAACCAAAAACAAATTTACAATGCATTAAAAAAAGTACAAAAATCCAAAGTTCCTTCAGTAATTTCCTGTAAAACAACTATAGGATATGGCTCACCAAATAAATCGGGCAAAGAAACTGCACATGGAAGTCCGCTAGGAAAAGATGAAATAGATTTAGTGAGAAAAAAATTAAAATGGAATTACAAACCTTTCGAAATACCTAATCATATTATTCAGGAGTGGAGAAGAATTGGAAAAAATAACTCAAGAAATTATAAAGGAAAAAAAATCAAATCATACACAAAAAAATTATTTTCTAATATTATTAAACAAGAAAAAAAAAATTACATAAAATCTAACGAAGCCATCGCTACAAGAAAATCTTCACAAATAATTCTGAATGTTTTGACAAAAAAAATTCCAAAAATTATTGGTGGATCTGCAGATCTCTCTGGATCAAATAACACAAAGACAATCAACCATAAAATAATAAGACCTGGAAATTTTGATGGCAATTATATTCACTATGGTGTTAGGGAACATGCAATGTGTGGTATTATGAATGGTATTGCTTTACATAGTAATTTAATTCCTTATGGAGGAACTTTTCTAATTTTTAGTGATTATTGTAAACCCTCTATAAGGTTATCAGCTTTGATGAAGCAAAGAGTAATTTATGTAATGTCGCACGACTCGATCGGTTTAGGTGAAGATGGACCAACTCATCAACCAGTAGAGCAACTTTCAAATTTAAGATCTATACCAAACTTAGTTGTTTTCAGGCCAGCTGATACCGTTGAGACATTTGAATGTTGGGAGTTGGCATTAAGTCTGAAAAATTCTCCAAGTGTTATTGCTTTATCAAGACAAAAAATTAATCCTGTAAGAAAAAAATATGAACCAGAAAATAAGTGTGCTTCAGGTGCTTACGAAATTTTGAGAACGGGCCAAAACATTCAATTAACTATACTTGCAACTGGTTCTGAAGTTGATTTAGCAGTAGAAGTAAGTCATAAATTAGCCATACAAAATATCTATTCAAAAGTAATATCAGTGCCTTCATTAGAAATATTCAATCTTCAATCAGAGAATTATAAAAAAAAGATAATGAAGGAAACAAAATATAAAATTTCAATTGAGGCTGGTTCAACTGATGTTTGGAAGCAATTTATAGGAGAAAATGGAATTTGTTTTGGTGTTGATGAATTTGGAAAGAGCGCACCAGGTAAAGATGTTTTTAGATCTTTCAATCTTTATAAAGATTATATCGTTGAGCGAACAGTAAAGATGTTTAAATAATAATATGACAACAAAAATTGGTATTAACGGAATGGGAAGAATTGGCAGAATGGTACTAAGATCAATATTTGAAAATAAAAATAATCAACTTAAAGTGAATCATATTAA
>CACIKJ010000014.1 GCA_902587215.1 uncultured Pelagibacteraceae bacterium | reverse complement strand
TTATTTAATTAGTTAATCTTTAAAGTATTCAAATCTAAAGCTGCAGTTCTTGTAACCTTATATTTGTCAGATGCTAAAGGAACTAAACCAATATCAGCCAAGTAACCTCTGCCACCCATAGCTTTTTTAGAAGTAAACTCTTTCAAATATTCCTGAATACCAGGGATAACTCCAATATGAGCTTTCTTTACATAAAAGAAAAGTGGTCTTGCTATTGGATAAGAGTAATCTTGAATGCCTTCTAATGACGGCTGAACACCTTCAATAGCAGCTGCTTTAACTTTATCTTTGTTAGCTACTAAGTAACTGTAGCCAAAGAAACCAAACGCATTTGGATTAGATGTAAGCTTTTGAACAATTAAAGTATCATTTTCACCAGCTTCAATTGCATATCCATCTTCTCTCATTTTTGCACATTCTTTTTTGGCTTTTTTGCCAGCTGCATCATAAAGAGATTTAGCAGTTTTACTGCAACCTTTGCCCATTACTAAAGAATTCCATGCATCTCTAGTTCCAGATGTCGGCGGAGCAATTAAGATCTCAATTTTTTTGTTAGGTAAACTGGCATCGATTTCATTCCACTTTGTATATGGATTTTTTATTAATTTACCATCAACGTCTACTTCGTGAGCTAAAGCTCTCCAAAGCTGTTCTTTTGTGAAATCTGCATCTGGTGCATCAACAGCGTGTGCAAGAGAAATACCATCGTTACCAACTACTATTTCAATAATTTCATCAACTCCATTTTTTGCGCATAAAGCTAATTCTTTCTCTTTAATCGCTCTTGAAGCGTTAGTAATATCTGGGTGATTTGCACCAACACCTGCACAGAATAGTTTCATTCCACCACCTGTTCCAGTACTTTCTATTACTGGTGTTTTAAATTTTCCACTTTTACCAAATTTTTCAGCAACAACGGTTGCGTATGGATAAACAGTAGATGATCCTACTATCTTAATTTGATCTCTTGAGTAACTATTAGATGTAAAACTAACAAGGATCAAAAAAGCAAGTACTAAATTTATTATTTTATTCATAATATCTCCTATTTAGATTCGTTATACGACTCTAATTAAATTCTATCTTTAAAAGTTTTATTAACAGAATGTTAAACTTTTATTACAAAGACTAACTTTTTAGTTGAGATTAAAGTGAGTTAAATTTCAATTCTATTGTAGTTCCTTTGTTTTCAACGCTTGTTATATTCATTTCACCTCTATGTTGAGAGACTAAATGTTTAACAATCGCTAATCCAAGACCTGTTCCTCCAACACTTCTACTTTTGCTAGGATCTACGGTGAAGAATCGCTCGGTAACCCTATGCAAATATTCTTTAGGTATTCCCACACCTTCATCAGTAACTGAAACTATATTTAAGTTATTTTCTTTTTTTCCAGAAATTGCAATTTTTTTATTTTTTTCGCTATATTTAATTGCGTTATCAATTAAATTCGTAAATATCTCAATCAATTTGTCGTTGTCACCAATAATTTTAAAATCATTAACTTTTTTAAATTGAATTTGAATTTGGTGTTTATTTAAGATTTTTTCATGTGTTTTAATTACATATTCAATAACATTATTTAGATCTATTTCATGAGTAGGTCTTATGTGTTCTTGTAGTTCAATTTTTGATAAAGAAAGCAAGTCTCTAATCAAATTTTCCATTCTTTCTGATTGAGAAATCATAACGGGAAGAAAATCTTTAATCTCTGAATTGTTTTTCAAGCTTTCATTGTTTTCAAAAGTTTCCAGTCCCATCTTAATTGATTGAAGTGGGGTTCTTAATTCATGAGAAACATTTGCTACAAAGTCAGATTTAAGCTCTTGAAACTTATAAAACTCCGTTAGATCTCTTATAAATAGCAAGCAGTTTGGTTCATTAAAAAATAAATTATTACTATCAAAATAAATAGTAATATTCATTCTCTGCATTGCTCGATTTTTAACCTCTATTTCTAAATCTTTTGGGTTTTTTCCAGTAAACGCGTCCTCTATAGCTTTTATTAAGTCTGGATTTCTAAGATATGAATTAATGTTATTATTTTTTGAAATTTCAAATCTTTTTTGAGCAGACGAGTTGCTAAATAAAATTTCTTTTGACTTATTTAAAATTATAATAGCTTCAGGAATATAATTAAATAATTTATAAATATTTTCTTTGTTATCGGTAACAACTTCATTTTTAAGAGTTTTATTCTCTATTTTATTTTCTTCTTTTATACCGAATACTCTTTCTTTTTTTAATAAAAGAAATATTAAAATTCCAATTATCCCAACTAGTAATATTAATAATAAATCCATAGGAATATAGTAAGCAGATTAATTAATTAGTAAATCATTATTTGTATTAAAATAATTTTAATCCGATAACTCCAGCAAGAATTAATAAAACTGAAAAAATTTTTGCTGGGGTTATTCTTTCACTTAAGAAGAAATAACCAATAAAAATTGAAAAAAATATACTTGTTTCTCTTAATGCAGCAACCATAGGTATGGGCGCTTGAGTAAACCCCCAGACAACAATCATATAAATTACATAAGACATAGAACCTCCAACCCAAAATATAAATTTTCCATCTTTAGAAATTCTAGAAACAATATTTTCCTCTTTTTTAAGTTTTAATAAAAACGGAAACATGATTGCGCTTAAAATAAAGGAGAAACTCATGAAGGAAATAGCCGAAGCACTTATTCTTGCGCCATATCCATCAACTAACGAGTACAAGCCAATAAAAAAACCAGTCAGCAAAGAGTATTTTAAAACATTTGAATTTTTTTCTTTATTATCAACTTTAAAACCTAACATCATAATACCAAAACAAAGTAAAAGTATTGAAACTGTTGTTAGTATATTAAAAACAACTCCTAAAAAAATTAATGATATGAAAGTTGCAACTAAAGGTCCGAAACCTCTACATATTGGATATACTTTTGTAAAATCTCCAATTTGATAAGAAGATAGCAGGTACCACTGATACCCTTGATGAATAAGCGCACTTACAATTATATAAGGAATACTTTCACTTGAGGGGAGTGGTAAAATTATTATTGCAACTACTGATAATGGTATATGGCCAAGAATTATTCCAGCTAAGGCTACAGTTTTGTCCGAATGCTTTTTGACCATAGCATTCCAGCTAGCATGCATAATAGTAGCCAAAAGTATTATAAAAAAAACTTTATCTTCCATTTATTTGAATTTATTTAGGTAATTCTTTTTAAAATATTTTCTTTAAATAAAACTCTATGAATAATTACAGCAAATACATGCAAAGAAATCAAAGCAATTAAAGTATAATTTGAATATATATGTATATCATAGAAAAAATCTGCTTTATCAAAGTCACTTTTAAGTTTTATTTTAAACAAGAAATTTAAACTTTCCCCATTAAATAATTTTTTTAAAGTTCCAGAGATTGTTACTGATAATAAGGTAATATAAAGCGCAAAATGATTAAGTTTAGCAATAATTTTTTGACCTGAAAATATTGCAGGCGGTAAAGCAGGGGTAGGATTTATAAATTTATATAAAAGTCTAAACAGAACTAGATAAAATATTGATAATCCAAGTGTTACGTGAATATCCTCAATAAAAATTCTGTAATCTGAATAATCTAAATCTACTAAATAAAATCCCATTGGTATTTGTATCAACAGCGCGACAAAAGTTAGCCAGTGAAATAGTTTTGATACCAATCCGTATTCCGATATACTATTAGTTAATTGCATATTTAAATTAAAACATATTATGAAATTATTAAAAAATATATTTTTGTTGATTTTACTTACTTTATTCACTTTTCCAGCATACTCTGAGCTATCAGTTGAGGAAATAATTAAAGGTAGACAAGCAATATTTAGTGAAAACTATAAAACAGCAAAAAGAGTTCAAGCCTTATCAAGTGATATTGAGTTTGAAGCAGCCATAGAATTAATGAATAAAATGAGTGAGAATTATAAAAATTTACTAGATTATTTTCCAGAAAACTCAAAAGAAGGTTTTGATACAGAGGCACTACCAACAATTTGGGAAAATAAAGATGAGTTCAATGCACTTATGCAAAAAGCCTCAGATGATATGTTAACTTTAGCATCAGTTATAGAGGACGCAGATGATATTAGAGGAACGCTAAAAACATATATGTGGTCAAATTGTAAAGCTTGCCATAGTAAATTCAGAGAGGAACATTAAGTTTAATGATAAAAATAATACTTCCTTTAATTTTATTATTTTTAATTGTAATTTTTTGGAAAAAAATAGATGATTTCATTTTAAATAAATTAGGTTTCAAAACTTATAAAATAGTCGGTGGAATAATTATCGTGGCATTAGTTGTTTTAGCTTGGCTTCTTTATGATTAATAGAATAGCAAATTTTCTAGACAGTACTTTTTTAGACTTAGGAAGACAATTTAAGTGGACTTATCTTCCACCATTAATGATTTATTTAGCGGCTGGAATTTCCGGCTTAACAGGTATTGTAGGAACTTTCTTTGTTAAAGATTATTTGAATTTGTCAGCTGCATTTCTAGCAGGCTTAGGTTTTTGGGCAGGGATACCATGGGCTCTTAAAATGCCGTTAGGTCACTTGGTTGATCTTATCTGGAACAAAAAAAATTATATGGTTTTCTTTGGAGCCGGACTAATCAGTTTAAGTTTATTGATTATGTATGGATTAATAATTCATACAGAGTATATGTCTACAATTTTAACCGTCGAAACTTGGTTTGTTATAAGTGTAATACTTGCACCTGTTGGATATGTTGTGCAAGACGTTGTGGCCGATGCGATGACAGTAGAGGCTGTTCCATTAACCGATGATCAAGGAGTTGATTATAGTCGAGATCAAATTAAAATAATGCATACAACTATGCAAACGCTTGGAAGGTTTGCTATTATTGGTGGTACCGTATTAGTTGCACTTGCTAATGTAATTTTATTCAGCAACGTAGATAGTTTAGAACAAGCAGATAAAATTGAATTATATGGATCAATTTATATTTATGCATTAATCATACCAGTCGTATCAGTGCTTGGTGTATTTTTAGCAGCATACTTAAGAAACCAGAAAATTAAAAAGTTACAATCTCAAGGTTTAGAATTTAAGGAAGAAAGAGACGGGGAGAAGACAAAAGTAAATTGGTGGATTTTAGGTGGAAGCCTTATCTTTGTTATTTTTACATTAAGTATAGGTTCCTTTAAAGTTCCGTTCGCACAAGAAATTGTTTTTATTGGTTCAGTAATAATAATTTTATTCTTAATGTTCAAACTAATCAAAGAACTCCCTGAACATTTGAGATTAACCATTGTTGGAACAGCTGTAATAATATTTATCTTTAGAGCAATGCCTGGACCAGGTCCAGGACTTACCTGGTTTGAGATAGATGTCTTAGAATTTAATGAGCAGTTTTTCTCAGTATTATCTTTATTAGCATCTGTTCTAACTTTAGCTGGAATAGTTCTTTTAAGACCATTTATGGCAAAAAATTCTATCGCCAAAATTATAGTGGTTTTATCTATTGCTGGTTCAATATTATTTCTACCAAGTGTTGGAATGTACTACGGATTTCATAATTGGACAGCATCCATAACAGGAGGCGTTGTTGATGCTAAATTTATTGCACTAATAAATACCGCTTTAGAGTCTCCCTTAGGTCAAGTATCCATGATACCATTATTGGCATGGATTGCTAAAAATGCTCCTTCTCATTTAAAAGCAACTTTTTTTGCAGTATTTGCATCTTTTACAAACTTAGCATTGTCAGCTAGTGCATTGGGAACTAAATATTTAAATAATGTTTTTACAGTTACAAGAGAAGTTAAAGATAAAGTATCTGGGGAAATTCAATCAACTGCAGATTATTCAGAGTTAGGAATTCTATTAATCGTAGTAACGCTATTAACTCTAATTTTACCGATTGTGTTCGTTTTTATTATTAATAAAAGTAAATATAAAACTTCAGAATAAAATTATTCGTTTACGTATACAGAAACACCTCTATTGTTGATATCTACATCAAATTTTTTATGAAGAGGTGGAAATGCTCTTTGAGCGCAATCTAATCTATCGCAAGTTCTACAAGATACACCAATAGGAGTTTCAGTTTTTTTATCGTTTACATCTATATTTTCAGTATAAACAAAGTCTTTTGCATACTTTGCTTCGCAACCTAAACCAATTGACAACATTCCTTTAGGTTCTCCAAATTTTCCTACACCTTTTTCAACTGTACGAGCAATACAAACATACTTTTCTCCGTTAGTCATTTTACTTACAGCAACTTGAATTATATTTGGTCTTGAAAAGGCAGAGTAAACATTCCATCTAGGACAAGCACCTCCATATCTTGGAATTTCAATTCCAGAAATTGAAAATCTTTTCGAAATATTTCCCGCCATATCAACTCTTAACATATGAAATGGAATTCCAGGAAGCTTAGGATCTTGCAAACAAGTTACTCTGTGTGCGACCTGTTCAAAAGAAGTTGCAAAGGTATTTTGTAAAAGTTCTAAATCATATTTTAATTTTTTACACTCAGCATGAAATAATTTGTATGGCATTAAAATTGCAGCTCCACAGTAGTTTAATAGTGCAACTTTTGCTAAATTTTTAGATTCAGTAGATGGAAACTTAAAAGTTTCTAAATATTCATTAATCTCGTCTGACGCTCCTTCTTGTGCAATTTGGGCAGCTGCATAAAGTTTTTTTGTTTCTAAAGATTTATAATCACTCAGCAAAAGTTCTTTTTTATTTTTATGATATATTTTTGAAAAAGGCTTACTGTCTTCCGGAATTACATCTTTAACTGTAATTGAATATTTAGAATAAAGGTATTCACATAATGCAATATATCTTGTTCGATTATTTTTTTGAATTTCATTAAATATTTTTTCTGCAAATTGCTCAAGTTTAGGAAAGAAATTTTTATTCTCTTGTACGAAATCAGCTATAACTTCACCTGGAAATGAATTTTTTCTATTATCAACAATTTTACCAGAAAGCTTTTCAATTTTATTTACTAACTCGTGATCTTTCTTTTTTAAAATATCACCCAATCTTAGTATAGCTTTTCCAATCTTAGGGTTTGTTGAAACTAGATCTTTTACTTCTGGAGCAAGAATATCTAAATCTTCAAAAAGCGTATCATCTAATATTTCAGATATATTATTATATAAATTTAAGTCTGATTTCGCTGTTAGATCAGACAATTGAATTTTTAATTTATCGCAAACCTTAAGAAGTAAATCGCCATCAATTTTTCTCTTTCCACTTTCAATAAGGTTTAAATAACTTGGAGATATTCCTAAGTCCTCAGCGAACTTATTTGCCTGAAGACCTACTTGTCGTCTAAAAGCCTTGATTTTTGGTCCAATTTTTAAGTTTTCGTTGCTCATAAATTTTCTATTTGTAAACTTTGTAAATATTAATTTACAAAAAATTTCCAATATTTACAAGGTAAAAGTAACATTATCCTTTATTTTGTAAACTTTGTAAATTATATAATTTACATGAACGAATTTAATAAAAATACACAAAATCAGATTACAGAGCAAGATATCAAAGAACACAGATCTAGAGGTATTTACCTTAGAGACGACCATTGTGACTGGGGCTCAAGTGGAATGAACGAAATGAGCTCAGAAAACAATGATCAAAATCAAAGCTCTTAAATCTTCATAAAAATCAGAGGGGACTGAATGTCATCAGAGGGTAAAGTATCATTTAAATTAAAAAGATTTGCAGGAATAAAGAGAGATTACACTCCGGAGGAAGTTGAAAGATTAAAAGGATCAATCAAGATTGAACATTCAATTTGCAAACAGCAGTCCGAAAAACTTTGGAAATTATTAAATACAGAACCTTATGTAAATACGCTTGGTTCTCTATCGGGAAATCAAGCAGTGCAACATGCAAAAGCAGGCCTAAAGGCAATTTATTTAAGTGGTTGGCAAGTTGCAGCAGATGCAAATAGTGCAGGAGAAATGTATCCAGATCAATCTTTGTATCCTTATGATAGTGCCCCAAAATTAGTAGAGGCAATGAATAATGCTTTAATAAGAGCGGATCAAATTCAACATATGGAAATTTTAGATGGTGATATGAAAGAAAAAGATAGAACCGATTATTTATTACCAATTGTTGCAGATGGAGAGGCGGGATTTGGTGGTCCTTTAAATGTATTTGAATTAACAAAAAAATTTATAAAAGCGGGTGCCGCGGGTGTTCACTTTGAAGATCAATTAGCAAGTGAAAAAAAATGTGGTCACATGGGTGGTAAAGTTTTAGTTCCAACTAGCACAATGGTTAGGAATTTGAAGGCAGCAAGATTAGCATCAGATATCGCTGATGTTCCCCTTATTCTTTTAGCAAGAACTGATGCTAATGCTGCAAAACTTATCACAAATGATTTTGATGAAAATGATAAACCTTTTTTGACAGGCGAAAGATCACCTGAAGGATTCTTTTACGTTAAGGACGGTATTGACCAAGCTATCTCAAGAGGATTAGCATATGCTCCATACGCTGATTTAATTTGGTGTGAAACTGCTACTCCTAATTTAGAAGAAGCAAAAAAATTTGCTGATGCAATTCATGAAAAATTTCCAGGGAAATTACTTGCCTATAATTGTTCTCCATCATTTAATTGGAAAAAACATTTATCAGATGATGAAATTGGATCATTCCAAAATAAAATTGCTGAAATGGGTTATAAATTTCAATTTATAACTCTAGCAGGTTTCCATACACAGAATATTGCTATTTTTGATTTAGCAGAGAAATATAAAGAAGAAGGAATGACTGCCTATTCTAAAATCCAGCAACATGAATTTGCTAGAGAAAAAGATGGATACACAAGCGTTAAACATCAAAGAGAAGTTGGAACATCTTATTTTGATGCAGTATCCAACACAATAAGTTCAGGAAAAAGTTCTACTACCGCAATGGACGGATCTACAGAGTCTGAGCAGTTCTAAATATTAAAAATTTTTTCCCTCATCTCAATTCGGTGGCTATTAATAGTACTTATTTATATTAGCTATTAATTACCAAGTGTGTAAGTTAGCCAAATGAATAAAAACCTATTTTTGCTTACTGCTAGTCAAGTATTTGGTTTTACAGCAGCTAACGTAACTGTTTTTCTAAGTGGAATAATAGGTGCCCAGTTAAGTTCAATTAAATCTTTATCAACACTACCACCATCTATTTACATAGTTGGTATTGCGATATCTACTATATTTGCAGCTAAAGTTATGAGCATAATTGGAAGAAGGCTTGGTTTTGTTTTAGCATCAATAGCTAGCACAGTTGCAAGTCTTATGGCAGCATATTCAATAATTTTAGGTAATTTTTTTATTTTTTGTTTTGCTTGTTTTATTTTAGGGGCAGGAATGGCTTTTATACATCAATATCGATTTGCAGCTGCAGAAAGTGTTGAGAAAGAACAAGCTCCCAGAGCAATTTCAATTTTATTGTTAGCTGGAATTGTATCAGCATTTATTGGCATAAGTTTAGCAAACTATACTAAAAACTTTATTCCTAATTATCTATATGCAGGATCATATCTTGCCCTTGCTTTCTTGACTATAATGCCAGCTATATTTTTATCTTTTTTTAAAGAAAAGAGTGAAGCCATTTCAAAACAAGATAAACAAATTAGCACCAGAACTTATTTTCAATTTATCTCTGAACCAAAATTTTTACAGGCACTAACCGCTGCTTCTTTTGCATATGTTGTAATGGCCTTTCTAATGACAGCTACACCAATTAGCATGCATATTATCCACGAATTAAGTTTAGATAAATTAGGTATAGTTATGCAATTTCATGTTTTAGCAATGTTTCTTCCGTCTTTAATAACAGGAACACTAATTAAAAAATATGGGTTCAGTAAAATGATGTATTTAGGAGTGTTGTTTTATGTTTTTACAATAATTACAAGTTTTCAAGATCCATCTTTTATTAGTTATTTATTAGGATTAATTTTTTTAGGAATAGGGTGGAACTTTCTTTTTGTAACAGCAACAAGTCTTTTAGTAACTACATATACACCTGATGAAAAATTTAAAGCACAAGGGTTTAATGACTTAGTTGTTTTTTCATTTACAGCAATCTCAAGTTTATCTGCAGGAATATTAATTTCTATGACTAGTTGGAAATCAGTAAACCTACTTTGTATTCCTTTTTTAATTTTAATTATTGCCTCAATATTAAATGCAGATTTAAGAAAAACTGAAAAAACTTAAGGGGGTTAACTCTTTGGTTGTACCAAAGAGCCCCCCTTAATGTTGCCGTTTTGGCTAAACCCACAAAATGGATTTATTTACATAATGTTTTTTATATGGAACTTACCAGCTAAGTGTCAGGCAAATTTAACATAGACTCATCCTCCCTGACTAAAAATTAATTATTTAAAAGGTTGTATTCAACAAATTTATTTACGAAAAGTTAAAATATATAAATTGAATACAACCTAGTGATAACTTATATTATTGGAAATCAAAAATTAAAAATTCTTTAGTATCTATTTTCTTTTACACTTTTTACACAAACCAAAAAATTCCAAATTATATTTTTTATAATTCATTCCGGTATTGTCACTAAAGTTAGTTAAGTATTTTGCAAGTTTATTATCTTTGATTTCAGTTACTTTTTCACAGCTTTCACATATTGAAAACGCCGTAGTTTTAGATATTTGACAGCTTGAATTTTGACAAGCAATGAAAGCATTACGACTTTCAATTTTATGTATTTTTCCAATTTCTACTAATTTATCTAGTGCTCTATATACCTGTAACGGTGCCTTGATCCCTTTTTTTTGCACATTAAAAAGTATTGAGTAAGCCTTCATAGGCTCGGGAGATTTATCAATAAGATCAAAAATAATTTTCTGATTTTTTGATAAATTTAATTGTTTTTCCACCATTATATTTTTACCAATTTCATTTTAATTTTTCAATCCAGCTGTTTGTTTTATTTTTAATAAAGACAATATGAACAAAAATAAAGATGCCGCTATAATTGATGGTCCTGAGGATGTATTGAATTCTAATGACGAAAATAGACCTAAAATTACAGATAATAGCCCTCCTATTATTGAATAAAATACCATCTGAAGAGGGCTTGTAGATACATTTCTCGCCATAGCAGCTGGTATTATTAGCATTCCTGTTATTAAAAGTAATCCAACCATTTTTATTGAAATAGCAATAACCGCAGCCATTAAAATTGTGAATATAGCTTTTGCTCTATCAGGATTTAATCCCTCGGCTTCTGCTAATTCATAATTTACCGTAGATGCAAATAAAGATTTCCAAATTAATTTTAGCACTACTAAAATTAATGCTCCACCTATCCAAATAATTAATAAATCATTAACAGTTACTGCTAGTATATCGCCAAACAACAATCCCATTATATCGAATCTAATAAAAGATAAAAAACCAATTACAACAAGTCCAACTGCTAACGATGAGTGTGCCAAAAGACCAAGTAACGCATCACCAGGTAAATTAGTTTTCTTTTGAAGTTGAATTAAAATTAAAGCTATCGCGGCTGAAATAATAAATACTGATATAGCTATATTAAATTGAAAAGAATATGCCATTGTAACTCCAAGAAGAGCAGAGTGCGCAAGCGTATCACCAAAATACGATAATCTTCTCCAAACAACAAAACATCCAAGTGGGCCAGTTACAAATGCCACCCCAATTCCAGCAAACAAAGCTCTTATAAAAAAATCATCAAACATTTAGTTTTTCTTAATATCTCCTTCATTAGTGTGAATATGATCATGGTTGTGTTCATAGATAGTCAGAGTTTTAGATGCTTGTTCACCAAATAAAGCCTTATACTCATGGTTATGTGCAACATCAGATGGTGAGCCTGAACAACAAACATGACCATTTAAACAAACAACGTGGTCTGTTGCGCTCATCACGGTATGTAGGTCGTGAGAAATTAATAAAATTCCACAATTTAATTCTTCAGCAATTTTTTTGATTAATTGATATAAAGCTATTTCACCCGTAAAATCTACTCCTTGGACAGGTTCATCAAGCACTAATAGTTCTGGTTTTTTCGAAATGGCTCTAGCGAGTAGAACTCTTTGAAATTCACCACCAGATAAATTTCCTAAACTTTTATTTTTAAGATGTATAACTCCAGTTAAAGATAATGCCTCGTTTATTTGATCCTCACTTATATTATCTGTTAATAACATAAAATCGTTGACTCTTATGGGTAGTGTCCAATCAATTGAAATTTTTTGAGGCACATATCCAACCTTGTCAGTATATTTTTCAACTTCACCTTCTATTTTTTTATATATTCCTAATGCAATTTTAGCAGTTGTACTTTTTCCTGAACCGTTTGGACCGATTAGAGTTACAATTCTTCCTTTTTGAACCTCGAGAGAAACTCCCTCAACTAAAAACTTATTATTTAGCTGATATCCAGCGTTTTTTAATTTTACTAATATGTTATTATTTGAGCTCATTTTAATGCTTGACTTCTAAATGTTATATTATTACATAGTGTTATAATATAACAATATTAAACTTATGTCTTATATAAAAAAAATTCCTTTCTTTCTTACAATAATATCATTTTTGACATTCTTTACATCTGCAAATGCAGAAGTTAAAGTTGTTGCATCCATTAAACCTATTCACTCTTTAGCCAGTTATTTAATGGATGGTATCGGCAAACCTGATTTAATAGTGGATGGATATGCTTCTCCACACGGCTTTGCCATGAAACCTTCACACGCTAAAATGCTTCAGGAAGCAGATATTATATTTTGGGTAGGTGAAGATTTAGAGAATTTTTTAGTTAAACCATTGAGCTCAATTGCCAAAAAGGCAGAAAAAATTGAATTAATGGAAATTAAAGGTTTAGAAGTATTAAAATTTAGAGAAAGAAATATTTTTGATGACCATGATCATGACGAACACGGACACGATGATCACGGTAAAAAAGAAGATGATCATGACGAACACGGACATGATGATCACGGTAAAAAAGAAGATGATCATGACGACCACGGACACGATGATCACGGTAAAAAAGAAGATGACCATGACGACCACGGACATGATGACCACGAAGGACACGCTCATGGTGAGTTTGACCCACACATTTGGTTAGACCCTGTTAATGCGAAAGTTATTTTAAAAGAAATGGCTGAGCATTTAATTGAAAATGATGAAAAAAACTCTGCAACTTATAAAAAAAACTTAGCAAAAGCTCTTAAGGATATTGATAAGTTAATTAAAGATACAAAATCTGAATTAAGTAAAAGTGTTGCTTCTATAGTTTTTCATGATGCTTACCAATATTTTGAAGAAAGATTTAATGTAAATATTTTGGGAGCATTTACAGTTAATACAGATGTAATGCCGGGTGCGGAGCAGTTAGCTGAAATTAGGGAAATTATTGAGCACGATAAAGTAGCTTGTGTATTTTCAGAACCACAATTTAACCCAGATATCATTAAAGCAGTTGCAAAAGACATGGATATAAAAACAGGTGTAGTTGACCCTTTAGGCGCAACTTTAAATCCAGGTAAAGATTTATATTTCGATTTAATAAGAAATATGTCTGCTTCTTTCAAAAACTGCTAAAACTGTGACATATAATAATCTTAAATTTTAAATTTATTCATCTATTCTGGTCTTTGTCCAAATATGAAAAGACCACCTTACTATTATAGAATACCAATTTTAATGGCAATTCTTTGCTTTCCTCCAATTGGCTCAACACAACTTGGATGGTATTTTTTCGGTAAAGAAACAGGGATAAATATTGGCATGGTTGTAGGAGTTATTTCTGTTACAATCGCTGCTTACCTTTTGTATCAAAAAGGATGGAGAGAGGATGATGAGGATTAATTAATGCAAACAATTATTTTTTTTACATTAGCAATTTCAGCAATGGTTTTTGTAATTTATTTAGGCGCAAGATCAACGATGAAAGGAATGAAAGCTAAAAGTGAAAGATTAACTGAAGAGGAAGAATTAAAAAACTTAGATGAAAATAATTCTGAAATGATATCGGAATTAGAAAAATTAAATGAACTTTATAAATCAGGTGCATTAAGTGAAGAGGAATTCAATAAAGCAAAAGCAAAACTGCTTGGAAATTAAAATTAATTAAATTATGGAACTAATTAATATTGATGGATTAAATATTCAATATCATCAAAAATCAAAAAGAATAATTAATATAGAGTTAGACGATACTATAATTGAAAAATTAGCATTTAATTTTAAAAAATTCGATATTTTAACGTTAGAGTACAAACCATTTTCAAGATTTACTATCGCAAATGTATTGGATGAAGTTACTTCTAAAAAACTCAGTAAATTTATTATTGAGATTTTAAAAGATAGAGAAACAGGATGTATTATTTTAAGTCCAAAAAACAATTCAGCAATAGTTGATCAATCTTTTTTAGTAAAACTTTCAACAGCAATTACCCATTTATTTGGAAATCCAAATCATGACTCAATGGCAGGAAAATATTATGCAAGATTTCACGTAAAACATGTTGATACCTCTGATAGTTACTTAAGGAAACCGTATATAAATATGGACCTACATACTGATGGAACATATGTAAAAGAAAAAACTGATTGGCTACTTATGTCAAAACTTGAGGAGAAAAATGTTGAAGGAGGTGAAAGTGTATTATTACATTTAGATGATTGGGAATTTTTAGATGAATTATCAAAAGACCCAGTTGGAAAGCAAAATTTTATTTGGGGGTCTCCAAAAAGTAAAAATGTAGGTTATAAAGTT
>CACIKJ010000013.1 GCA_902587215.1 uncultured Pelagibacteraceae bacterium | reverse complement strand
ATTAAAACACCTCCATCTTTTGCAACGATTGGAAAAACATGACCTGGTGAAACAACATCTTTTTTAGATACACTGCGTCTTGTGGCCACTTTAATTGTTGTGGCTCTGTCTTTTGCTGATATACCAGTTGATATTCCTTTTTTAGCTTCTATAGAAACTGTAAAAGCAGTTTGGTTTCTAGACTCGTTTTTAGGGGCCATGTAATTAAGATTTAATTTTTTTGCTTGCATAGTATCTAAAGCTAAACATATCAAACCTCTGCCAAATTTAGCCATAAAATTAATCTTGTCAGCAGTAACGTCTTTTGCAGAAAAAATTAAATCACCCTCATTTTCTCTATTTTCATCATCTACGAGAATATACATTTTTCCTTTCTTAGCGTCGGAAATAATTTTTTCTATAGAATTAAATTTTAAATTTTTCACGAAATGTAATTCTTTATATATTTTGATAAAATATCAAATTCTACATTTACTAAATGATTTTTTTTAATTAATGATAGATTTGTTAGTTTTAAGGTATGAGGTATAAGCCATATTTCAAAACCTTTTTTTGTAATTTTAGAAATAGTTAAGGAAATACCATTTATAAGAATTGAAGCTTTTTCAATCATAATTTTTTGATATTTTTTATTTACCTCAAATTCTAATATTTTTGAATTTCCTTTTTTTAAGATTTTAGTTATTTTAGCTGTAGTATCGACATGACCTTGACATATATGACCCGATATATCTTGTCCGTATTTAAGTGGCAACTCCAAATTAATCATATCACCAATATTTAGATACTTAAATTTGGATCTATTTATTGTTTCATCTAATAGATAAAATTCTAAAATATTTTTTTTATACGAAACCAAAGTTAAACAAACTCCATCACAAGCAATAGACATTCCTATATTTTTTTTATTAATTGGTATTTTCGAAAAAATAAAAATAGATTTACCTTTTTTTGTAATTTTTATTTTTTTTACTTTTCCTTGATTATAAATTATACCGTTAAACATTTTTGTTAGTAATATTGTATTAAATTATCTTTATCTAGAAAAGTTTGATTTATTTTAATATTTTTAAATTTATTTGTTAATTTTGATTTTATATTTTTTACCTTAATTAAACCACGATTTTTCAAACTTTTAGATGCTACAAATAAGTAAAACTCATTAAAAAAACCATTATTTAGTAAATTAAATGTAAAATTTTTTCCACCTTCAACTAAAACATTGAAATGTCCAAACTTATATAATTTTTTTAATATGAAATTAAAGTCTAAATTGATGTTTTTTATAGGAGTTTTTACTAAAATAAGTTTCTTTGATCTTAGATATCTAAGTTTCTGTTTATTATAATTATTATAAAAGAGAAAAGTTTTATTTTTTTTTGCATTTTTAATAAGAAATGAATTTTTGTTAATATTCAAATTTTTATCAATTATTGCAACATTTGGAGAATATTTTTTTAAACCGACTATTCTACAATTTAGCTTTGGGTTATCATCATTTATTGTTTTTGCAGTGGTGATAATACAACTATTTCTACTTCTTAATATATGTGTAGTTTTTAATGAATATTTATTAGTAATATAAAAATTTTTCTTATCTTTAAGATAAAAATCTTTAGAAATTGCGAGTTTTCCATACACATATGGTTTATTTTTTTTTCTAGAATAAAAATATTCTTTATATAATTTCTTTGTTAAACTTGGATAAAAGTTTTTCTTAACATGAATATTATTCGATTTTAGTATATTATAAGATTTTCCTGAAGTACGTAAATCAACATCATTTATAGAATAAACTACTTTTTTTATATTTGAGCTAATTATTTTATTTACACATGGAGGAGTTTTTCCATAATGCGCACAAGGCTCTAATGATATATAAATAGTAGAGCTCTTCTTTTCTTTTTTTGATAAAAATTTTAAAGCATTAATTTCAGCATGTGGTCTGCCTCTTATACTTGTTGATGCAAAAGATATAACATCATCATTTTTTACAATCACTGCACCTACAGATGGATTAAATCTTGTAAACCAAGCTGAATTCTTTGCTATAGTATTAGCAAGATTAATAAAGTATTTATCTTTTTTTATAGACATCTATTCTGTCTACGAATGTTACAAAGTCTTTTTCTTCTCTAAAATTTCTATAAACAGAGGCAAAACGAACATAAGCAACTGGATCTAAATTTTTTAAAGCATCCATTACCATCGTTCCTATAGTGTTTGAAGAAATTTCATTTTGACCTAATTCTTCTAATGATCTTGATATTTTAGTTATAAATTTTTCTATTGTATCGGTATCTATTGGTCGTTTTTTTAAAGCTATGTAAATAGATTTTGAAAGTTTGTCTCTATCAAAAGGAGATTTTCTGCCATTTTTTTTAACAACTATTAGTTCTCTATATTGAACTCTTTCAAATGTAGTAAATCTCTCACCACAACTACATAGTCTTCTTCTTCTTATAGAAGTTCCGTCTTCAGCTGGTCTTGAATCAACAACGGATGTTTCTCCCTTTTTACAAATAGGACAAATCATTTACTTCCTTAAGTTTTTATAAATCGGAAATTTTGAACACAATTCAATTACTTCTTCTTGTACTTCTTTTTCAATTTTAGAGTTATCATCAGGATTTTCTGAAAGTCCTTTAATCGTTTTTGTAATTAAATTACCAACCTTTCTAAATTCTTCTAATCCAAAACCTCTTGTTGTTGCAGCTTGAGTTCCCAGTCTGATACCTGAAGTTACCATAGGGCTTTCTGTATCAAATGGTATACCATTTTTGTTACATGTTATATTTGCTCTATCTAAACTTTCTGCAGCTAAATTCCCTTTAACATTAAATGGTCTTAGATCAACTAACATTAAATGTGTATCTGTACCGCCTGAATAAATTTTAAAACCGTTGTTAATTAAAGTTTCACTTAAAATTTTTGCATTTGATAGAACAGTTTTTATGTAAGTTTGAAATTCTGGTTTTAATGCTTCTAGGAAACCTACAGCTTTAGCAGCAATAATGTGCATCAATGGTCCACCTTGATATCCTGGAAATACAGCCGTATTTATTTTTTTAGCAAGATCTTCATGATTTGTTAAAATAATGCCACCTCTTGCACTTCTAAATACTTTATGAGTTGTTGAAGTAACAACATGTGCATAATCAACTGGATTTGGATAACCTTTTCCAGCAACTAAGCCAGAGAAATGCGCCATGTCTACCATTAGATACGCACCTACTTTGTCAGCTATTTCTCTAAATCTTTTAAAATCAATTACTCTTGAATATGCACTTCCACCAGCGATTATTAATTTTGGTTTATGTTCTAATGCAAGTTTCTCAACGTTGTCATAATCAATTAATTCAGATTCTTTATCTACGTCATAACCAATTGCATTAAACCATTTACCTGACATAGCTATTTTTAAACCATGAGTAATATGGCCACCTGAGTTTAAACTCATACCCATAAACGTGTCTCCAGGATTTAGGATTGCTAAAAATACTGCACCATTTGCTTGTGCACCTGAATGTGGTTGTGAGTTTGCAAATTTGCAATTAAATAATTTTTTTAATCTTTCATTTGCTAAATTTTCTGCGACATCTACGTGGGCACATCCATTGTAATATCTTTTTCCAGAATAACCTTCGGCATATTTATTTGTTAAAACAGAACCTTGAGCTTCAAGAACAGCTTGGGAAACTATATTTTCTGATGCAATTAGCTCAATATGGCTTTGCTGTCTTTTTAATTCGTCATTTATTGCTTTATGTATATCTGGGTCAATATCTAGAAGGCTCTTTTCAAAGAAATCCTGATACTGATTATTTATATAATTTCTCTCTTTTGACATTTAAATTTTCCTAATTCTTTTTTTGTGTCTACCACCTTCAAACTTAGTTTTCAAAAAAATATTTAAACATTTTAACGCGTTTTTCTTTGAAATCAGCCTTGACCCTAATGTAATAACATTTGCATCATTATGCAATCTAGATAATTTTGTTGATTTCACATTGTAGCACAATGCAGCACGTATATTTTTATGTTTATTTGCTGCCATAATCATACCTTGTCCAGATCCACAAATGAGAACTCCTATACTATTGCGGTTTTTTTTAATAACTTTTGATAATTTATGAGCATAATCTGGATAATCAACTTTTTCATTTGAATTTGCCCCAACGTCTTTTATTTGGATTTTTTTTCTATTTAAAAATTTTTTAACATATTCTTTAAGAGAATAACCTGCGTGATCAGATGCTATAACTATCTTTTTCAATTAATTAAACTTGTAGTCAAGTACACAAGCAACAAGGTGAACTCTGTTTTCTTCTCCACCATTAAATGCGTTATGGTACTTTGTGTTATTTGTAACCCATACAGATCCATCTGCTGGCATGTGCTTTGCAATATGATCAATTACCATTATTGCGCCAGGGTTTGTATAAATAGGTATATGTAATCTTGGCTCAGGATCTCTATGCCAACTTAATGTTGACCTAGGTTCCTTTAACAAAAGTCTAACTCTACCTAATTTAAATTTATTTGACAATTGATCATATACTTCTTTAAAATATGTTTCCTTATAATCATCTAAAAATTCTGTATATTTGCTTTCATCAATTTTGGAGTCTCTAACAACTTCCATTCCTGTTGAGTCAGGTTTAGTCCAAAATACACCTCTAACTTTTGATCCTTTGATTGAGTCGGGATCACCTGGTATTTGATTTAATGATATACCTGCAAAATGAGGTATTCCTAGACTTGTATCAAAACCCTTTATTTTTAAAACCTGGTCACAGGCTTTTCTTAACTCTGAAATATCAAATTTGATATCTTGCTTTTGAAAATCGTTAAAGTTTAATGACATAAAATTTTAATAGCTCAAAAATTATTATAGTATATATAACTTTTGTCGCATAATTAAATATATAATATTAATATGATAACAGGTAAATACCCAGCATTAAGACTTAGAAGGAATAGAAAGTATAGTTGGATCAGAAGATTAGTTCAAGAAAATGATTTATCTCATAATGATTTAATTTTACCGATATTTTTAACTGATGGAAAAAATAAAAAAATTAAAATTAACAGCATGCCTGGTATATTCAGATATTCTGTAGATTTAATTCCAAAGGTAGTTGAAAATGCAATAGGTAATAAAATACCAATGTTAGCTTTTTTCCCCAATACAGATAGTAAGAAAAAAAATAACATTGGCGCAGAGGCGTTGAATGAAAATAATTTAGTTTGTCGTGCATTAAAAATTACTAAAAAAAAATTTGCTAATGAAATAGGAATTATGACAGATGTTGCTTTGGATCCATATACATCGCATGGCCATGATGGATTAATAAGGTCAAATAAAATTTTAAATGATGAAACTATAGAAATTTTAATACAACAATCATTATTACAGGCAGAGATGGGCAGTGATGTGTTAGCACCCTCTGATATGATGGATGGAAGAATTGGGAAAATAAGAAAAGCACTGGATAAAAAAAAATTTGCAGATGTTCAGCTATTATCCTACGCTGTAAAATACGCATCAAATTTTTATGGACCATTTCGTGATGCAGTGGGATCTAAAAGAATCCTTAAAGGTGATAAAAAAACTTATCAGATGGACTTTGCTAATTCTGACGAAGCTATAAGAGAAGTTTCTTTAGATATTAAAGAAGGTGCTGACATTGTTATGGTTAAACCTGGCATGCCTTATTTAGATATAATTAGCAAAATTAAAAATAAATTTAAAATACCTGTTTTTGCCTATCAAGTTTCTGGTGAATACTCATTAATTCAAAATGGAATTAATAGAAATATTATTAGCAAAAATGCAATTTTAGAAAGTTTAATTTCGTTTAAACGCGCTGGTGCAAGCGCAATTGTAACCTATTTTGCAAATGAAATTGCTAAAGAATTGGATTAAATTAGTTTGATAAATTCAGTTCTTGATAAAGGATAATTTATATTATTTGGAGTTAAAATTGTTTTATTTAAAAAATCACCAACAATTTTAAGTCCATTTTTAAGTTCTTGTTTATTTATTTCAGTTTTATTTTTATTTAAAAGAAAGGACGGAATTTCCTTAGATCCATCGAAAGTTGGGACATATGAATTATTTTCATTTATTTTATTTAAATCAACATAATTATTGAAATTGATATCATATCCTACTAACTTAATTACTTCTAGCTCCCAAAAGATATAATTTTTTATCCATTCATCTTTATTTAAAATTTCAAATAACTTATAAAATTGTTTATAAATTTTTTTATTGATTTGATTTTCAACAGTAAGAATTTTTATTAAGTGCATAGAATAAAGAATACAGTTAAGTTTGAGTTTGTTATCTAAGTAATGTGGTGTAAAAATTTTTTCAATTTCAACTTTAAAATATCCAGATCTGTTATTATTTTTGGTGTTAAATTGAAGGTTAAAGTTATTTCCAATGAACAGAAAATTTTTAATTTTTGATGATGTTGCACCGAAGATTAAACCTGTCACTTTACCATTATTTTCAGTGTAAAAATCTGCTATTACCGAATTTTCATTATATTTAGTTTTACTTATTAAAAAACCTTTATCTTCAAACTTCATATTATTTTTCTAATATGCTTAACAGTTTAGTTGCGGCAGCTTGTTGAGCTAATTTTTTGGAAAATCCTTCAGCCTCAACAAAAGAAGTATTTTTAAGTTTAACTGCAACTTTAAAACTTGGTTTATGTTTAGGGCCTGTATTAGAAATATATTTGTATATCGGCAGAATTTTAAATTTTTTAAGTGAATATTCTTGTAATTTTGTTTTTGGATCTATAATAATTATATTTTTATCGTAAATATGTTTGTCCCAATTATTTAAAATAAATTTTTCTACAAAATCAAAACCTTTATCTAAATATATGGCCCCTATAAGAGCCTCACATGAATCTGAAACTATTTTTTTTTCGATAATTTGTTTTTTTAATCTTAAATTTCCTATTTTAACAACTTTGTCTAATTTAAGCTGTTTTCCGATTTCATAACATTTATTTTTATTTACTAAAGATGCTAATTTTTTATCTAATATTCCCTCTTTTTCGCTAGGAAATATTTCAAGTAATTTTTTTGAAATACAAAGCCCTAAAACTCTATCTCCTAAAAATTCTAACTTTTCATAATTATTAGTTTTATCTGAACTTTTATGGGTAATTGCATTATTATAAAGTTCATAATTAATTATTTTGAAGCCAAGACTTTGTTCAAGTTTATTAATGGTTTTTTTCATTATTTTATTTTTTTAAAAAATCTGTCAAATCTGAGTATACTTGACCACTTCCAAAACTGAAAGATGCTTCCCTTTCTACTGTTAGATGAAAAAAATAAAATCTGCGCTTTACCAACCAGATTATCATGATGAACATAACCTACTTCTGATAAAAATCTGCTATCTTTAGAACAATCTCTATTATCTCCTAAAAAAAAATAATGATTTTCAGGAACTCTGTATTTATCTGAGTTTTGAAAAGAAACATCATTTCTATAGGCAACTATGTAAGATTTACCATTAGGTAATTTCTCTTCAAACGTTGATGTATTTATTTGTTGGTTGCCACAATACAATAATTCTTCATCATTTAACAATGTACTTAAAAGCTCATTGTTATTAATATATAATTTTCCCTCAATAAACTGAATTATGTCACCAGGTAATCCAATTACTCTTTTAATATAGTCTGTTCTGTTATCAGATGGTGTTTTAAAAACAATTATATCGCCTCTTTCAGGATTTTTTTTAAAAATTCTTCCTTGAAATATTGGTGGACTAAATGGAAATGAATGTTTGCTATATCCATACGAATATTTGGTTACAAACAATCTATCTCCAACAAGTAAGTTAAGCTCCATGGATGATGATGGTATATAAAAAGGTTGTAATATTAAAGATCTGATAATAATTGCAATTACTAAGGCATAAATTAAAGTTTTTAAATTTTCTATAACAGTACTTTTTTTAATCATCTTTTTTCAATTATTACATACGCTATTGAGTAATGTTTTTCGTCTGATAATGACAAATTAGTTTTAAAGGATTTGACTTTGAATTTTTTTTTTAAATAAATTATTGAAGTTTTATTAAGACTTATTAACGGTTTCCCTTTTTTATTGTTTTTAATTTCAATATCTTTAAAATTTAAATACTGTGATATTCCAAATCCAGCAGCTTTCGAGAAGGCCTCTTTTGCTGCATATCGTTTAGAATAATAATTTATTTTATTTTTTAGTTTTATTGAATTTTTTCTCTCATTTTGAGTAAATATTCTAGAGATAAATTTTTTATTTCTTACGAGCTTTTTTAATCTGTTATTATTAACAATATCTACACCAATACCTATTATCGACATTATTTATTTTTTAATATTTTTTTAAATTTTCTAATTACTTCTCTTAAACCAAATTCTAAAGATTCACCAATTATAAAATGGCCAATATTATATTCAGTTATTTGGGGGATCTTTGTTAAAACTGATGTTGTTTTATAATCAAGTCCATGACCTGCATGAACTTCGAGTTTTAAAGATTCCGCGTAAACAGAAGCTTTTTTAATCTTGATATATTCATTTTTAAAATTTTTATTTTTTTTTATCAAATTAGATATTCTCCCTGTATGTATTTCAACACATTTAGTTCCTATTTCTTTTGCAATTTTGATATCTTTAAACGAAGGATTAATAAATAAACTTGTTCTTATATTACAATTGTTTAATTTTTTTATTATAAATTTAATATTCTTTTTATTCTTGATTAAATTAAGACCACCCTCTGTAGTAATTTCTTTTCTTTTTTCTGGAACAATACAAACAAAATTAGGTTTGTATTTTAAAGCGATGTTTAGCATTTTTGTGGTTGCGGCCATTTCAAGATTTAGTGGAATTTTTTTAATTGATGAAATAATTTTCAGATCATTATCATTGATATGCCTTCTGTCTTCTCTTAAATGTATAGTGATTGAATTGGCTCCATAATTAATTGCATTTTTTGCGGCCAAAAATGGGTAAGGATGATCTTCTCCCCTTGCATTTCTTAAAGTTGCAACATGATCAATGTTTACTCCTAAACTTGTCATTTAATTCGTCTACTTCCAGGTGAAATAGTTGGAATTTTTTTTAAAAAATCCGGTAGATTATTTTTTTTGTAAGTAGGGATATTTAATTTAACTTGAGAAATTATTTTTTTCTTTATTTTTAATTGTTTTTTATTTGATCTATCAATTATACATGCAAAACCAACAAGTGTAGATTTTGATTTTTTTATCAATTTTGTACATTCTAGACTTGATTTTCCAGTTGTTATAACGTCTTCTATCACTAAAACTCTTGATTTTGGTTTAATTTCAAAACCTCTCCTTAAACTAAATTTTCCTTTAACTCTTTCGCAAAAAATTGTTTCAATATTTAAGATTTTTCCAATTTGATATCCAATTATTATTCCTCCCATGGCAGGCGCTAGTATGAGATCAATTTTACTAAAATTTTTTCTAATTTTTGATGCTAAAGATCTACATAATTTTTCTGCTTTATTTGGAAAACTTAATAGTTTTGCACATTGTACATATTTTGAAGAGTGTAAACCTGAAGAAAGAATGAAGTGTCCTTCTTTTAATGCTTCAGTTTTTTTTAAAACCACTAAAGAGTCTTTTAAAGAAAGCATATTTTTTATTTTTGTGTCTAATAATTTTGAATTTTAATTCTTTTTGTTTTAGCTCACTAATTAAATTTGTAAAGTTCTTCAAATCATTGATTATCAGATTAAATCTGAAATTAATGGTATTTTTTGTTTTTTCGACCATTTCAACACTCGATATATTCATTTTATTCTGACCAATTAAACTTGTTACGTCACCTAGTTGTCCTGGTAAATCAGGTAATGATATCCACAGTGTTGTATTGTATTGCTTTGAATTTTGTGATTTATCATTATCTCGATATTGCCAATATCTTCTAATTGCAGCTCTAGCCTTCCCAGTTTTTGTTGTACTTAACCAATGAAGTGACGGTGAAACTTTTTTAGATGTTATGATTTTAACCATATCACCATTTCTCAGTATAGATTGAATTGGACTATCTTTTCCATTAATTTCACATCCTATTGCTGTATCTCCGACTTGAGTATGGACAGCATAAGCAAAATCAATTGGTGTTGCGTCTTTTGGTAACTTTATTACTGATCCTTTTGGCGTAAAACAAAATACATTGTCCTGGAACATTTGTAGTTTAGTGTATTCATAAAAATCTTCGGGATTTTCATTTTTATCTAAGATTTCTACTAAATCTGCCAACCAGTCATACTCTTTCCAACTTAAAGAATTAATTTTTTCTGAAGATTTATATTGCCAATGTGATGCTATACCCCGCTGGGCAAATTCGTGCATCGACATAGTTCTTAATTGAATTTCAATAGGTCTTTTATTAGGACCAATAATTGCTGTGTGTATTGATTGATAATTATTAATTTTCGGTGAAGACACATAATCTTTAAATCTTCCAGGTATACAATTATAATTACTATGAAAAATACCTAGTGCTCTATAACAATCCTCTATATTGTTCATTATTATTCTAAATCCCATAATATCAGTAATTTGTTCGAGGGATGTTCGTTTTCTCTGAATTTTTCTCCATATAGAAAAAGGAGTTTTTTCTCTGCCGTATATTTTACAGTTTAAATTATTTTTATTTAAGAGACCTTGGAATTCTTCTGATAAATTTTTAAAATTTAGAAGATTTTTTTCTTTTATATCATCCAGTCTATCTTTTATCATTTTTTTAGCTTTAAAATTTAAAACACCAAAAGATAAATCCTCAAGTTCATCACGAATTCTATTCATGCCCATTCTATCTGCAAGTGGTGCATAAATTTCCATTGTTTCCTTTGCTATACGTTCTTTTTTTTTAAAATTTTCTATAGCGTCGATTGTTCTCATATTGTGAAGTCTGTCAGCAAGTTTTACTAACAAAACTCTAATATCTTTAGATGTAGCTAAAATTAATTTTCTAAAATTTTCAGCTTTTGTTGATGTGCCTGCTTGGTTTTCTAAAACACTTATTTTTGTAACGCCATCAACTAAATCTGCAACTTCTGTCCCAAATTCTTTAACAATTGTATTATAAGTAGCGTGCGTATCCTCTATAGTATCATGTAACAAACCGGTAGCTATTGTTGCACTATCAAGTTTTAATTCAGTTAAAATATCTGCTACCGCAACTGGATGGATAACATATGGATCTCCTGAATGTCTCTTTTGATCAGCATGTGCTTTTACAGCAAACTCATAAGCTTTAGTTAATGTTTCAGGATTTAGAAACTTATTATAAATTTTAATTTTATTTATTAAATCGTCAGATTTTAACATCCAAATATTATATCACTAATTTTATACAATTCTAATGTCAGAAAAGTCCACATTTCGGAATTTCTTAATTATAGTATAAATATTTGCCTTCGTTTTGGGGTGAATCCAGCTTTTGTTTACCTCATAAAGTGGAAATATAACAAAATTTCTATTGTGCATTCTCGGGTGAGGTGTTTGTATATTATAATTATTTTCCAATTGGACATTCAAACACTTTCCTTTAAAATCAATAATATCGATATCGCAAACTCTTGGATAATTTCTTAATGCTTTTTTTCGTCCGATATCTTTTTCTATTTTTTTTATTGTTATGAACAAATCCACTAGAGATAATTTAGTTTTTATTTTGACAATAATATTAAAAAATTTTGGAAAACTCTTATTTGGCCATGAAGGAGTTTCATAGTAACTGGAAGTATTTTGAATTAAAATATCATTTTGGGATAAAAAATGTTTAGCTTTTTCAATATTAGCACGCTTGTCACCAAGATTTGACCCTATTGACAGATAAGTCGATTTAACTTGTCTTTCTGAAATATCTTGCTTTATCACGATTCCAATCTCTTGTTTTTTTAGTTTGACGTTTATCAAAATTTTTTTTACCTTTAGCAATTGCAATCTCAACTTTTGCTTTACCCTTTTTAAAATACATTTTAGTTGGAACAATTGTTAATCCCTCTTTATTAATCTTTCCAATAAGTTTACTAATTTCCCTCTTGTTAAGTAATAATTTTCTTTCATCATATGGATTATGATTTGAATAGCTGGCCTGCTTGTATACTGGTATATGTGAGTTGATTAAGTAAATTTCTCCATTTTTTTCAATTCCATAAGAATCTGCAATACTTACTTTGCCATCTCTAATAGATTTAATTTCTGAGCCTTTTAAGACAATACCCGCTTCTAATAAATCAATTAAAAAATAATTAAAACTTGCTTTTCTATTTAAACAAATGATTTTTAAACCATTGTTTTTTTTTATATTCATTAATTAAATTAATTTAGCTTCTCTTGCGATTTTTTCTAAAATTTTTTTTGTTTTATCTGTACATTCAACTAACGGTAAACGAACAGCATCATCGCAGAGTCCCATCAATTTGGCAACATATTTAACTGGAGACGGATTACTCTCAATAAATAAATTTTTATGTAATGGCTGAAGTATTTTATCTAATCTATCAGCTTCTTGAAGTTCATTTGATTTTAATGATTTTGAAAGTTTCTGAAAATCTGAGCACATTTTAGGTGCAATATTTGCAGTTACACTTATTGTTCCAACACCACCTCTTTTATTGAATTCAAATGCATTATCATCATTGCCTGTTAGCTGAATAAATTCATCACCCATTTTTGATTTTTGTTGATCAACTCTATCAAGATCTCCGGTTGCATCCTTTACACCTACAATATTTTTTAATTCAAAAAGTCTAGCCATAGTTTCTACAGACATATCAATCACTGATCTTGAAGGAATATTGTAAATAATAATTGGAATTCCACAGTTATCATTTATTGCTTTGTAATGTTGGTATAATCCTTCTTGAGTTGGTTTATTATAGTACGGTGTTACTACTAGTGCACCATCGGCACCTGCATTTTCAGCATGTTTGGTTAAAGAAATTGCTTCTTCTGTAGAATTAGATCCTGTGCCAGCTATTACTGGAATTCGACCTTTTGACTCTTTTATACACATCTCTATTAGTTTTTGGTGTTCATCATGGGACAATGTAGGTGACTCGCCAGTTGTGCCAACTGGCACGAGACCGTTTGTACCATTTTCAAGATGAAAATTGATAATTTTAATGTATTTTGCCTCATCCACTTTATTCTCAATGAATGGGGTTATTAAAGCTACATTTGATCCTTTAAACATAAATCCTTATAACATAATTTACAGATTCATTAAAAAATATATGAACCTTAAATTATTAAAATTAATAGTAATTAATATCATTATTGTAAACTATTTTAATTATGCTCTAAGTTCTGAGTTAATTATTCCAAAAAATAAACCATCAATACAGAAATACGATATAGAACTCAATGAAATCAATTATTTACTACCTAAAAAGAAGCCTTTTACCGTTTCCGAAGAACCTAAGATTGATATTGTCGAAAAACAAAAGCCTGTAATTACCAAAAAATATAAAGATGTAATACTGCCACTTCCAAAGCCAATTGTGGTAACAAAAATTAAACCTCCAAAAAAATCTAAATTTTATTCTGAAAAAGACGTTATTAAGGCAAAAAAAGCTATAAAATTAATGGAACAGTCAAAATGGTATGATGCTCTTAAAGAAGCTTGGAAAGCTAAAGACAAATCAATTTATAATTTTATTCAATGGAAACATCTCCTCACCACAGGTAATAAGGCAACATTTACAGAATATAATAATTTTATTAAAAAAAATTCACATTATCCAAGAATTAGCAGAATTAAATATTTAGCTGAACATAAGTTATCCTCTGACAAAATTTCTCATAATCAAATAATTAATTGGTTCAATGAAGAAGAGCCTTTAAGTGGTTACGGAAAAATGATGCTAGGTGAGAGTCTAGTTAAAAAAGGACAAATTGATAAAGGCACTTTGATGATTAAATCTGGATGGATTACAGCGGATTTAACTAAAAGTGATTTAAGACACTTTAGAAAACGCTTTAAGAAATATTTAAATTCTGATGATTATATTAAAAGAGCAGATTACCTTGCCTGGGAGGGAAAAAATTGGGATTTAAGAAGAATGCTAAGATATTTACCTAAAGATGAAGAGCTATTATATACTGCAAGACAGTTGTTAATGAGTAAATCATATGGAGTAGATCAAGCAATTAGTAATGTCCCTAATAAGTATAAAAATGATGCTGGATTGAATTACGACCGATTAAAATGGAGAAGAAAAAGAGGAAGAGTTGATAGCTCAGTTGAGATTTTAACTAAAATTAAAAATAATGAAAAATATTTAGTTAGGCCTGATAAATGGTGGAAAGAAAGAGAAATAATCTCAAGATCATTAATTTATAAAAAAAAATATGCATTAGCTTATAAAATTTCTAGTAAACACGCGCTGACTGAGGGTCCAGAATATGCAGAAGCAGAATGGATGAGTGGTTGGATAGCACTTAGTTTTTTAAATGATGCTGTACTTGCAGAAGAACATTTTTTAAATTTTTTTCAAAATGTTTCTTATCCGATTAGTTTATCAAGGGGTGCATATTGGTTAGGTAAAACTTATGAGAATTTAGGAAATAATGAAAAATCTGAACAATGGTTTAAAGAAGGTGCAAAATACTTAACTACTTACTATGGTCAATTATCATACATGAAAGTTTATCCAGAAAATTTGTTCGAATTAGCGAATTTAATGGATATAGAAAAAAACACGATTGAAAAATTTAATACTAATGAATTAGTGAAAATAACTTACTTATTAGATGAAATAGATAAGGACAAATATACTAAACATATATTAAGACATATTGCATTAGAAAATATTAATGCTGGAACAGAAATTTTAGCAGCAAAGCTAGCTACAGAAATTGGTAGATACGATTTTGCAATACAAATTTCTAAAATTGCTTCTTATGAGCATAGATTTCATAATAAATACAACTACCCAATAATTAGTACACCAAAATATATAAATGGAAGAAAGATACCAGAGACAGCTTTTATACTATCAATAATCAGACAGGAAAGTGAATTTGACTTAAGTGCCAATAGTTGGGCTGGGGCAAAAGGACTTATGCAATTAATGCCTTACACAGCAAAAGTAGTGGCAAAACAGGCAAAGTTACCTTATTCTAAATCTAGGTTAACAACTGATCCTGAATACAACATAAATCTAGGGTCTCATTATATAGCCGGTTTGATTTTAGAATATGATGGTGCATATCCATTTGCTATTGCAGCTTACAACGCAGGACCTAAAAGAGTAAGATATTGGAAAAAAACAAATAAAAATCCTCAAAAAAATCAAATAGATTATGTAAACTGGATAGAGCTTATTAGATTTGAGGAAACAAGAAATTATGTTCAAA
>CACIKJ010000012.1 GCA_902587215.1 uncultured Pelagibacteraceae bacterium | reverse complement strand
GAGTTGCAGAAAAAGTCAAAAAAATAAATCCAAAAATTAAAACTATTCATTATGTTGCACCACAGGTATGGGTGTGGAGAGAGAGTAGATTAAAAAAATTTAAAAAATTTTTAGACCATGTTTTATTATTATTTAATTTTGAAAAAAAATATTTTGATAAAGTAAATATAAATAACACATTTGTCGGCCATCCTCTTCTAGAATATAAAAAAAATGATAAAACAGATTTGTCTAATTTAATTAAAATCGATAAAAAAATAATTTCTTTATTCCCTGGCAGTCGATCTTCAGAAACATCGATTCTTTTACCAATATTGTTAGATTTTATAAAATTAATGAATAATAAATTTAATAATTATCACTACGTATTTCATGCAACTGATCAAAATAAAATTTTTATTAAGGAAAAATTAACTAAATTAAATTTTGAAAACGTTGATGTTATATCGGATGAAAATATTAAATTTCAAATTTTATCAAAATCAATTTTTGCTGTAGCTAAATCTGGCACTGTATCATTGGAGATTTGCAATCTTAAAGTACCATCAATAATAATTTACAAAATGAATTTGATAAATTTTATGATTGTAAAACTTTTAGTCAAAACAAAGTATGCAAATATAATTAATATAATTAATGAAAAAGAAATCATACCTGAGCTTATTCAAAGGGAATGTAATGCTAACGAAATTTTTAAATCAGTTGTTTATTTTTTAAAAAAACCTGAACTTATGGATAAACAAATAAATCAAGTAAGCAAAACATTAGATGATATTAGATCTAAAACCTCTTCATCTGAAGAGGCTTCAGCTGTTGTTTCAAGATATCTTAGCGTTTAATCTTTTTTGCACTTCTTCTTTACCAAGAGATATAATTATATCATATATACCAGGTCCAAATTTGGATCCTGTTAAAATAATCCTTAATGGTTGACCAACACCTTTAAAATTTGTGTTATTTGATTTAATCAAATTTTCAATAATTGGTTCTAAGTTACTTCTTTCAAGCCTGTCTAATTTTGAGATGCTCTTTGAAAATTCGGAAATAATCTTCTTAGAATTATTATCTATTAATTTTAAATCATCTTGATTAAAACTAACTAGATCATTTATTATATACTTCGAGTTATTATAAATATCTTCTAATGTTTTAGCTTTATTCTTTAGAAAACTTAATGATTTCTTAATTTTTTCTGATTTTTCATTAGGAATTATATCCTTATATTTTTTGCAAAAATTACTTACTTGATCATAAAGATCATTTTCTTCCATGTTTTTAATATAGTGTTCGTTCATGGATAAAATTCTATTCATATCTAACTTAGAAGGAGATTTACCGATACCTTCTAAATTGAAATATTTTATACTTTCCTCTTTATTAAATATTTCTTTGTCTTTGTATGACCAACCTAATCTTAAAAGATAATTTCTCAAAGCTTCTGGTATAATACCTATTGATGAATAGTCATCTAATGTTGAAGCTTTGTCTCTTTTAGAAAGTTTTTTTCCTTCACTTGTATGTATTAATGGTATATGTGCAAAATATGGTAAATCCCATTTCATAGCTAAATAAATTTGCATTTGTTTAAAGGTATTAATTTTATGGTCATCACCCCTTATTATATGCGTAATATTCATCTGATGGTCGTCAACAGATGCAGATAAATTATATGTTGGTGTACCATCATTTCTTAAAATAATAAAATCTTCAATAGTATTATTTTCAATTTCAACATTTCCTTGAACTAAATCTTTTAAAACTGTAGTTCCATCAATTTTACTTTTAAATCTTATTGTTGGTTTAACATCAGCAGGAGCTTCTGCTTCACTTTTATCTCTCCATTTTCTATCGTAAATATATGGAATTTTCTTTTGCTTTGCTCTTTTTTTTTGTTCCTCTATTTCTTCGCTTGAGCAGTAGCACCTATATGCATATCCATTTTTAAGTAATTCATTAGCAATTTTTATGTGATCATTAATTTTTCTTGATTGAATATATTCTTCTCCATCTTTTTCTACGCCAATCCATTTTAACGATTTTATAATTTGTTCTTTGTACTCATCTTTTGATCTTTCTTTATCAGTATCTTCAATTCTTAAAAAAAAAGACCCACCTTTATTTTTTGAATATAACCAATTAAATAGAGCTGTTCTAACACCTCCAATATGCAATGGACCAGTAGGCGACGGTGCAAAACGAGTTGCAACTTTTTTCATAGATATTTTTTAGACTATTTTAATTGAAGTTTCTATATAAAGATATCAATACACCCTGGATTTTTACTCTATCTGGGCCAAAAATTTTTGTTTCGTAGTTACTATTTGCACTTTCTAATGCCACTGTTTTGCCTTTAACTCTAATTCTTTTTAACATTGCTTCATGGTCATCAATTAAAGCAACTACAATTTTTCCATTTTCAGCTCTGTCAGCTTTTTTTATTATAACTGTATCTCCATCATTAATACCTGCATCAATCATTGAGTCTCCTTTGACTTTTAAACCAAAAAACTCTCCATTATTTTCTATATTTGAGGGCAATGGAATTCTTGAAACTTCGTTCTGAATAGCTTCTATAGGCGTTCCTGCAGCAATACTTCCAAGAACAGAAATTTCGTTTTGTTTCGTTTTACTCACATCACTTAGCCCACCCTTTATAACACTTGGTGAAAAAGAGTTATATATATCATTTGCAGATGCCGTTTCAGGTAATTTTACTACCTCTAGTGCTCGAGCTTTATGAGCGAGTCTCTTAATAAACCCTCTTTCCTCTAATGCGCTTATTAATCTGTGAATACCAGATTTAGATTTTAGATTTAAAGAAGATTTCATCTCTTCGTATGAAGGTGACACACCAGTGCCTCTAATTTTTTTATTTATAAAAAGTAACAGGTTTTTTTGTTTTTTTGTTAACATAGAACAAATCAAGTACATATATGTTCTATAAAAGTTCTTGCTTAATTACAACCTAAAAAAGGCCCATAAATAAAGGATTTTAGGTTATAGAAGAGAGAATATAGAGTTATTATCTAAGTTTTTAAGTAATGATTCACCAATTAAAAAAGTTTTAATATTTGTTTGATTTGAAATTCTTAAAATATCATCTTTATTTTTTATTCCACTCTCTGAAATCAATATACCTTTGAATTTATTTAAAGTTTTATAAATTTCAAAAGTATTATTTAAATCAGTTTCAAGTGTTTTTAAATTTCTATTATTTATACCAATTATGGCATCACTAAAATGAGATATTCTTTTGGCTTCTTCAACTGTATGAATTTCAATTACAACAGACATTTTGTATTCTAAAGCAGCATTATAAAGTTCCTGAAGTTGATCTTGGTTTAAGGCAGCAACTATTAAGAGTATAGCATCGGCACCAAAACTTTTTGCTAGTGGTACTTGAAATTTATCAATAAAAAAATCTTTACACAAAATTGGAAGATTTATTTTTTCTTTAATTTTAGAAATATGATCTAAGTTTCCGTGAAAAAAATCTTCCTCAGTTAAAACAGATAAGCAGGTAGCATTTTTTTTCTGATAGATTGCAGCTATATCAACAGGATTGTAGTTTTCAATAATAACACCAGCTGAAGGGCTTGCTTTTTTTATTTCAGCAATTAAAGAGTATTTTCCTTTTAAAAGATTAAAATATATTTTCTCTTTAAAATTAAAATATTTTTTAAAATTTTCAATCTTATATCTTAATTCTTCAATTTTTAATTTATTTTTTAAAGAATTTAATTTATCTTTTTTTTTATTAATTATTTTTTCTAAAGAATTAGATACCATTTTGAATTTTTTTTAAATGATTTAAAGCTTTTCCTGATAAAATGTGATCTCTTGTTTCGTGATAAGCTTCTTTAAAGCTATCTGTTTTTCCAGAAACAACTAATCCCGCTGCAGCATTCAAACATACAGCAATAGAAAAGTCGTTATCCTCACCTTTAAAAATATCAATAATTTTTTTTGAATTATAATACGCATCCTGACCTAAAATTGTTTCGAAACCCTTAGTATTGATTTTTAATTCAGTTGGATTAATTGAAATATTAGTTATTTCTCCTTTTTTTAACTGACAAATATTAGTAGTAGCATATGGAGAAATTTCATCTAATCCATCTTCACTATTAACAATCCAGGCATTGGTAATCTCTAAATCTTTCAATGCATTTGCAAAAATATTTAATAGCTTCTTATCAAACACTCCAACAACTTGTTTTTTAACTAGGGCAGGGCTACTTAAAGGTCCAATCATATTAAAAATAGTTCTTTTTCCAATTTTTTTTCTTATTGGTCCAACATATTTCATTGCTGAATGAAAATTTGGTGCAAACATGAAACCAAAGTTAAAATTATTAATACTGTTTTCAACTGCTCTAGCATCTAAATTAATATTGATATTTAACTTCTCTAATACATCCCCAGAACCACATTTAGATGAAACAGCCTTATTTCCATGCTTAGCAACTTTAACTCCAATAGATGACAATAAAAGTGCAGATGCCGTTGAAATATTAAGAGTATTTTTACCATCGCCACCGGTACCACAAGTATCTATTGCATTTTCTGAATTTACCCTTAAAGATTTCTCTCTTAAAACATAAACACCAGCAGCAATTTCACTTGATACTTCACCCTTATTTGACAATAGGGTTAAGAATTCATACATTTCTTCCTCTGAGGCTTCTCCACTCATTATTGTAGTGAATATATCTTTTGTTTCGTTGAAACTAAGATCAATTTTATCTTTTAGTTTTTTTAATGAATTTTTCATTTTATAATTTAACAAAATTTTCGATTATTTTCATTCCAACTTTTGTATTTATACTTTCCGGATGAAATTGAACCCCATGTATTTGATATTTATAATGCATTAATCCCATTATTATATTTTCATCGGTTGTAGCAGTAATTATTAATTCTTTGGATAAAGTTGCTTTATCTACAATAAGACTATGGTACCTAGTCGCAGTAAATTTACTTTTTAATCCCTTTAATACTCCAATTCTTTTATTTTTAATTATACTAGTTTTTCCATGCATTAGTTTTTTAGCTTCAATAATTTTGGACCCAAAAACTTGTCCAATTATTTGATGACCTAAACAAACTCCCAAAATTGGAACTTTTTTATAAAGATGATTTACTATATCTAAACAATTTCCTGCTTGGTTTGGATTTCCAGGACCTGGAGAAATAATAATTTTTTTATATTTATTTTTAATAATATTATTTGTATCAACTTTATCGTTTCTTTTAACCTCAACATTTTTATTAAAACTAGAAACATAATGATAAAGATTGTATGTAAAACTGTCGTAATTATCTATTAATAAAATTTTAGACATTGAGTTACTCCATGGCTTTAATCAAAGCTTTTGCTTTATTTTTAGTTTCGATAAATTCATTGATAGGTTTGCTATCAGCCACTATACCTGCTCCTGCTTGGGCATATAAAAACCCATCTTTGACAACAGCTGTTCTTAAAGCAATGCACGTATCAAATTCGCCAGCAGCAGTAAAATATCCTATACCACCAGCATAAACTTTTCTTTTAGTAGTTTCCAATTCATCTATAATTTGCATTGCTCTTATTTTTGGTGCTCCAGACACAGTTCCAGCAGGAAAACCTGATAATAATGTGTCAAATTTGCTATACTTATTATTAAATTTTCCAACTACGTTTGAAACTATATGCATTACATGAGAATATTTTTCAATTTTAAATTTTTCAGTAACCTCAACAGTATTAATTTGGGAAACTCTTCCCGTATCATTTCTACCTAAATCCAAAAGCATTAAGTGCTCTGCTAATTCTTTTTTATCTTTTAATAGATCCTTTTCGTAAAAAATATCTTCTTTTTTATTTTTACCCCTAGGTCTTGTTCCTGCAATTGGTCTAATAGTTATTTGACCATCCCTTAACCTTACAAGAATTTCAGGGCTAGCTCCTATAATTTGAAAATCATTAAAGTTAAAAAAATACATGAAAGGTGAGGGATTTGTCACTCTAAGCTTTTTATAAACTTCAATTGGATCCTTCTTCATTTTAGCTTTAAATCTTTGACTCAGAACAACTTGAAAAATATCACCCTTCTTTATATATTTTTTAGCTTTAATCACATTTTTTAAAAATCTTTTTTTTGTGATATTTGATTTTACTTTTACTCTAGTTTGATTGTCCTTTTTATCAAAAAAATTTTTATTATTTGCTAAAAGTATTAAATCCTCTATGTCAGATTTAACATTCTCAAAAGTTTCAAAATAATTTTTTACTTTTTCTTCTTTAAAGAAATTTCTAATAAAATGGATTTTTTTCTCTAGGTTATCTAGAATAATAAGTGATTTAGGACGAATAAGTCTTACATCTGGGATATTTAAATCTTCTTTACATGTGTTCGGAATACTCTCAATATAGCGGATAATATCATAAGAAAAGTAACCTGAAATTATAGAACTAATATTTGGTAATTCTTTTGGTATTTCAAACTTAAAATTTTCAATAATTTGATCAATTAATTTTTTAGGTGAATTATTTATTATTTTAATTTTATTATTAAATATTTCTTTGCATTTATTGCCTTGAAATTCCCAAATGTAGTCTGGATTTTTTCCTAATATAGTATATCGACCTTTTATCTTACCTTTTTCAACTGACTCAAATATGAAACTATTCTTTTCGATCAAAAAATTATTAATTAAATTTTCGGTCTCTTTAACACCATCAGAATTAATTGTATGGAATAAAATTTGATTTTTCCTTTTTACATGACTTCTTTTAAACTCAGAAATTGATTTATTAAGCATTATCTAAAATTATTTTTTAATCTCTCAATAGTATTTTGAAATACTTTAATTTCATATTTTTTACTTAGAAAAATATCATAGCTTGTGTAAAGTGTATCTCTAATTTCACTATTAGATTTTAATAGATAATTTTTAAATTGATCGTCGGTAATATTGTTTTCAATACTAATTTTATTTATATATGCTAAATATATGTTATTTAGAGGATCATTTACTAGAACGAATGACTCTTCTGGTAACGAATAAATTAGTTTTACAGCTTCAATAGAAAATTTATTATTATCATTAACAGAGTCAATTAAAATTTCCTCAACAGTGTTATTATATTCTTTAAGGTCATCATATGTTAATTTTTTGTTTTGAATGTCTTCAAGAAGATTTTTATTATATTTAAATTTAAATTGATTTTTTAAAGTTAATTTAATTTCTTCTCTAAATTTATCTGAATTTATATCTGGTAATTTATTTTCAATTTTGTCAATATTAAATAAAAAATAATGGCTATTGTTATCAATTAAATTAACTTGATTAATATTATTTTTTTTTGAGTAAATAAGTTCAAATTCTTTATCAAAAGGATAATAATTATTAACAAAAATAAGTTCTAAATCGTATCGTTTCGCAATAGATTCAATATTTTCATTGTTTAATACCCTGTTATCAATATCATCAATAATTCTAAAAAACTCATCATTAAATTCTTCTGTATCTAATAAACTTTTTGGAGTTATTTTTACGTAACTGAAATTTATAAAATCTTTTTTTAATTTGTCTTCATTTGATTTAATATATTCATTTATTTCTTGGGAACTAAAATCCTTATTATAATTTTCTTCTAAGTTTACAAAGTTGACACTTATATTTTTATTTTCATTAACATATTTTTTTTTAACTAAAAATTTTGGAACAACTAATCCACCATTTATATAATTAAACAAAACTTTTTGAAGTTCATTTGACTTAAGTCTGTTTTCAAATTCTCCAGCAGATAAGTTATTTTCTAGTAAAAATTTTTCATATTTAGTTCTGGAAAAATTATTATTATTATCAAAAAAATTTTGATTATTAATTATTTTTTCTTTTAATGTTTTGTCAGAAAAATTTAAGCTTAGATTATTAATTTCCATTTCCATCAATTTTTGTGAAATTAATACACTTAATAAATCTTCAAAAATATTTTTATCTAGGTTTTCTCTTATAATATTCTCATTTAAACCCGACTGATTTATGTGGTTAATGAAATCACTAACTGATATTGTACTGTTATTTATTTTTGCAACGTTATTAGAGTTTCCTTTTGTAAATACATCACCCATTCCCCAAAAAACAAAAGGTATTGCTATCAAAGCAACAATAATCCATGAAAATTTGGAATTTGTAATACTTTTAAATTTATTAATCATAATAAAAATTCTTTATTTATTGATTTTTTAAAAAACAAATCTATAGATTAAAATATCATATATGACAAATAATATATATTTTATTGCCAACTGGAAAATGTATGGAAGCACATCAACTTTAAGTTCTTTAAATAAATTAATTAATTTAAGTAAACAAAAAAAATATAATAAGGCTAAAATTATATATTTTCCACCCTTTACGTTGATTTATAACTTTATGAATAAGTTCAAAAAAACAAAAATTTCTATAGGCGGACAAAACTGCCATCACATTGAAAATTATGGTTCATTTACAGGGTCCATAAGTCCCAAGATGTTAAAAGAACTGGGATGTAGATATGTAATTATAGGACATTCTGAAAATAGAACTGCTGGAGAAACTGATGCCAATATAAATAAAAAAATTCTTTCAGCTTTGAATAAAAATTTAAAAATTGTTTTCTGCATAGGTGAGACTTTAAAAGAAAAAAGAAAAAAAATTACACACACAATTTTAAAAAACCAAATTAATAAGGGACTTAAAGGTATTAAAAATTATAAAAATATTTTAATTGCATATGAGCCAGTATGGTCAATAGGAACAGGCGTAATACCTAAACATAATGAGTTAGAGACTAATGTAAGCAATATTAGAAAAATATTATCAAAAAAAACAAGTGTAAAATTACCCATTCTCTATGGTGGATCTGTAAATGATAAAAATATATCTAATCTTAAAAATATAAGAGGTATTAAAGGATTTTTAGTAGGATCTGCCTCCCAAAACTCAAAAAAATTTATTGATATAATAAAAAAAACAATTAATTAGTTCGCATGGAAAATACACTACTTGTAATAAATATTATTTTGGCAGCTGTTTTAGTTGTTTTAGTTCTTATTCAGAAATCAGAAGGAGGAGCCCTAGGTATAGGAATTTCTCAAGAAAGCTTTATGTTTTCAAGATCTGCAGGTAATTTTCTAACAAAATCAACAGCTGTAATAGCAACATTATTTATTATTTGTAGCTTATCCCTGACTATTATATCAAGAAGTGAACTGGAGCCTACAGGATCGGTTTTAGATAAAATAGAGGAAAATCAAGAAGAGACCCCAAAAATTCCAGAGAATAACAATTAATACTTTGAAATTATTTAATATCGGTCTATAACATAATTCCATGGCGCGATATATATTTGTCACTGGCGGCGTGGTATCATCTTTAGGAAAAGGTCTTTCATCAGCTTCGCTAGCATATTTGTTACAATCAAGAGGCTTTAAAGTCCGTTTAAGAAAACTTGACCCATATTTAAATGTCGACCCTGGTACAATGAGCCCATTTCAGCATGGTGAGGTTTTTGTTACCGATGATGGAGCTGAGACAGATTTAGATTTAGGTCATTATGAAAGATTTTCAGGAGTTATGGCCAAAAAAACAGACAATATAACAACAGGAAAAATTTATAGTGATGTACTACGAAAAGAAAGAAAAGGTAAATATCTGGGAAAAACCGTACAAGTAATTCCTCACATAACAGATAGAATAAAAGAATTTATAAAGCACGATACATCTAAAGAAGATTTTGTTATTTGTGAAATAGGAGGCATAGTTGGAGATATTGAAAGTTTACCTTTTGTTGAAGCGATTAGACAATTTGCAAATGACGTAGGTAAAAAAAATGCACTATTTATTCATTTAACTTTAGTACCATATTTAAAAGCGTCAGATGAGATAAAAACAAAACCAACACAACATTCTGTAAAAGAATTAAGAAGCATAGGTATTCAACCTGATATCATTATTTGTAGATCTGAAAGATCAATACCTTTAGAGCATAGAAAAAAAATATCTTTATTTTGCAATGTTGATATCAAAAATGTAATTGAAACAGTCGATGTAAAAACAATATATGAAGCACCAATAAGCTTCGCAAACGAAAAATTAGATATCCAAGTATTAAATTATTTTAAAATCAAGTCTAGAAAACCTTGCAATCTGGGTCCTTGGAGAAAAATAAATAAAATTATTTTAAATACGAAAAAACAAGTCAATATAGCAATTATTGGTAAGTATGTAGATCTTAAAGATGCATATAAATCCTTAGATGAAGCTCTTACACATGGTGGTATAGATAATAACATTAAAGTAAAACTTGTTAGAATAGACTCAGAAAAACTTAAACCTTCTCAAATAAAAAGTAAGTTGAATAATATTTCTGGAATTTTAATACCGGGTGGATTTGGAAAAAGAGGAACAAGTGGAAAAATTGAGTCTATACGGTTTGCTAGAGTAAATAAAATTCCTTTTTTAGGTATTTGTTATGGTATGCAAATGGCAATAATTGAATTTGCAAGAAATAAACTTAAAATTAGAAACGCAACCTCAAGTGAATTTGACAAGAAAGGAATTTCAATAATAGGACTTATGAATGAATGGAATAAAGATGGAATTAAAATTAAAGGAACTGATAAAGATCTTGGAGGCACAATGAGACTTGGTTCATATGATGCCAAATTAAAAGAAAATTCTTTAGTAAGAAAAATCTATAAATCTAAGATTATTAAAGAAAGGCATAGACATAGGTATGAGGTTAATATCTCTTATAAAGAAAAATTTGAGAAAAATGGTCTTATTTTTTCGGGTTTATCGCCAGATAATACTTTGCCTGAAATTGTTGAGTTGAAAAATCACCCTTGGTTTATAGGTGTGCAATTTCATCCTGAATTTAAATCTAGACCTTTTAATCCACATCCATTATTTTCATCTTTTATTAAAGCTGCTAAAAAAAAATATGCAAAATAAAATTGTAAATTGTAATGGTATCGAGATTGCTAATAACAAAAAAGTTGTTTTAATTGCAGGTCCCTGTCAACTTGAGTCTGAACAGCATGCTATGGACATGTCTGGAAAAATCAAAGAAATCAGCTCTAAATTAAATATTGGATTTGTATATAAAACATCTTTTGATAAAGCTAATAGAACAAGCTTAAAGGGAATAAGAGGGGCTGGCTTAGAAAATTCCCTACCCATTTTTGATAAAATAAAAAAAGAATTAAAAGTTCCAATATTAACAGACGTACATAATGAAGTGCATTGTGAAGTGGTTTCAAAACATGTAGACATTCTACAAATCCCAGCTTTTTTATGCAGACAAACTGATTTGTTGGTTGCTGCAGCTAAAACAAAAAAAATAATAAATGTTAAAAAAGGTCAGTTTTTAGCTCCATGGGATATGGTAAATGTGACAAAAAAAATATCAGACACAGGTAATGATAACATTTTAGTTACAGAACGCGGTGCAAGTTTTGGATATAATACTTTAGTTTCTGATATGAGATCAATTCCAATAATGATAAAAAACGGATATCCTGTTGTCTTTGATGCGACACACTCTGTTCAGCAACCAGGTGGTCTAGGAGAAAAAAGTGGAGGTCAAAGAGAATTTGTTGAATACCTAGCACGAGCGGCATCAGCAGTTGGTATAGCTGCGATATTTATAGAAACACATCAGGATCCAGACAATGCTCCCTCAGATGGTCCAAACATGGTACCTTTAAATAAATTAGAGAGTCTCTTAACTCAGATTATAGAAATAGATAAATTTGTTAAAAATTTTTAATGAGCAAAATTACAAAAGTAGTTGCTAGACAAATTTTTGATAGCAGAGGAAATCCAACAGTAGAGGCGGAGGTTTTTGTAAAAAAACTCAGCTCATCAGCGATATGTCCATCTGGAGCATCAACAGGAAGCTTTGAGGCTCACGAAAAAAGAGACAAAAATAGAAAAGATTATAATGGAAAAAGTGTTTTTAATGCAGTCAAAGTAATAAATAAAATAATAGCAAAAAAATTAAAAAATAAAAGTGTGCATGATCAAGAAAAAATTGATCATATACTTTTACAATTAGATGGCACTAAACAAAAAACTAAATTAGGTGCAAATAGCATGCTAGCTGTCTCAATGGCTGTTAAAAAATTATCATCTAAAATTCAAAAGATACCACTCTACAAAAATTTTCTAGTAAAAAATAATTTTTCAATGCCATATCCTCTAATGAATATAATTAATGGAGGAGCGCATGCTAATAATGGCCTTCAAATCCAGGAATTTATGATTAGACCTGATGGCGCGAGATCGTTTACTCAAGCAGTTAAAATGTGTTTTTCGGTAATTACAAATTTAAGAAAAATTTTAAAAAAAATGAAATTATCTACTTCAGTTGGTGATGAAGGTGGTTTTGCACCAATGATCAGTAATAATAATCAAGCCCTATTATTAATTACAAAGGCAATAAAAATGTCTAAACTTGTTAATGGTAAAGATGTAAGCATATGTTTAGACGTTGCAGCAAATGAATTATTCAAAGGCAACAAATATGCTATACATTCTAAAAAATATATATCAGTCAAAAAATCAATATCAAAATACAAACATTTAATAAAAAAATATAAAATTAAATCAATTGAAGACCCTTTCGCAGAAAATGATTGGGCTTCATGGAATAATTTTATGAAAGAAACTAAAAATCAAATTCAAATAGTCGGAGATGATTTGTATGTAACAAATCTAGAAAGATTGAAAGTGGGTTTTTTAAATCAATCCTCCAATTCAATTTTAATAAAGTTAAATCAAATCGGAACAGTGACTGAAACAATAGAGGTAATCAAATTTGCTCAAAACATTGGGTTTAATACTATAATATCGCATAGATCTGGAGAATCCGAAGATACCTTCATAGCTGATTTATCAATAGGTACCAATTCTAATCAGATAAAAGCCGGCTCTTTGTGCAGATCAGAAAGAGTTGCAAAATACAATCAAATACTGAGAATAGAGGAAAGTTTGGGTAAAAACGTCAAAATGAGCAAATTATGATTGAAAAGGTAAAGAAAAATTATTTTCTTATTATTGGGACATTTTTGTTTTTGTATTTTTTCTTTAATCTATTAGACGGAGAACGAGGATTGCTTTCACTAATTAAAAAAGAAAACTTATTAACTAAATTGAAATTAGATGAGAAATTATTAAAAAATGAAATTCAAAATTTAGAATTTAAAAACTCATTATTAACTAAAAATTTTGATAAAGATTATGTTGAGACACTATTAAGAGAAAAATTTATTTATAGCATGAATAACGAAAAAATATATATTTTAAAAAATGACAATTAGACATCCTGAAAAACAGAATAAACCAATCAATCCAATTAAAAAAAAACCTGAATGGATAAGATCAAAATTGATTGATAGCAAAGAATTTTTTTTAACAAAAACTATAGTTAATAATAATAATTTAGTCACAGTTTGTCAGGAGGCTAATTGCCCAAACATTACTGAGTGCTGGAGTAAACGTCACGCTACATTTATGATTATGGGTGATACTTGTACAAGAGCGTGTGCCTTTTGTGATGTTAAAACTGGTGTACCAAAAAAACTTGATGAACTTGAGCCTGTGAAAATTGCGCGTTCTGTAAAAAAATTAAACTTAAAGCATGTCGTAATTACTTCAGTTGATAGAGATGATTTAGAGGATGGAGGATCTAATCATTTTTATGAAGTTATTACTCAAACTAGAAAAATTAACCCAAATACAACAATAGAAGTATTAACTCCTGATTTTTTAAGAAAAGGTGATGCTTATAAAAAAGTCTTAGATGCTAATCCAGATGTTTTTAATCATAACATCGAAACTGTTCCAAGTCTTTATTTAAAAGTAAGACCTGGTTCAAGATATTTTTTATCATTAGAGCTTTTAAAAAATGCAAAGAAAAATAATAAAAACATTTTTACAAAATCTGGAATTATGGTTGGATTAGGTGAAACTAGAGATGAGATACTACAAGTAATGGATGATTTAAAATCTGCAGATGTCGATTTTTTAACTATTGGACAGTATTTACAACCATCCGTAAAACATTATCCTCTTAATAGATATTATACTCCTAAAGAATTTGATGATTTAGGAAGAATAGCTAAAGCAAAAGGTTTTTTATTGGTTTCTTCTTCTCCACTAACAAGATCATCTTATCATGCCGATGAAGATTTTGCTAAACTTCAATTAAAAAGAAATAGTAATCATTAATGCCAAAAGCTTCAATTAAGAGATTAATTGAATGCAAAAAAAAAGATTTAATCGAATTAGTTTTAGATATTGAAAAATATCCTGATTTTATTCCATTTTGCCATGCTGCAAAAATTCATGAAAAAAAAGATGATAATGATTTTATCAAAATAATTGCCGATCTTACAATTGGCAAAGGACCTTTTAAAGATACCTATAAGAGCGATGTTTTATTTAATAAAAATGAAGGATCTATAATTGTAAAAAATATAGAAGGTCCATTAAATCATCTTTCAAATAATTGGTCGTTTAAGGAAAATAAGAGCATAACAGAAGTTACGTTTGATATAGATTTTGAAATTAAAAATAAATTTTTAAATACCATGATGACAGCATCTTTTCAATTTGGTATGGAAAAAATAGCTGACGCATTTCAGAGAAGGGCAGAAGAATTATTTGGCAATTCTTAAAATTAAATTAAGAGCTTTTTTAACCGTAGCTTTTTGTATAATTTTTCTTTTTTTGCCTTTAAAATAATATTTATTAATCAATGATTTTTTACCTTTTTTGATACCTATATAAACTAAGCCTACTGGTTTTTGTTTAGTTCCACCATTTGGCCCAGCAATACCTGTTATTGATACATTAATATTCGCTTTTGAGATTTTTGATAAATTATTTACCATTGCTGCACAACATTCATGACTCACAGCTCCATATCGATTAATTATATTTCTACTTACTTTTAAAATTTTAATTTTTGCTTGATTTGAGTATGTAATAAAACCTAAATCAAATACTTTTGATGAACCACTTATTGATGTGATATGACTAGCAAGCATGCCACCTGTACATGATTCTGCAACGGAGATTTTAAAATTTCTTTTAGTTAATAGTTTGATTACAGATTTCATTAAATAAAGTAATTACTTAAAACCATAAAACAAATTAATGACAAAACAACATAAAATCCTGCACAAACGTCGTCCATAATTACACCAAAACTATTTTTATAATTTTTATCAAAAAAACTGACTGGAAATGGTTTTATTATATCGAAAAACCTAAATAGGATAAAGCAAATACAATAAAAAATTATAGCTTCATTTGAAGATTTTTCTGTGCCATGAGAAATTTCATATAAATAAACTGGAATTGATTGACCAATAAATTCATCAATAACTACCTCTTTTGGATCTTTATTTTCTGTATTTTGAATGTAGTTGGCTACTGCAAAAAAAGAAATAACAAATATAATTATTAAACAAATGAGTATTAAATTTGAAGATATATTTAATACGTGGAAAAAAAAATAAAGTATAACTATTGTAGCCAATGAACCAAAGGTACCGGGAATAATTTTTATTTTACCTAGAAATAACATTGTTACGAATAATGTATTTAAATTTTTAATCATTTTTAGTAATTGAGATTATAACTTCACAAGCAATTGCTTTTTCATTTCCTATTAATCCTAATTTTTCAACTGTTTTTCCTTTCAGATTAATTTGATCTTTATTTAAATTCATTATTTTTGATACTGAGTCAATTATCTTATTCCTATATTTTGAAACTTTTGGTCTTTCGCAAATTAAATTAATATCTAAATTATTTATTGAATAATTTGACTTATATAAATTGTTAACAATAGGTGTTAACATTTTAGGCGATCTAATATTCTTATTTTTTTTAATATTAGGAAAGTGGGTGCCAATATCTTTTTTTCTTGTAGCACCTAATATAGCATCAATTATCGAGTGTAATATTACATCGCCATCAGAATGCCCTTTTAAACCTGAATGAAAAGGAATTTTAATTCCACCTAAATAAAGTTCTTTATTCTTGACTAATTTGTGAATATCAAATCCAATTCCAAAAAAAGTTTTTTGTTTTTTCAAATCTTCTTGATAAGTAATTTTATTATTTTTATTTTCTCCTTTAATAAATTTAATATTAAGATTTTTATTTAAAAAAAGCGTTGCTTCATCAGTAATACTATCACTTTCTTCAATAGCTAAGT
>CACIKJ010000011.1 GCA_902587215.1 uncultured Pelagibacteraceae bacterium | reverse complement strand
GCATTAGTTGCCAGTTTTCCTTTTTCTAAATATAAATTATCTTCTAAACCAACTCTAGGATTTCCACCCATTATTGCAGTCTGAGCAACAAATGGCATTTCATTTCTTGAAATTGCAAATCCAGACCAAACAGCATTTTCTGGCATAATATCTTTCATTGCTTGCATTGCTAAAGGTGTTGCAGGTGCTCCCCATGGAATTCCCAAACACATTTGAAACATGGGCGGATCATCTAATAAACCTTCTTTATATAATTGTGCACCGAACCACATGTTACCTAAATCAAATGCTTCTATTTCAGGCTTAACTTTAATTTCTTTAAGTCTCTTTGCTGCTTTTCTTAAATCATTAGGTGTATTTACTGTAATAACAGAACTATCACCAAAATTTAAAGTTCCACAATCAAGTGTACAAATCTCAGGTAAAAATTGTTCTGCATTAGCAATTCTCTCCATTACATTTGCCATGTCTGTCATTGGTCCAAAATCTAAAGGATTTTTTCCTTGTCCAATATCAAGATCGCCACCCATTCCAGTTGTTAGGTTTAAAACTACATCTGTGCCACTTGAACGTATCCTGTCAACTACTTCTTTATATAATTCAAGACGTCTACTTGGAGTTCCATCATCTTCTCTTACATGAATATGAGCAATTGCTGCACCTGCTTTTGCAGCTTCAATAGCAGCAGTTGCAATTTGTTCAGGAGTTTTTGGCAAATCCGGATGTTTAGAGGCAGTATCCCCAGATCCAGTTACAGCACATGATATAAATACTTTATTGTTCATTTTAATTATTAGATTTATACTATTAAATTAAGTCTTGGGAAATAAAAATATGTCAGTGCATGTTACAAATGTAAAAATCAAATCCGAGTGGACAGATTACAATAAACATCTCAACATGGCCTATTATGTTTTAGTATTCGATCAGGCATGGGAAATTCTTCTTGAAAAATTTGGTATGGGTGAAACTTCAGCGAAATCTTCAGGTATGAGCACTATGGTAGTTGAAACAAATACAACTTATGACAATGAAGTTGGAGAAGGTAAAGAGGTTGAAATAAATTTAACTTACTTTGATCACGATAAAAAAAGATTACATTATAAATTGGAAATGATGGATAAGGAAACAAATAAACTTTCTTCAACGATTGAAATGCTGTCTTTGCATGTTGATTTAAGTAAAAGAAAAGTGGCTGAGTTTGATGATGAAAGAACCAAACTTATGGATGCTTTTATAAATGAAAATAAACAAAAATTTAAAAGTGATAATTTAAAATTTACAGGTAAACTAAAAAAATAATATGGAAGTAAATTTATTATCTGGTGCATTGGGAGCTGAGGTAAATGGGATAGATTTAAAAGATTCTTCTCAAAAAAACTGGCAGTTAATTAATAATTTAATGCTTGAACATAAAGCTCTATTCTTTAGAGATCAAGATATTACTTGTGAGGAACAAATTAATTTAGCGAAAAAATTTGGTCCACTTGAAAGACACGTATACGTCAAAGGTTTAAAAGATCATCCAGAGATTTTAAGAATTGTAAAAGGGGCAGAAGAAAAACATCAATGGGGTGAAACTTGGCATACAGATGTTAGCTATAATCCAAAACCAACAAAAGTTATTATCTTAAGGTCTAGAAAAATTCCTCCTGTTGGAGGAGATACTATGTTTTCAAATATGGAAATTGCATATGAAACTCTTGATGAAGATATAAAAAAAAAAATTGAAGGAAAAAAAGCAATTCATAGTTCATTAGGAGCTGCAGCATTTGTAGATAAATACACGGAGATGGAAGGGAATGGAAATTTAGATGAATACTCAAATGAACATCCAATGGTAAGAATTCATCCTGAAACAAAGAAAAAAATTCTTTATGTGAACTCAATGTATACAAAAAAAATAATAGGAATTGATAAAATAGAAAGCGATGAAATATTAAAACAGATTTTTGAACATCAAGAGAGATTAGATTTTACATGTAGATTTAAATGGACGGAAAATGCTGTTGCTATATGGGATAATAGGAGTACTCAACATCAGGGCCTAACGGATTTTTTTCCTGGAAGAGGTCTTGGTCACGAAAGAATTATGGATAGAATTGCAATTGAAGGAGATCATCCACAGTAAATGGATATTATTGAGAAAATAGTAAGTAACTTTAAAAATAATAAATCACTTTATATCGGAGAAAATGTAACAATTGCTGAACATATGATTCAGTCAGCAATGATGGCAGAAAAGTCAAAAAGTAAAGATAATTTAATATGTTCATGTTTATTACATGATTATGGACATTTCATTTTAGATGATCCTGATGAATTAGTGAGAAATAATCAAGATGGTAGGCATGAAGATATTGGTTATGAGTATTTAAAAAAATTTTTTAAGAAAGAAGTAGTTGAACCTATTAAACATCACGTAATAGCAAAAAGATATCTTGCAAGGGATAAAAAATATTACAAACGGTTATCTGAAGCATCTGTTATTAGTCTCAAACTCCAAGGAGGTCTATTAAATAGTAAAGAAGCAAAGGTATTTGAAAAAGAAGAATTCTTTAAAGATGCTATAAAACTAAGAAAGTTCGACGAAGCTGCGAAGAAAACAGGCGTCAAAATTAAAGATATCATTCAGTATAAAGATTTATTAAAAGCATCTCTTAGATGAATTACGATTATTTAATTGTTGGTGCTGGATCTGCAGGATGTGTTCTTGCAAATAGATTGTCTGAAAATAGTGATCACAAAGTTGCAATTTTTGAGGCAGGTGGAACAAGTGATATTTGGAAAGTTAAAATGCCACTTGCCCTTCTCTACACAATGCATGATCCAAAATATAATTGGAAATATTATTCAGAACCTGAGCCATACTTAAATAATAGGAGAATATTTTGTCCAAGAGGAAAAATGATTGGTGGCTGTTCATCTCATAATGGAATGGTTTTTGTAAGAGGTAATAAAGACGATTACACTAGATGGGAAAGCTTTGGCTTAAAGAGCTGGTCTTATGAAAAAGTACTACCTTATTTTAAAAAAATAGAAACATGGTCAGAAGGGGAAAACCAGTTCAGGGGTTCTTTAGGTCCTCTACCAATAAATTTATCAAAAAATTCGAATCCTTTGTTTAAAGCTTTCATTGATGCTGCTGGAGAAGCTGGTCACAAAATTAATATTGATATGAATGGTGAAGAACAGGAAGGATTTGGCATGTTTGATACCACTATGCATGGAGGGGAAAGAGCTGGTGTTGCTAAATATTACTTAGATCCAGTAAAAAAAAGAAAAAACTTAGATATTCTAAAAAATTCATACGTGGAAAAAATTTTATTTGATGGAAAAAAAGCTGTGGGTCTTCAAGTAAAAATTAAAGATAAAATCCAAAAAATTTATGCGAATAAAGAAGTGATACTTAGTGGTGGGGCAATTAATTCTCCACAATTATTAATGGTTTCAGGTATTGGTGATGCTAATCACTTGAAAGACAACGGCATAGAAGTGGTTAACGATGTTAAAGGCGTAGGTAAAAACCTCCAGGATCACTTAGAAACATATATTCAGCAAGAATGCAAAACTCCAAATACTTTATACACCTACACAAAATTAGTTCCAAAAGTTTTGGCAGGCATTGAATGGTTTATGTTTAAATCTGGACCTTGTTCCAAATCTTTTTTAGAGGCAGGAGGATTTGCAAAATCCTCACCTGAAAGAGAAATTTCTAATATTCAATTTCATTTTTTTCCATCATTTGTAATTAATCATGGATTAGAGCAACCTAAATCACATGGTTATCAATTACATGCTAGTCCAAACCATCCAAAAAGTAGAGGGCACATTACTCTTAATTCGTCTAATCCATATGAATATCCAAAAATATTATTTAATTATTTACAAGACGAGGATGATCTTAAACAAACAAGAGAGTGTATACATGTTGCAAGAAAGATATTATCTCAACCTGCACTATCCGAACACGCAGGAAAAGAAGTTGGCCCAGGAAACGAAGCTCAATCAGATGATGAATTAAATGAATATATCAGATCAAAAGCAGATACAGCTTATCATCCATGTGGCACTTGTAAAATGGGAGTTGATGATATGGCAGTTGTTGATGAAAATTTGAAAGTAAAAGGAATTGATAATTTGAGAGTTATCGATGCATCTGTGATACCAGAAATACCAAGTGCTAATTTAAATGCGCCCACATTAATGATTGCTGAAAAAGGTGCAGATACAATATTGAATTAATTGAAAAATATCTTAATACTGTTAAATAGTCTTATAATCATTAATCATGTTAAAAAACTTTATTAAACTTTTTATTCCACCTATTTTTTATCCAGGTGTTTTAAGAGAGATAAGAAATAAAATTTTTTTTAAAAAAAAAACAAAAAAGTTTTTTGATTATGAAAAAAATTTTTATAAAAGACACGCCTTTATTAATAAAGCAATTTCAAATTATAAAGATTGCAAATATTTAGAGATAGGTGTGCAAAATAATGATGTTTTTAATTCAATACCTTTAAAAATAGAAAATAAATTTGGAGTTGATCCAGTGTCAGGTGGAAATTTCAAAATGACTTCTGACGATTTTTTTAAAAAATTTCCTGATTTAAAATTTGATGTTATTTTCATTGATGGTTTACATGAGTATAAACAATGCCAAAAAGATTGTGTTAATGCGATGAAACAACTTAATACTAATGGGGTAATTTTATTTCATGATTTATTACCCAGATCATATTTTGAGGAACATGTACCAAGAAAACAAAGCTCATGGACTGGAAATATTTGGAGAGTTGCAGTTGAACTGTCAAATTCAAAAAACGTTGATTTCAAAATTATAAATATAGATATGGGTTTAGGAATTTTAAAACTAAAAGAAGGCTTTTCTTATAAAATTATGGATGAATTGAAAAATAAAACTTTTTATGATTTTTTAGAATACAAAAAAAATTTTCCTATAATTGATGCAGAAGAAGGGCTAGAATTATTATCAAACTAAAAATTTATTGAAAAAACTTCTATTTAAATTAATTTAGAACGGTAAAGTTTAAGTTAAATATTTGTGATTATGAAAAAAACAATTGTTCAAAGTTGGAATGAATGGGATCCATTAAAACACGTAATAGTTGGAAGAGCAGATAATTGTTGCATACCTGCACCTGAGCCAGCTGTTGATTGTAAAATTCCACCTGATTCTGTTATGAAAGGAAAACACGGTAGACGAACTCAAGAGTCTATAGATAGAGCTAATGAACTTTTAGATAAATTTGTAAAGACACTTGAAGGAAGAGGTATAAAAGTTGACAGACCAACTCCGCTAAAATTTGATGAAAAAATTGCTACACCAGATTGGGAGGTTGAACATATGTTTGGTTGTATGCCATCTAGAGATGTTATTATTACTGTTGGAAAAGAGATGTTAGAAGCCACAATGAGTTTTAGATGTAGGTGGTTTGAATATTTAGCTTACAGACCCTTGTTACAAAAATATTTTATTGAAGATCCAGGTATGAGACACGAAACTGCGCCAAAACCGAGATTGACAGATAAAGATTATCATATGAATTATTTATCTGAGGATGTGAGTATTGAACAAAGATTAAAATGGGCTGAGAAAAAATATTTTGTTACTACAGAGGAAGAACCTCTTTTTGACGCTGCAGATATTTTAAGATTTGGCAAAGACCTAATTGTACAACATGGATTTACAACTAATTTGAAAGGAATAGATTGGTTAAAAAGACATTTTCCTGATCACAGAGTTCACACAGTAAATTTTCCAGGAGATCCTTACCCAATTCATATTGATGCAACTTTTACTCCTATCAGGCCAGGACTGATTTTAAATAATCCAGTCAGAAAGCTGCCTAAAGAACAAAGAAAGCTCTTTGAAGACAATGGTTGGGAGATTGTGTATGCAGCTCAACCCGCTCATAACTCACCTCCAGATTTAAGCTATTATTCTGTATGGTTATCCATGAATGTGCTTGTATTAGATCCAAAAACAGTTTGTGTAGAAAAAACTGAAGTTTATCAAGCTGAACAATTAGATAAATTAGGAATGGAAGTGATACCAATAGATTTCAGAGAAGTTTACGCATTTGGTGGGAGTTTACACTGTAGCACTACAGATGTTTATAGGGAAGGTAATCTTCAAGATTATTTTCCAAAACAATAAATTTATTTGAAAAATGTCATTTAATAATAATCCCAAAGGAATTTTATTTATTTTAAGTGGGATGGCACTTTTTTCAATTCAAGACTCTTTAATAAAATATATTTTTGAAGATACAGCCCTCTACGAGCTATACTTTGGAAGAACTTTAACAGCTTTAATTTTATTAGCTTTATATCTAAAAATAACATCTCAAAAATTAGTCATGAAAACTTATTATCCTCTACTAACTACAGTAAGAGTTATATGTTTTTTTTTTGGATTTAGTTTTTTTTATATTTCTTTAACATATATGTCTCTAGCAATGGCAAATGCTCTATTTTTTTCAAGCCCTTTCTTTATTTCTATATTGGCTATAGTTTTTTTAGGTGAAAAAGTTGGAATTAGAAGATGGCTTGCAATAATTGTAGGGTTCCTAGGTGTTTACATTGTTTTAAATCCAAACTTTGAAAATTTTGATTATACGAAATTAGCACCGGTTGCTTGTGCATTATTTTATGCGATATCAATGACAATAACGAAAATTACATCTGACAAAGATAGTGTTTATTCTCAAATGTTTCATTTATATATTGGAGCAATAGGAATTAGCATTATATTTTTTATATTTGCAGGCAAAGGACAGTTTAATACTTTTTCAGATCCTACTTTACAATTCATTTTAAGAGAATGGTTTACAAATCCAACCTATTCATGGCCATTTATTATAATAATGGGACTTGTGGCCTCTCTATCATTTTATTTTGTATTTTCAGCCTACTCAATTGCATCCCCATCTGTCGTTTCTTTATTTGAGTATTCTTTAATAATTTGGGCAATAATAATTGGTTATTTATTATTCAATGATATTCCTACAGCAAGAACTTTTATAGGTGTTGCTTTGATTATCGGTGCAGGTGTATATATATACATTAGAGAAAAAGCTAAAGATCAAATGATTGCATCAGATACTCCCAATAGATAATGAGAAAGAAATTTATTCCTACAATAAATATTTCAAAATTTAAACTTAAAAATAATAATAGTAATAATAAAAAAATACTTAATCAAATTCAAAGAGCCTGCATTGAAGTAGGATTTTTTCAAATAGTTGGTCATGGAATAGAAAAAAATTTAATTCATAAGATAACTAGAACTGCACATAAATTTTTTAATTCCAAAGAAGATAACAAATATAAATTAGCACCAAAAAAATGGAATAAATCTAACAAAAATGTTTATCGTGGTTATTTTCCTAGTGATGTAAATGGTAAAGAAGGATTGGATATTGGAGATCCATTGATTTCCGATTTATTTGTTAAAAAAAATAAAAGAAAGAAGATAGAAAAATTAAATCTTTCAAAATCATTAAATAGAAATTCTATTGCAGTAATTAATAAATATTATGGAAAAATCTTTGATTTGAGTGAAATGTTATTCAAAATAATTATTTCTGTATCAAATAAAAATCCAGAATTATCAAAAGTTGCATTTCAAAGAGTTAAAACTTTAAGCACCTTGAGGTTTAATTTTTATCCAAAACAAGAAAAACCTGTTGAGGTATCTAAACAAGATGGAGTAGCACTTGGATGTGAAACTCATGTGGATAGTGGGATTTTTACAGTTCTTTATCAAGACAAAAAAGGTGGGTTACAAGTTCAAAATAGAAGAACTAAGAGATGGTATGATGTGCCTTTTAATAAAAATGCACTAGTTGTAAATACAGGTCTGGCATTAGAATATCTTACAAATGGCAAATATAAAGCTACAAATCATAGAGTTCTTTGGAATAAATCAAAAAGATTATCAATACCTTTTTTCTTTGAACCATCATTTGATTTTAAAATGAATAAAACCTTTTTTTCCAATAAAAAATATAACAGGTGTTTAGGGATTAATTACGATAACTTCCTTAAAAATTCTCTTAAAAAATTTGTTGAATATAACAGATAGTTATTTTTTCATTATTCGTTCGTATTCAGTTTTGATACAAGAGTCTTGAACATAATTTGCATTAATTGATTTTGCAAATTTATCTCCATTTTCACTTGTAATGCCTAACTGTAACCAAATAGTTTTTGGATTGTAATTGATTGCATCCTCAACAACTTTTTCTGCCTCTGCTGATGGTCTAAAAATATCGACTATATCAATAGGTTTTTTAATTTCAGATAAATTTTTTACTGTCATCTGTCCTAAAATCTCTTGACCTGCTGCCCCAGGATTTACTGGAATGACCTCAAAGCCAAACTCAAGCAGGTGTCTCATAACTATATGAGATGTTTTTTCTTTGTTTGCGCTTGCACCTACTAATGCAATAACTTTAGAATTAGTAAAAATTTCTTTTAATTTTATATCTTCTATTTGTGCTTCCATTTAGGTTTTCTTTTTTCTAAAAATGCTGAAATTCCCTCATGAGCATCCATGGCCATCATATTTAAAGTCATCATCTTGCTTGTATATGTATAAGCTTTTCTTAAAGGCATTTCTAATTGTTTATAAAATGCTTGTTTGCCAATTTTAATTGTTAAATTTGATTTGGAAGCAATCGTTTTTGCAATTTTTAGTACCTCTTTATCTAATTTAGATTTTGAAAAAAAATCATTAATTAACCCTATGTCTTTTGCAAAATTTGCTTTGATTGGCTCACCAGTTAAAAGCATCTTCATCATTCTTTTTCTGTGAATTTTCCTACTTACAGCAACCATTGGTGTGCTACAGAATAAACCAATATTTACACCTGGTGTAGCAAATATTGCATCATTTGAACTATAGGCTAAATCACAACTTGCTACTAATTGACATCCAGCTGCATAAGCTGCTCCATGAACTTTTGCAATTACTGGTTTTCTTCCCTCAACAATTTGGACCATTACTTTCGAACAAAGATTAAATAATTTTAAATATTTTGATCTTTTTTTTAATCCCCGTACTTCTTTTAAATTGTGGCCTGCACTAAACCCTTTTCCTGCCCCTTCTAAAACTATTACTTTTGTAGAATTATCCTTATCTAATTTTTTAAAAGTATTTAGTAGCGAAGTTAGTGTTTTAAAGGATAAAGAATTATAAGTTTTAGGGTCGTTTATAATTACTTTTTTAACTCCTGGGCTTAAATTTTTTATTAAAATATTCATATATCTTATAATTTATCTCCATCAAAAACTGGAATATTCTTATAGTCAAAAGTATTCAAATTGTCTATGCAGGCTACATTATATTCATAATTTTCTGGATTAGTATAAGATCTGTGATGAGTATAAATACCACAGTTTTTACAAAAGAAGTGTTCAGCAAGATGTTTCTTGCCAAATTTATAAACAGTTAATTGATCTTGGCCCTTTTTGATTTTTAAATTTTCTAATTTAATTTTAGCCATTATATAACCTCTTCTTTTGCATAATGAGCAATTACATCTTACTAGTTCTTCAACTCCATTTTCTAAATTGAGCTCAATTTCAACTCTTTTGCAATGACAGGTTAATATTTCTATTTTTTTCAAAACTACTTTCTGATTCTTAGTTCATATTTTTTTCTCATTTTTTGTAAGTTGAGTAAATACTCGTCTCTAATTTTTGCAATTGCAACAACAGATTTTCCATTAGCTTGCTGCCTTGTGCCAGATATTACTCTGTTTGATAATTTTTTTGAAAGTTTTGGAGCTTTTAGTTTGGTCCATGGAAGTTTTAAAGCAGGACCAAATTGTTCTAGCATATGTTTCATCCCAGCATTTCCACCAGCCAAATGAAATGTAAGAAAAGTGCCCATCAATGACCATCTCATTCCTGGTCCATCCTCAATAGCTCTATCTAAATCTTTAGTTGATGCATAACCCTCGTTTACAATGTGCAGTGCTTCTCGCCATAGTGCTTCTTGCAATCTGTCAGACAAAAAGCCTGGCAATTCCTTTTTTAACATTATTGGATTCATAGATATAGATTCATAGAATTTCTTAGCCTTATTAAGCGTCTTAATGCTTGTTTTTTTTCCTGGAACAATTTCAACACCAGGCAGCATATATACTGGATTAAAAGGATGGGCAATTATTGTTCTTGATGGATTTTTACATTTTGAATAAATCTTTGATGGTAATAGTCCTGATGAGCTCGAAGAAATAATTGCATTAGATTTAGAATATTTGCCTATTACTTCCATTAGTTTAGTTTTTAACTTATAATTTTCTGGCGCGCACTCTTGAATAAAATCTACATTTTTTAATGCATCTTCAATATCTGTAACGTATCTGAAATTATTTAAATTTAGTTTATTTTTATTAAATAGCTTTTTTACAAATGGCCATGCTCTTTTGACTTCTAAAATAACTTTTTTCCTTAATTTTGGGTTTGTATCATAAACAATTACTTTTTTATTATGTGCAAGAAATCTTACAACCCATCCAGATCCTATTACACCAGCACCAATTACAGCAATTTTGTTAATCATTTAGTCAGCTAATCCATCTGATCTAGCTATATTTCTTTCAATATGTATTGGTAAAACTTTTCCATATATAGCTTTTGAATGTTCTGGAGTATTTACTCTCCATGGGTCTAATACATAAGCAGGTATACACATATATCTTGATTTCTTACCTTCTACTTTTGTTACCCTATGCAATGTAAATCTTCCTTTAAATATCTGAAGATCTCCTGGTTCCAATTTTAATTGTTTTACTCTCGATCTATCACCATTTATAACTTTTTTAACTTCATCAAAGTTTTCATTACCTGGTTCTCGAATATTTGGACAATATTCAAATATTCCACCTCTTTCAGGTTTCTGTATCATTAAACTCAAAGTAAATTCACAACTATCAAAATGCCAAGGAAGTATTCCATCTGGCTTCATTACATTATAAGCATGACATGCTAGAGGATCAGCCCATCTATAAATTGGTGATACACCAAGACATGCAGATACAAATTTTAACAATTCATCAGTCTCATACAAATATTTCATTTCAGAGTTTTTTGGAAAACAATCAGAATTTAAATATCCATTATATCTATTCATAAAAATTCTTTTTGGATGATCTTTGGGTAAAGTTATGTCATCTTTTGCATATAAATAAGCATTTATATTTTCTTTTGACATATAAACTTCATCTAATTGTTTTTCTAATTCTGAATTCATTATTTCTAATGATTTTGGCAAAATAAAATTAGGTATTGTTGAACAACTAGTTTCATCTAACTCTTTTTTACATTTTTTAATAAGGTTTTGAATAATGGAGGAATTTAAATTATGTATTGGATATTTTTCTAAATCAATTATAGATTTAAGTCTTTCATTCACTTTAAATCACCATCCTCTCGCATTTTTGCTCTAATCTTTGTTGCCGAAATTTTTTGAATTTCCTCAGGCAAAACTATTTCCTCAATTTTATATCCAACACCTCTTCCATAACAAATATTAGTTATATTGGGTACAAGCATAATCTTAAATCTACCTTCAAATTCAGGGTTTAGTCTTTCCTCAATTTTCTTTTTAACTGTTTCAAAATCAAAAGGATTATCATCTACACCTTGAACATCTCTTATTTGAATACAAACTTGACCTGTTTTTTTAATTATTTCCTTGAATAAAGTATAATGACCATCATGAAAAGGTTGCCATCTTCCCAACATTTGTGCTGTTGGTTTTTTATTATCCCACTTATATGTCATTTGATTATCTCCTTATGAATTTTTTGCGCCCAATTTTTTGCATCAAATGTATCTACTTTAAAATTGAAATTTTCTGGCTTAACAAACATTTGATTTGTGTCATCAAATCTACCTTTTTCAATAGTATCCATCCAAATTGTAAAATCAGCTCCAAATAATTTTCTTGCTTCTTTAGTTGGGCAAACAAAATCTGCTACCACATAATTTCCATCATTTCTTAATTTTTTAGCTAAATCTCTCATTCTGTTTGCTTGTCTCACTCTACCTTCTGCTGAAAAATCCCAATCATTATATTCAGTTCTTACCTTGTCAGCATTTAACCATTTTGCATTTAATAAAGGAACCAATTCTTTTGCAAGTGTGGTTTTACCTGACCCAGGTAATCCCATTATTAAAACAACTTTCATTAAATATTTTCCAAAGGATGGTGAGACATTAACTCTAGTCCATTCTCTCCAATCAAGTATTGCTGTTCAAGTTTTACACCTTCTTTGCCTCCAACTTTACCGATATAACTTTCAAGTGTTATGGTCATATTTTTTTCAAAATTACCACCTTGCTCACCTCCATCAGTTGGATATCTTATTTGAGGCCATTCATCACAAAGACCGATACCATGAACCATGCATGAATATCTATTTCCATAATATTCATCTGGCAATACCCAAGATTTGCTTACAAACTCTTTAAAGGACATGCCAGATTTAATTAATCTCGAATTATGATCGATCTGACTCATTGCCATAGAATATAACTTTTTTTGATTATCATTAAATTTATGACCAACTACAAAAGTTCTAGAAATATCTGCACAATATCCGTAAGGGCCTACCATATCAGTATCAAATGCTACGATTTCTCCATTTTGCATTACCTTATTACTACTCTCTTGCATCCAAGGATTCGTTCTTTCACCAGATGAAAGTATTCTGCATTCAATCCATTCTCCACCATATTCTATGTTTGTTTTATGTAATATTGACCAAAGCTCATCTTCAGTCATTCCTGGTTTTAATTCTTCTCTCATTTTTCTTACACCGATTTCAGCAACATCTATTGCAGATTTCATACATTTCAGTTCTTCTTGTGATTTAATTACTCTCGCCTGTTCAAGAATTAATTTTGCATCCACGACATTTATTCCTTCTTTATTAAGCTCACTAACCGCAGGTCCATTTAAAACATCAATTGCAACTTTTTTACTTTTAAAATATTTATTTGAAAGATCTTTAATTTCTTTAATCCATTTTTTTAATTGTAAATCTGCTTGATCTCCATTGCTGAAATAATCCCAAGTTATTGCTGGCCTTATTTCATCTATTAAATTTAAGTGTTTTGACAAAATTTCACAGTTAAAATATTCATATAAAATTGTTGGTCCATGTACTGGAATAAAACAATATCTTGTTAGATTATGCATATTATAAACACTCATGTTTACAGTATCTAGTGCATATCTAACATTTACGGGGTCGAATAAAATACAAGCCTCTAGATTATTTTTTTCTAATTCTTTTTTGACTCTATCCAATCTATATAGTCTTAGATTATCGAAATTAATTTCATCTTCTCTCAGTCTTTTTTTTGTGAGATATTTTTGACTTGTTTTTACATCTGGAGCTATTTTTCTTTTAAATCTCATATCAAATTACTCATGTTTATTTATTAAAAGTATATAAAGTATAATCAGCCACAAGTTCTTCTCCTGCTTCAATATCTCTAGTTGATACAATAAACATATACTTTGCTTCTGGTTTTTCCTTTAAATTAAAATATAAATTTTCTCTGTCGTTTTTTCCATCTTTAAGTGGTTCAATTTTTTTTGTTGGATCAATTTCATCTCCAAAATTAAATTTAGGTATTACATCAGATACCATTTTCATTATATTTGCTTCCTTAGAGTGATTATAAAAACCTCCTAATGGGGTTCGAATATATTTTCCTTCAAACATCTCATCTCTAATATGGGTTAAACCAATAAAAGAATTTTTCTTAATTTTTATGGTCGCAAATAATCCTAAACCTTCAATCTTTGAATTTTTTATTGTTAATTCATTAGGTAAAGGTCTATACATTTTACTCCAAATTTTTAGCTACCCATTTGTGAAAATGGTGTGTCGGATTATCCATTATTGGTGAGAAATTTCCACCATTATATGATGGTGAATTTCTTCCATCCTGCATTCCCTCAATGATATTAAGGTCTTCTGTTTGAATACTTTTCCACAATTTATAATTTTGTTTTCTCAGAGATTTGAATTGTTTAGAATTTGCTGCTTTTTCTCCTACATAATAAATTTCCATATGCTCTTTTGTATACTTATAATCAACTGGTTCTAACCAGTAAGCATAGAAATGATCTTTGTGTATTCCAAGCATCACATTTGGAAATAACGCAACATATTCTGCGATGTGTTCTTGGTCTTTGGGCCAATTAGGAAAACATGGAAATTTTTCTTTACCTTTAAGTCTTGGATTATAAACTTTTGTTCCTTGTCCAGCAAAACGATTGGGCAATCCTTGAATGTGGTAATGATCTTCAATTTTTGAATAAGAATTTAAGCCTGGATGTACCCACGGTAAATGATAACTTTCACAGTAATTTTCAATAGCAAATTTCCAGTTACAGTTCGCATTTAAATTAAAATATCCATAGTCATTTGAATAAACCATTAATTCTCTATCTTTAACTGGCCAAAATTTTTCCCATCTATCACTCAATGGTTTAATGTAATCCTCAAACTCTATTTCATTTTCATTTAAATTAATAAATATCATATCAAGCCATACGTATGATTTTACCTCTTTTAAACCACTTTGAGATTTATCAAATTTTTCACAATTATGTTTATTCATTCCACCTATGTGAGGTGTAGCAATTAAATTACCTTTTGTATCATATGACCAGGAATGATAAGGACATCTAAGAACAGTTTTAATTTTACATGCTTTTTGCAAAATTTTATATCCTCTATGACTACATACGTTATGAAAAACTCTTACTTTATCTTCTTTGTCTCTTAAGATAATTAACGGAATTCCTAAAAGATCAAAAGGTTTTGCGTCACCTTTTTTTGGGATGCTGCTTGAAACTCCAACAACCACCCATTTATCTTCAAATAATTTTTTTCTTTCTAGTTTTGTATATCTTTCACTTGTATAACATTCATTTGGAAGTCCATGTGATTCTTCAATTGGATTGCTTACGACATCCAACTTTTTTTTGTCGACGATTTCATAAATTTCAGACATTATTTTATAACCTCATACAAACCAAGCCACGCATTTACATCTTTACTTGCAATATAATCCGACTTAAAAAATTCAATCTCTTTCCATTTATTTTTTTTTTTAAGTTCGTCTAATTTTTTATCAAAACCATACTCTTCGTGGATTCCTTCATTAATTGTAAAACAAATTAAACCGGAATTCTTAGTAATTCTTATAAACTCATCTAGTGCTGGAGGTTTAACATGTCCAAAAGTAAATGTTCCAACACACATAACTGCATTATAAGTGTTGTCTTCATGATTAATTTTTTGGTTTAAATCAACTTTTTCTAAAGATTTATAAAGTCCAGAGGGTACTAAATCTAAAAGTTTCTGAGACAGGTCAGCTCCATGAAAGTTTGAAAATCCATATTTTTTTAATTCAACACCTACCAAACCAGTGCCACACCCCGCATCGTATATTTCTATGTTTTTATCCTTTACGTGTTTATTAAGTATTTCTGAGGTTTCCTTTGGACCAGTGTAGTTCCAATCAACCATATCTTTATCGTATTTATTTCCTTCTCCCCACTCATCATAATACTTCATTACCTCATCAGTTTTTTTTAATTTATAAATTGGTACCTTATTTCCTACATCCTTTTGGGCCATTAGCTTCTCATCTTTTGTCCACTTGGATCATAAAGTGGTTCTTTTATTATTGAACAATTAAACAGGTCTCCGTTTATCTCTATTTGAATTCCTTTGTCAGATTTGATTTCGTCTTTATTTACATAAGAAAAAGCAATACTTTTATTAACATAATGAGCAAATCCACCAGAAGTAACGTATCCAATGCTTTTATTTTTTTTCATAACAGCTTCATTGTTAGTTACATCGATATCATTAGTTTGAACAATTAAAGGAACAAGTTGATTAGAACTTTGATCTTTTCGAGCATTTTCTTTTCCAATAAACTCTTTATCCCAATTGATAAATGTATCTAAGCCGGTCTCTTTTGGAGTAAAATCTGGTCTATAATCTAATGTCCAGGCACCCCAATTTTTTTCTAACCTCATTGACATTAACGCTCTTCCGCCAAAAGGTTTTATATTAAATTCCTTTCCTGCTTCAATTATTTCTTCATATAGTTTTAACTGAAAATGTGGAGCAACATATATTTCATAACCAAGTTCTCCAGTAAAAGAAATTCTATTCACAATAGCGGGAACCCCACCAATAAACATATGTCTCGAGTCTCTAAATTTTAATTTTTCATTTGAAACATCGTCTCTAGTTATTTTTTGCAGTAATTCTCTTGATCTTGGTCCGGCAATTGACAAACCATGAAATTCATCTGATCTATTTTTATATGACAAATTAAACTTTTTAATATGACTTTCAAACCATCTTCTATGCATCTCCTGTGCCGCACCTGATCCAAAAACCATAAAATCATTTTCATCAAAACATGCTACTGTTAAATCACCATATAATTTTCCTCTATAAGATAGCATTGGTGATAAAGAAATTCTTCCAGGTTTAGGTAATCTTCCAGCTAAAATGTGATCTAAAAACTTTCTTGCATCTGTTCCTTTGAATTCATGTTTAGAAAAATTTGCAACCTCGATAACTCCAATGTTTTCCCTAACATTTATCACCTCTTTTGAGACATAATTATGTGATCTTGATCTTTTTATTGTTGGCTCTTCAAACGCATCTTTTTTATTATTTGCAAA
>CACIKJ010000010.1 GCA_902587215.1 uncultured Pelagibacteraceae bacterium | reverse complement strand
TTCTTTTAGTAAAAAAATTTATATAAGTTGTAGGATAATCATAAATAATAGGACTTCTATGCACATTAACACCTACTCCTATAATTATAAATTTTTTATTTTTGTGAAAAATAATTTCTTGTAAAATTCCACACACTTTTTTATTGTTTATCAATAGATCATTCGGTTTTTTTATTTTTATTTTTTTATTAATTAACTTTGCAAGGGATCTTTGAACTATTTTACAACTTGATAAGGATATACTTTTTAAATTAATACCAATACCTATATTAAAAAAGATAGACAAAAATAAATTGTCTTTCATATAAATCCATTTGCTGCCATATCTGCCTCTACCTTTGGTTTGTTTTTTTGCTACAATAAAACCTTTAGATAAACCTTGTTTTATTTTTTTTATTGCAATGTCATTAGTGCTTGTAACTGATTTATATTCATATTTTTTAAGTTTCATTAAATAACTATAATTTTTGAAACTAACTCATTTAGTAATCCTGGATATATAAAATATAAAACTAGTATACCTGTTGAAACAGCCAATGTTAGTCTCAACCCAAAATTGTGATCTTTTTCAAATGTTTGTTTTGGTTTATCAAAATAAATTATTTTTATTAATCTTAAATAATAAAATGCAGCTAAGACTGTAGATAATAAACCAACTATAGCCAAGAAGTACATTGACTGCTCAATTACCGACATGAAGATATAAAATTTCGCAAAAAAACCTGCTAATGGAGGTATTCCTGCCAAAGAAAACAATATTATCAATAAGGAAATCGAAAGAATTGGATGGTTTGCTGATAAGCCTGACAAGTCTTGAATATCTTCATAAAATACATTTTTTTTTCTCATCATAAATAAGCAAGAAAAGAAGGCCAATGTCATCACTAAATAAATAGAAATGTAAATTACAGAACTTTGTATTCCCTCGTTTGTCCCTGATGCAAGACCAGCTAGTGCGTAACCCATATGTCCAATGGAGCTGTATGCAATAAGTCTTTTTAAATTTGATTGACCAATAGCTGCAATGGCTCCAAATATCATTGAAGCAATTGAAATAAATACAATTATTGTTTGCCACTGATCGATTAAATTTATAAATGGCGTAAATAAAAATCTAATAAATACGGTTAAAGCAGCAATTTTTGGTAAGGCTGCAAAAAATAATGTAACAGAGGTCGGTGAACCTTGATACACATCTGGAGCCCACATATGAAAAGGCACAGCAGATATCTTAAAAGCTAATCCTACTATTAAAAAAACTAAACCAAAAATTACTCCATATTCAATATTTGTTGATGTATTTGCTATGTCAATAAAATTTGTTGAACCTGAAAATCCATAAACAAGCGAACATCCATAAAGGAGTAAACCAGATGAAAGTGCGCTTAAAACAAAATATTTTAATCCAGATTCTGATGACAAGATATTATCTCTATTAAATGAAGCCAATACATACAAAGCTAATGATTGAAGCTCTAGACCTAAATAAAAAACTATTAAATCATTAGAACTTATCATCACCATCATTCCAAGAATTGAACTTAAAATCAGTATAGGATATTCAATTTTAAGGATATTTAATGATTTAAGATAAGTGGATGAAGAAATCATAACAAAAATCCCAGATATTATCGTTAAAGCTTTCATAAATGATGATAAATTATCTATTTTATAACTATAATTGAATATGAATTGTTCATTAATTGTGAATAGATTCACAACCATAGCAAAGAGAATTGCCAATGTGATTATTGATAAATTATAGACTAAGTTCTCACTTTTTTTTTTAAATACACCGATCATTAACAACGTCATAATTGATAGAGAAAGAAATATTTCAGGAAAAATTAAGTCTAAGTTCATCATAAATTACTTGCAGCAAATATTTTAACATTATAATTAAATGCATCAATTAAGTCTCCTACAGACGCCGAAGTTGTACTTAACAATGGATCTGGATAAAAACCAAATAAAATTGATACCACAGCTAAAAAGCTCAATATAATCATTTCTGGATTATTTAAATCGTTAAGTTTTTTTACGTCTGGATTGGTGATTTCTCCAAATACAACTCTTCTATATAACCAAAGAATATATGCAGCTCCTAAAATTACTCCTAAGCTTGCAACTGTTGCAACAGTAAAATTAACTTCGAATGTACCTAGTAAAATTAAAAATTCTCCAACAAACCCTGTGGTTCCTGGCAATCCAAGTGAGCCTAGTGTAAATATCATGAATACAATAGCATATCGTGGCATAACACTTACTAATCCTCCATAATTTTTAATTTCTCTTGTGTGCATTCTTTCATAAACCACTCCAACTGTAAAAAAAAGCGCTGCTGAAATAATACCATGACTGATCATTTGAAATATACTTCCTTCAATTCCTTGAGGAGTCATTGTAAATATTCCCATTGTGACAAATCCCATATGAGCAACAGAAGAATATGCAATTAATTTTTTCATATCTTCCTGCATTAGAGCAACTAATGATGAGTAAATAATTGCAATTAAACTTAATATAAAGATTAGTGGAACAAAATATTCTGAAGCAACTGGAAATAAACCAACGGAAAATCTTATAAATCCGTATCCAGCCATTTTAAGCAATATTGCTGCCAACAATACAGAGCCTGCAGTTGGGGCTTCCACATGTGCATCGGGAAGCCAAGTGTGGACTGGCCACATAGGAGTTTTTACAGCAAAAGAACTAAAAAAAGCTAACCACAATAAATTTTGATAATTAACATCAATACCTAATTCATACAATTTTATAACGTCTGTTGTGCCTGTTATCCAGTATATAGAAATTATAGCAACCAGCATTAAAACTGAACCAAGCAATGTATACAAAAAGAATTTGAAAGCAGAATAAACTCTTCTTTCTCCTCCCCATATACCTATTATTAAAAACATTGGAATTAATCCTGCTTCAAAAAATAAATAAAAAATTACTAAATCTAGTGAGCAAAAAACACCTATCATCATTGTTTCCATTAAAAGAATTGCAACGATAAAATCTTTTAGTCTGTGTTTGATAGTTGAATTAACTGAAATGATACATAGTGGTATAATAAAAGTTGTTAAAATAACAAATAGTATAGAAATTCCATCAATCCCAACTTTGTAATTTATAAAACCTTCTAGCCATTTTCTCTCTTCAACAAATTGAAACCCAGAAGTGTCTTTATCAAATAAATACCATAGATATAAAGATAAAATAAAATTTCCAACAGAAATAAATAATGCAATATATTTAGCTGAATTATAATTTGAAGTCGATCTTCCAAACAGTACAAATAAAGCACCTATTGTTGGAAGAAGGATTAATGATGATAATATTGGAAAAGTCATTACTTAATAATTATAATTGTTAATATTATGGAAAATCCTATAAGCATTACGAAGGCATATTGATAAATAAATCCAGACTGAAATTTAACAGCTTTAATAGAAAAATATTTAAATAAATTCGATAAACCGTCAGGACCAAATCTATCGATTACTAAACCATCGATTTTTTTCCAAAAAAATCTTCCTAAAAATTTTGAAGATTTTACAAATAAAACCTCATAAAGCTCATCAAAATACCACTTATTTTTCAAAAAAAGATAAATTGGTCTATTAGAATTTGTCAAACTTTCTAAAAATGATTTATTTTTTAAAAATATTAAATAACTTAATGGTATGGAAATAGTCACCAATATAGGTGTTAAATATAAAATATATCCAGGAGGATGATCAGTAGTCAATGGTTTTAAAAAGAAAATTGAACCATTCCAAAATTCTGAGAAGGAACCATATCCCATAAATAAATCTTTAAAAATATATCCAGCTAAAACAGATCCTAAGCCTAAAATAACTAACGGAACTAACATTATAGGAGGTGACTCATGCATATTGGACAATTTAATTTTTTTATTATTAAATTCTCCATGGAAAGTTTTGAAGATTAACCTCCATGAATAAATTGAAGTTAAAACTGCTGTAAATATACCTATTCCACAAGCGTAATAACCTAAATTATTTCCTTTAAGATAAGCAAATTCAATAATTAGGTCTTTAGAGTAAAAACCAGATAAAAATGGGAAACCTGTTAATGCTAATGTTCCAATTATCATTAATGAATATGTGTAAGGTAAATGCCTATAAACTCCACCCATATTATTTATATCTTGTTCATCATTGAATGAATGAATAACTGATCCAGCTCCTAAAAATAAGAGAGCTTTAAAGAATGCGTGAGTGAATAAGTGAAACATTGCAACATTGTACGCTCCAACACCAGTTGCAAAAAACATATAACCTAATTGACTGCATGTGGAATATGCGATTATTTTTTTTATATCATTTTGAACTAAAGCAACCGTTGCAGCAAAAAAAGCAGTTGTCATACCTACTACAGTAATAAAACCTAAAATAATAGGCGAGTATTCAAAAATGGGAGAACATCTAACGACTAAGAATACCCCAGCTGTTACCATGGTAGCTGCATGTATCAAGGCTGAAACAGGAGTCGGTCCCTCCATGGCATCTGGTAGCCATGTATGTAAAAATATTTGGGCTGATTTACCCATAGCACCTATAAATAATAAAAAACAGATTAAATTTATTGAGTTTAGTTCAATACCTAAAAACTTTATATTATTATCTTTATACAGAGATACTTGATTGAAAACTTCTTCATAATTTACGGTGCCAAAAATATAAAAAACTAAAAATATTCCAAGAGCAAAACCAAAATCTCCTACTCTATTTACAAGAAAAGCTTTTATAGCGGCTGCATTAGCTGTTGGTTTCTTAAACCAAAAACCTATTAAAAAATAAGAACATAATCCAACACCTTCCCAGCCAAAAAATAACTGTAGAAAATTATCTGATGTCACTAATACTAGCATAGCAAATGTAAATAGTGACAAGTAAGACATAAATCTAGGCTGATGAGGATCGTGTGACATGTAACCAATTGAATAAATATGAACTACTGCAGAAACCAAAGTTACTACTACCAACATTACTGATGATATTTGATCGATTTTAATTGACCAATTTACATCAAGAAGACCTGAAGAAATCCATTTAGCAATAATAATATTATTTGAATAATCATTACTAATAACATTATAAAATATGTAGATAGATAAGATAGCAGATAAAGAAACAAATGAACTTGTGGTAACTTGAGATGCTTTATTTCCAATTTTAGAACCAAAAAAACCAGAAATTATCGAAGCTAAAAGCGGTAAAAAAATTATAAGTTTTTCCATTCTATCCTTTTAAATTCTCTATTTCCTCAACTCGAATTGTTCCTGAATTTCTGAAGTATACAACAATTATAGCCAAGCCTATCGCAGCTTCAGCGGCTGCTACAGTTAAAATAAAAAGAGTAAATATTTGGCCAGCTAAATCATTTATGAATATAGAAAAAGCTACTAAATTAATATTAACAGCAAGTAAAATTAATTCGATGCTCATCAAAAGCACTATTACATTTTTTCTATTTAAAAATATTCCAACTAGACCGATAGTAAATATTATTGCTCCAAGAGTTAAATAGTGTCCTAATCCAACTTCAAACATCAATTTTTACTCCTTTATTATTTGGAACTTCAACAACTTGCACGCCATCTTTTTTTTCTCTTGATATTTGACTAATATAGCTTTGTCTTTTAAGTCCTTCTCGTTGCCTAAATGTTAAAACTATAGCACCAATCATCGCAACTAATAGAATCATTCCGGATAATTGAAATAAATGAATATAGTCTGTGTACAAAACATTACCTAAGGAATGTGTATTTGTTGTTGTTTCAGAAATAATTATTGTTTTTGAATCTAATAGGTCAGGTTTATATTTCCATCCACCTATAACGATTATTAACTCAAAAAAAATAATTAAACTTACTAATAAACCCACAGGTATATGTGAACTGCTTTTTGAAGATCCAAACCATTGATTTTTTTGTTGTGCCACATTTAACATCATTACAACAAACAAAAATAAAACTGCAACAGCTCCTACATATACAATCAACATTATCATTCCCAAAAACTCTGCACCAATCATGATAAATAGACAAGAGATGCTTATAAAATCTAATATTAAAAAGAAAACAGAGTGAACTGTGTTTCTTGCAGCTGTCACCATTATTGCTGACACGATAGCTATAAAAGAAAATAAATAAAAGAATACAGCATGAGCTATCATTATTATCTATATGGGGTATCTGCTTTTATGTTTGCAGCTAAAATATTTTCCCATCTATCTCCATTTTCTAGAAGTTTTTCTTTGTTGTAATAAAGTTCTTCTCTTGTTTCAGTTGCAAATTCAAAGTTAGGACCTTGAACAATTGCATCTACTGGGCAGGATTCCTCACAAAGTCCACAATAAATACATTTCAACATATCAATGTCATATCTAGTTGTTTTTCTACTACCGTCTTCTCTCTCAGAAGATTCTATTGTAATAGCTTGGGCTGGACAAACTGCTTCACATAATTTACACGCAATACATCTTTCTTCACCATTTGGATATCTCCTCAAAGCATGTTCACCTCTTGCTCTTGGACTAACTTGTCCTTTTTCAAAAGGATAATTAATAGTTTTTTTTGATTTAAAGACTTCTTTTATTGCAATTGATAGACCTGTTAAAAAATCTATCATAAATACAGTTTTTAATAACCTTCCTAATTTCATATTTGTCCTGGCAACATATTAAAATATAGCAGATAACCCGCTGTTAAAATAACCCATATTAATGAAAAGGGTAAAAATATTTTCCAACCCAATTTCATTAATTGGTCATACCTATATCTTGGAACAATTGCTTTAATTAATGCAAAAAGAATAAATAAGAAAAGAATTTTAAAAATTAACCAAAATGGACTTGGAATAAAAGCAAATATTTCAGAATCTACTGGTGGAAGCCATCCGCCTAAAAATAATATTGATCCCATAGCACACATCAAAAGTATGTTTGCATATTCACCAAGCCAAAACATTGCATACATCATGCCTGAATATTCTGTCTGATATCCAGCTACTAATTCTGCCTCTGCTTCTGGTAAATCAAATGGTGGTCTATTAGTTTCAGCTAGAGCTGAAATAAAAAATATAACAAACATAGGAAATAATGGAACAACAAACCACATGTTTTGTTGAGCTAAAACAATATCATTTAAGTTTAAAGAACCTACGCATAATAAGACATTAATTATAATAACTCCAATTGAAACCTCGTAGGATACCATTTGAGCTGCAGATCGAATTGCCCCCAAAAAAGGATATTTTGAGTTTGAAGCCCATCCTCCCATTATAATTCCATAAACACCAAGTGAGGAAACTGCAAATAAGTATAATATTCCAACATTAATATCTGCTAAAACTAAATTTTCACTAAAAGGTATAACTGCCCAGGAAACAAGAGCTAAAGTCATTGTAATAATTGGGGCAATAACAAAAATAACTTTATTTGAACTTGCGGGTATAATGATTTCTTTAAAAATGTACTTTAAAGCATCTGCTACTGATTGAAGCAAACCAAATGGTCCAACAACATTTGGGCCTCTTCTTTTTTGAACAAATGCCCAAACTCTTCTATCCAGCCAAACTATCATTGCAACAGTAACTAATACTGGTATTAACAAAAATAATATTTTGTAAGTCTCATTAATCAAAATGTATATACTATCCATTACTATCCGTCAGTTCCTGTTTTTTTTAAATTAGAACGTAAAGATCTACATTCAGTCATAGTTTTAGAATTTTTTGCTATCACATTAGAAAAATAATAATCGATATTTTCTAAATTAATTTTTTCGTCTATAAAATTATAATCCGTAGAAATAAATTCTTCTTTTCTTGCTGTTTTTAAATAATTAAACATACTATCAAAGAGTTCTTCTTTATTTTTAAATAAATATTTTCCTCGAGCAATATTTGCAATTTCATTAATTATTAGCCAATCTTCTTTAGCAAATTCGGTGGGATATGATGCCTTAAATGCTTTTTGAATTTTTCCTTCCAAGTTTGTATAGTGACCATCTTGTTCTGTGAAAGCAGATCCTGGCAAAATTAAATCTGAATTTTTTGCCCCTTCATCTCCGTGAGAACCAATATAAACTGTAAATAAATCTTTTTTATCTATAATTAATTTATCCTGACCCACTAAAAATAAAAGATCTATAGATTTTTCGTTTATTTTTTCTAATAAAATATTTCTACCATTATTACTGCTAAATAAATTTAAGTCATATAATCCAACTGCTGAAGCATCTGTTGATAAGAGATTCAATGAATTCCATTTACTAGTAATTTTGTCATTTTTAATTAAAAAATTTTTAAATTCTTCAAATATATATTTACCTGAGCTCTGTTTTAAGGCTGAATTACCAATTATAATAATTGGTTTTAAAGAATTTATTATTTTCTTTGAAAGTTCATGATTTCCATCAACGATTTCTTTAATTATGCTTGTTGTGTTGTTAATTATTTTGTATGGATATGTTTGGTCACCGATATCATTGGTAGAATAAATCTCCATTTTAGACTTTAAATAAGATTTTCTTATTCTGCTATTTAAAATGGTAGCTTCATATCTTGGATTGCAACCAATCATTAAAATTAAATCTGTTTCTTCTATTCCTGCAATTTTACTATTAAAGATATAATTTTGTCTTTCTGAAAAATTTATATACTTATTGTCATTTCTTGAGTCTAATAAATTTGATTTAAAAACTTTATTAAACAATTCTTTTACCGCATAACCAGTTTCCATATTAGTTAAATCACCAGTGAAACAACCAATTTTGTTCACATCTGTATGCTCAATTTTTGATTTAAGAATTTCATATGCTTTCTTCCATGAGATTTTATTAAATTTATTTCCATCTTTTTCAAATGGTGTATCTAGTCTTTGGTTCTTTAAACCATCGCATGCGTATCTGGTTTTATCTGAGATCCATTCTTCATTAATATCTTCATTAATACGTGGAAGAACCCTTTTTACTTCCCATCCATATGTATCTACTCTAATATTTGATCCAACTGCATCCATTACATCTATTGACTCTGTTTTTTTAAGTTCCCAAGGTCTTGCTTCAAAAACGTATGGTTTAGAAGTAAGTGCTCCAACAGGACAAAGGTCGATAACATTTGCAGATAATTCAGACTCCATAGCCTTTTCTAGGTAAGTAGTAATTTCCATATTTTCACCTCTTCCAATTGCTCCCAACTCAGGTACACCTGCAACTTCTGTTGCAAATCTTATACATCTTGTGCAGTGGATGCATCTTGTCATTTGTGTTTTAATTAGTGGCCCCATATATTTTTCAGGTACTTGTCTTTTGTTTTCTCTAAATCTTGATTTATCTACTCCATAAAACATTGACTGATCTTGAAGGTCACACTCTCCACCTTGATCACAAACTGGACAATCCAATGGATGATTTACCAATAAAAATTCCATTACTCCTTTTCTTGCTTTTTCTACTAAGCTTGTATTTGTTTTAATGTTCATACCCTCTGATGCTGGCATTGCGCACGATGCAACTGGTTTAGGGGATTTTTCTATTTCAACTAAACACATTCTACAATTTCCCGCTATTGATAATTTTTCATGATAACAAAATCTTGGAATTTCAAATCCAGCTTGTTCACAAGCTTGAAGCACTGTGACACCTTCTTCTACTTCAATTTCTTTATCGTTTACTTTCAGTTTAAGCATTTTCTTTTTCTAATAAATGTTGATCTACTAAATAAGGGTTTTTTTGTCCTGTATTCACTAAAGGATTAAAATTATTTCTTTCTTCAATTTCTTTTTTGAAATGTCTTAACAGTCCCTGAACCGGCCATGAAGATCCTTCGCCGAATGCACAAATTGTATGACCTTCAATTTGTTTAGTTACATCCATAAGCATATCCACTTCTTCTCGTGAAGCTTCACCTTTTGCCATTCTTTCTAACATTCTCCACATCCACCCCGATCCTTCTCTACATGGTGTACATTGACCACAACTTTCATGTTTATAAAATCTAGCAATTCTTGCCATGCATTTGATTATGTCTTGGTCATTATTAATAACAACTACACCTGCAGTTCCTAATCCAGTTTTATTTTCTGCACATGCATCAAAGTCCATTTTAATTTTATCGCATATATGTTTTGGTAATAATGGCATTGATGAACCACCAGGTATTACAGCTTTGAGATTATCCCAACCGCCAATGACACCACCCGCATGTTTTTCAATAAGGTCTTTGAGTGGAATCCCCATTTCCTCCTCAACGTTACACGGATTATTTACATTTCCTGAAATACAATAAATTTTTGTTCCAGTATTTTTTTCTCTTCCTAAAGATGAAAACCATTTGGCACCTCTTCTTAAAATGGTAGGCACAACTGAAATTGTTTCAACATTATTTACTATTGTCGGACATCCATACAATCCTATCAATGCTGGAAAAGGAGGTTTAAGTCTTGGTTGACCTTTTTTTCCTTCTAAACTTTCTAATAAGGCTGTCTCTTCTCCACAAATATACGCACCTGCTCCGTAATGAATATAAATATCTAAATCCCATCCTGTACCTGCAGAATTTTTTCCGATTAATCCATTTTCATATGCTTCATCAATTGCTTTTTGAAGTTTAGCTCCTTCTGTAATGTACTCACCTCTTATGTAAATATAACAAACATGAGCATTAACAGCGTATGAGGAGATCAAACATCCTTCTATAAGTTTATGAGGCTCAAATCTTAAAATATCTCTATCTTTGCAAGTACCTGGCTCTGACTCATCAGCATTAATTACTAAATAATGTGGTTTAGAACCCAACTTTTTTGGAGCAAAAGACCATTTTAATCCAGTTGGGAAACCAGCCCCACCTCTGCCTCTTAATTGTGAGTCTTTAATTTCAGTTATTATCCAATCTCTTCCTTTTTCACATAATGATTTTGTATCAATCCAATCTCCTCTATCTTTGGCAGATTTTAGATCTGATCCATAATCATTATATAAATTTTTAAAAATTCTATCTTTGTCTTCAAGCATTTTTACTTTCCATTAATGTGATTCTATTATGTTCCGGCTCTGAGCTTTTTCTACCTCTATAAGAACCAGGTTTAATTGTTTTATTTTGCTTTATTAATTCTATTAAATTTTCTAATTTTTTTTCATCTAAATCTTCAAAATAGTCATCATTTATTTGTACCATTGGAGCATTTACACATGCTCCTAAACACTCAACTTCAATCCATGACATTTTTCCATCTTTTGAGATTTCGTTTTCGTTTTCTGAAATTTTTTTCTTACAAACATCTACAAGTTTATAAGCACCTCTAAGCATACATGGTGTCGTGGTACAAACTTGAAAATAATATTGTCCAACAGGAGCCAAGTTATACATTGTGTAAAAAGTTGCCACTTCGTAAACTTTGATGTAAGGCATATCTAAGAATTTTGCTATATATTTCATTGCAGCCAAAGGTATCCAATTATTATTTTGTCTTTGAGCAACGTATAAAAGAGCCATGACAGCACTTTGTTGCTTTCCTTCTGGATAGTTAGTGATAATTTTTTCTGCTACCTTCTTACTTTGTTCATTAAACTCAAATATTTCTGGTTGATCCTTAAAAATTTTTTTTATCATTATCTATCAACCTCTCCAAATACAATATCCATTGAACCTAATACTGCAGGCACATCAGCTAACATGTGACCTTTTATTAAATAATTCATTGCCTGCAAATGTGAAAACCCAGGTGCTTTAATTTTACATTTGTAAGGTTTATTCGAACCATCAGAAATTAAATATACCCCAAATTCACCTTTTGGTGCCTCTACAGCTCTGTATATTTCATCCTTATCTACTCTATATCCTTCAGTAAATAGTTTAAAATGATGAATTAATGCCTCCATAGAGTTTTTTAAATCTTTTTTTGGAGGCGGTGTTACTTTTGCATCTTGTGTTTTAACTGGACCTTTCGGTATTTTGACTAAGCACTGATTAATAATATTTACACTTTCTCGCATTTCTTCAATTCGACATAGGTATCTATCATAACAGTCTCCATTTTTTCCAACTGGAATTTTAAAATCGATTTGCTCATAACAATCGTATGGTTGAGATTTTCTGAGGTCCCATGGAACTCCTGAACCTCTAAGCATTACACCTGAAAATGAATAATCCAATGCATCTTGTTTAGAAACAACTCCTATATCAACATTTCTTTGTTTAAAAATTCTATTGTCAGTTAATAAAGTTTCTAAATCATCAATTATTTTTGGAAATTTTTTGCAAAAATCAGTAATATCTTCAAGTAATCCTCTTGGTAGATCTTGATGTACTCCACCAGGCCTAAAATAATTTGCATGCAATCTTGAGCCAGAGACTCTTTCATAAAAACCCATGAGTTTCTCTCTTTCTTCGAAACCCCATAGCGTTGGAGTTAAGGCGCCAACATCCATTGCTTGAGTTGTAACATTTAAAATATGACTTAATATTCTACCAATCTCGCAAAATATTACTCTTATAAATTGACCCCTTATTGGAACTTCTAAATTTAAAATTTTTTCAACAGCTAGTGCAAATGCATGTTCCTGGTTCATTGGAGCTACATAATCAAGTCTATCAAAATAAGGAACTGCCTGCGCATAGGTTTTATATTCAATAAGTTTTTCTGTTCCTCTATGAAGTAAACCGATGTGTGGATCTGCTTTTTCAACCACTTCGCCATCTAGTTCTAAGATTAAGCGAAGAACACCGTGCGCGGCTGGATGCTGAGGTCCAAAATTCAAGTTTAAAGTTTTTTTTTCTTTAGTCATTTGTCTTTTTAATATCTTTAATGTATTTAGTTCCTTCCCAAGGACTTTCGTAGTCAAAATTTCTATAATTTTGTTCTAACTTTACAGGCTCATAAATAACTTTTTTTTCATCTTCGCTGTAACGAACCTCGCTGTGGCCTGTTAGTGGAAAATCTTTTCTTAATGGAAAACCTTCAAAATTATAATCTGTAAGAATTCTTCTTAGATCAGGATGATCTTTAAATTTTATTCCATACATATCAAAAACTTCTCTCTCCATCCAATTTGCCGAAGGAAAAATTTGAGTTATCGAAGGAACTATTTCATTTTCGTTAATATAGTAGCTTAAAACAATTCTATTATTGAATTCATGACTAATTAGTAAATAAACCATTTTGAATCTTTCTGTCTGTTCTGGATAATCTACAGCGGTTATGTCAACTAATTGTCTAAATTTTGTATGTGAATTATTTTTTAAAAATAACAAAACTTCAGATATATCTTCACAATTAATGTTTAAATATAATTGACCATGCCTAATTTCACTAAATGTAATTTTACTAGTCAACTCAGAATTAATTTTTTTTTCTAAATCAAGAATGTCCATTATCTATTTATCTTTCTATTGAGCCCTTATTTCTTATTTTTTTTTGTAATTGCATTATACCGTACAATAGCGCTTCGGCAGATGGTGGGCACCCTGGAACGTAAACATCTACTGGGACAACTCTATCACAACCTCTAACCACTGAATAAGAATAATGATAATATCCTCCACCATTTGCACAACTCCCCATAGATATGACATACCTTGGTTCTGGCATTTGGTCGTAAACTTTTCTTAAAGCTGGAGCCATTTTATTCGTAAGAGTTCCAGCAACAATCATAACATCTGACTGCCTAGGTGAAGCTCTTGGTGCAGCACCAAATCTTTCTAAATCGTATCTTGGCATTGATGTTTGCATCATTTCAACTGCGCAACAAGCTAATCCAAAAGTCATCCAATGTAATGATCCAGTCCGAGCCCAATTAACAAGATTATCAAACGAAGTAGTTATAAAACCCTTTTCGCTAAAATCTTTTGCTAATTCTTTAAATTCATCTGGAATTTGTTTTTGTTTTTCCGCAAAGTTCATTTTTTATTCCCAATCTAAAGCTCCTTTTTTCCATTCATAAATAAATCCTACAGTAAGTATAAATAAAAAGATCATCATTGATGTAAATCCAAATACTCCAATAGTTCCCAAAGAAATTGCCCAAGGAAATAAGAAGGCAATTTCCAAATCAAATATGATAAACAAAATAGCTACTAAATAAAATCTAACATCAAATTCCATTCTTGAATCATCAAATGCCTCAAAACCACATTCATAAGTTGATAATTTTTCAGGGTCAGGGTTTTTAGGTGAAAAAACAAAATTTATAAAAATAAACCCTATGCTTAATATTAAAGCAATTGCTAAAAATATTATTATAGACAGATATTCATTTAAAAAGTCAAACAACATGGGCTTCATATATATCAGTTTAAGGATAATAAAAGAAGAAGATAGGTCACAGAATACAACAAAAAATGGCGGGAGTGACGGGACTCGAACCCGCGGCCTCCTGCGTGACAGGCAGGCGCTCTAACCAACTGAGCTACACCCCCCATTTTTTGGTGGGCAGTAAAGGACTCGAACCTTTGACCCCCTCGGTGTAAACGAGATGCTCTACCAACTGAGCTAACCGCCCCAAAAACTTAAGCCTTTTACAACAAGCTTGTATCAATGTAAATTATTTAAAATAATTAATTTGTTAAAATTTGCTCTGAATCTTCTTCTTTTTTTGATTTAGCAATATCTTGAACTTCAACCCAATCTACTCTTTTTAGTTCTTTTGTTAGTGCAATTTTCAAAACTTCATCAACATGTTTTACAGGAGTAATTTTGATATCTTTTTTAACTTTTTCAGGAATATCAACTAAATCTTTTTCATTCTCGTTTGGTATAACTACATGTTTAATTCCAGCCCTATGTGCTGCTAGTAGTTTTTCTTTTAAACCACCAATGGCTAGAACTTGTCCAGTAATAGTAACTTCTCCTGTCATTGCTATTTCTCTATTAACAGCAATATTTGTGATTGAGGAAACAATTGATGTTACCATTGCTATACCAGCTGATGGACCATCCTTAGGTGTAGCTCCCTCTGGTACATGAATATGAAAGTCTTTTTTTTCAAAGATGGGTGGTATTATTCCATACTCTAAGCTTTTTGATCTAACGAATGATTTAGCCGCCTTTACTGACTCTTGCATAACATCCCCTAGTTTGCCTGTTATCTGCATTCTACCTTTTCCAGGCATATGGACAGTTTCAATTTTCAAAATTTCTCCTCCAAACTCTGTCCAAGCTAATCCTGTAACGATACCAACTTTATTTTCAGTTTCAACTTCGCCATATTTAAATTTTTTAACACCAAGAAAATCATTAATATTTTCTGGATTAACTAAAACTTTTGTGTCTTCGCTGTTAACTATTTTTTTAACAACCTTTCTAGTTATTTTTGAAATTTCTCTTTCTAAATTTCTAACACCTGACTCTCTTGTATAAGATCTAATTATTTCTCTTATTGTTCCATCTTTTAAATCTAATTCATTATCTTTTACTCCATTTTCCTTAACTTGTTTTGGAAGCAAATATTTATTTGCAATATTGATTTTTTCGTCCTCTGTATAACCAGGAATTCTAATAACTTCCATTCTATCTAATAATGGAGGGAGTATATTCAAAGTATTGGCAGTGGTAACAAACATAACGTCTGATAAATCGTAATCAACTTCGAGATAATGATCATTAAAAGTTGTATTCTGTTCTGGATCAAGTGCTTCCAATAGAGCTGAAGATGGATCTCCTCTATAATCATTTCCAACTTTATCTATCTCATCCAGCAGTATTAATGGATTTTTAGTCCCAGCTTTTTTCATCATTTGAATTATTTTTCCAGGCAACGATCCAATATATGTTCTTCTATGACCTCTAATTTCAGCTTCATCTCTTACACCACCTAATGACATTCTCACAAATTGACGGTTGGTAGCTTTTGCAATTGATTTACCAAGTGAAGTTTTACCAACACCTGGGGGACCAATTAAACAAAGTATAGGTCCTTTAATTTTTTCCATTCGTTTTTGAACTGCTAAAAATTCAATTATTCGCTCTTTTACTTTTTCTAAACCAAAATGATCTTCGTCTAAAGTTTTAATTGCATTATTTAAATCTATATCTACTTTATCTTTTTTATGCCAAGGTAAATCTATCATCCAATCTAAATAATTTCTTACCACTGTTGCCTCTGCAGACATAGGACTCATATTTTTTAATTTTTTTAATTCAGACATACATTTTTTTTCAATTTCTTTTGGCATTTTTGCTTTAAGTATAGATTTTTTAAGATTTGTACTTTCATCTTTGCCATCTTCAATTTCACCTAATTCTTTTTGGATTGCCTTTAACTGCTCATTTAAATAATATTCTCTCTGAGTTTTCTCCATCTGATTTTTAACTCTTCCTCTTATTCTTTTTTCAACACCAATAATGCTAGTTTCATTTTCCATTACTTTGATAACGGCATCTAATCTTTTTTTAACATTAAAAGTTTCAAATATTTGCTGTTTTTCAGAGATGGTCATATTTAAATGGGATGCAATATTATCAGCGATGACTGCTGGATCTTTAAAATCTTTGATATTATTAATAGTTTCTGATGAAACTTTTTTGTTAATTGATGTTAATTTTTCTAATCTTCTCACAGCTATAGCTGCAAGGGAATCTAAATTTTGATCTTCATTAATCTCATCTTTTTGAATTTCATAATCACATTTAATAAATTTTTCATTTTCTAAAAAATCTAAAATTTTAACTCTTTTTACACCTTCTACTAACACTTTTACGGTTCCATCGGGTAACTTTAATAATTGTAATATTCTACTCTCACATCCATAATTAAAAATATCATTTCTTTTTGGTTCATCTATTTCTGAATTTTTTTGAGTAACTAATAAGATTTTCTTTTCTGATGTCATTACATCGTTTAAAGCATTTATGGATTTATCCCTTCCAACAAATAATGGTATTACCATACTTGGAAATACTACTATGTCTCTAAGAGGTAATAATGGCAGATTCATTTTAACGTTCATATTTTAAATATGGATATTATATAAAAATTTGCAATAGTTAATTAGAATTTATTAAATATTATGCGGCTGAGGTTTTTTCAGACTTATTTTTGTTTTTAGAATGTACAATTATTGGTTCCGAAACTCCATTTATCGCACCTGTGTCAATAATAACCTCCTCTATGTCATTTTGACCAGGCAGATCAAACATTATTTTTAACAATGCGTTTTCCAAAATTGATCTTAATCCTCTAGCACCTGTTTTTTTTGCCATTGCCTTGTTTGCAATTTCTTTAACAGATTCATCTTTGAAAGTAAGTTTTACTCCCTCTAGTTTAAATAATTCTTGATATTGTTTTATTAAAGAATTTTTTGGCTCTAATAATATTTGAACCAATGCTTTATTGTCTAAATCTTCTAAGGTTGCAATTATAGGAAGTCTTCCAACAAATTCTGGAATAAGTCCATATTTTAATAAGTCTTCTGGTTCAAGACCTTTCATCCATTCTCCAGTTTTTCTGTCTTCTAATGATTTTACTTTTGCACCAAAGCCAATAGATGAACCTCTATCTCTTTGAGAAATTATCTTATCAAGACCAGCAAATGCTCCTCCACATATAAATAATATATTTGTTGTATCTACCTGCAAAAATTCTTGTTGAGGATGTTTTCTCCCTCCTTGAGGTGGTACACTTGCAATTGTTCCTTCCATAATTTTTAGCAATGCTTGTTGAACACCTTCTCCAGATACATCTCTAGTGATTGAAGGATTTTCTGTTTTTCTACTTATCTTGTCAACTTCATCGATATACACTATACCTCTTTGAGCTTTTTCAACATTGTAATCTGCTGCTTGTAAAAGTTTTAAAATTATATTTTCAACATCTTCACCAACATAACCAGCTTCTGTTAGAGTAGTAGCGTCAGCCATCGTAAATGGAACATCTAAGATTCTTGCTAACGTTTGAGCTAATAAGGTTTTACCACAACCAGTCGGTCCAACTAACAAAATATTTGATTTAGATAATTCCACATTTTTTGAAGTTTTATTTTCGTAATTTAATCTTTTGTAATGATTGTGAACAGCAACAGATAAAACCTTTTTTGCATGTTCTTGTCCTATTACATAATCATCTAATACTTGACAAATTTCTTTTGGTGATGGCAAGCCGTCCTGATGCTTTACAAAATTATCTTTACTTTCCTCTTTAATAATATCCATGCAAAGTTCAACACATTCGTCGCAAATGAACACTGTTGGTCCAGCAATTAGTTTCCTAACTTCATGCTGGCTTTTTCCACAAAAAGAACAGTAAAGTATATTTTTATTAGAGCTCATAAATTTTAATTCGAATCAGTTATATCATATTATTACATTATTATATCTTAGATCAAGCCTAGGTTGTTAATAGACTATATATAGATGTCTACTCTCTTTTTGATACTACTTTATCTATCAATCCAAATTCTTTTGCTGACTCTGGTGTCATAAAATTATCTCTCTCTAAAGCTGATTTAATTTCTTCCACAGATTTCCCAGTATGTTTAGAATAGATTTCATTTAATCTTTTCTTTAGAGAAAGAACTTCGTTTGCGTGGATTTCTATATCTGTAGCTTGTCCTTGATAACCTGCGGATGGTTGGTGAACCATTATTCTTGAGTTAGGTAAAGAAAATCTTTTTCCTTTTGTGCCTGCTGCTAATAAAAATGATCCCATACTTGCAGCCTGTCCAATACATAAAGTTGAAACATCTGGTTTGATATATTGCATTGTGTCATAGATTCCTAATCCTGAAGTAACTAAACCACCCGGACTATTAATAT
>CACIKJ010000009.1 GCA_902587215.1 uncultured Pelagibacteraceae bacterium | reverse complement strand
CTATAGCTTTAATTGTTACCTCTGCTTTTGGAGTTAAAAGAGATGCAATGCCAGGTCGTATAAATGAAACTTGGTTCAAAGCCGAGCGAGAAGGAACTTTTTATGGTCAGTGTTCTGAACTTTGTGGAATTAAACACGCATTCATGCCAATTGAAGTGAGGGTTGTTTCCGAGCAAGATTATCAATTATGGCTTGAGGAAGCAAAAATAAAATTTGCTAAAGAAGATATTTTTGAAAACAACAAATTAATAGCGAGCAATAATTAATGAGCACAACAACAGCACAAGTACACGATCATCATACTCCAACTGGATGGAAGAGATGGGCATACTCTACAAATCACAAAGACATAGGAACAATGTATTTAATTTTTGCTATCATCGCAGGTGTTATAGGCACAGCCTTTTCAGTTGTTATGAGAATGGAATTAATGCATCCTGGCGATGGAATTTTAAATGGTAATTATCATCTATATAATGTTTTAGTTACCGGTCATGGGTTAATTATGATTTTTTTCATGGTCATGCCGGCTATGATTGGTGGATTTGGTAATTGGTTTGTTCCAATTATGATAGGTGCTCCAGATATGGCCTTTCCAAGAATGAATAACATTTCTTTTTGGCTATTACCAGTTTCATTTATTTTGTTAATTGCTTCTATATTTATGGATGGACCTCCAGGAGCTAAAGGAGTAGGTGGTGGTTGGACTATTTATCCACCTCTATCGTCAAAAGCAGGCCAACCTGGTCCAGCGATGGATTTTGCAATCTTGAGTTTACACATTGCAGGCGCTTCCTCAATATTAGGAGCGGTAAATTTCATAACAACAATATTAAATATGAGAACACCGGGAATGACTTTACATAAAATGCCATTGTTTGCTTGGTCTATTTTAGTTACAGCGTTTTTATTATTATTATCTTTGCCAGTATTAGCCGGTGCAATTACAATGTTATTGACTGATAGAAATTTTGGAACAGCGTTCTTTGAGGCACAAACAGGTGGAGATCCAACTTTATTTCAACATTTGTTCTGGTTCTTTGGCCATCCAGAAGTCTATATATTAATTTTACCAGGCTTTGGAATGATCAGCCATATTGTATCTACTTTTTCAAAAAAACCTGTGTTTGGTTATCTTGGAATGGCATATGCGATGGTTGCAATTGGTGTTGTAGGATTTGTTGTGTGGGCTCACCACATGTATACTGTTGGCTTAGACACTGATACCAAAGCTTATTTCCTTGCAGCAACAATGATTATTGCGGTACCTACCGGAATTAAAATATTTTCTTGGATAGCTACAATGTGGGGTGGATCTATTTCATTTAAGACACCAATGGTTTGGGCTTTAGGTTTCATATTTTTATTTACAGTTGGTGGAGTAACAGGAATTGTTCTTGCAAATGCAGGAGTTGATACAGCATTACATGATACATATTATGTAGTTGCTCATTTTCACTACGTTCTTTCACTTGGAGCAGTATTTGCTATATTTGCAGGATTTTATTATTGGTTTAGCAAAATGTCAGGATATGAATATTCTGAATGGTTGGGACAGTTACACTTTTGGTTAACTTTCATTGGTGTTAACCTAGTATTTTTTCCACAGCACTTCTTAGGATTAGCAGGTATGCCAAGAAGATATGCTGATTATCCAGATGCATTTGCAGATTGGAACTATATTTCTTCAATTGGATCATACATTTCTGTTGTGGGATTAGGAGTGTTCTTTGTTAATATAATTTACGCATTTATAAAAAAAGAAAAAGCAGCTCAAAATCCATGGGGCGAGGGAGCAACAACACTTGAATGGACAGTACCATCTCCTCCAAATTTTCATACATTTGAAGAACTTCCAAAGTTTGAAGAAGAGTATGAAACTGCAGAAAAATCTGGTAGTTAGTTTTATTTAAAAAAGATAAAATTTGTTAAATGTCTACAATTTATACTAAATCAAAAAAATCCTCTTTAGATTTAGGAATCATTCCAGAACTATTGAAGTTGATGAAACCAAGGGTTATGTCTTTAGTAATATTTACTTGTGCAGTTGGATTACTTACTGCACCTAATTCAGTTTCATTTACAACCTCGGTTGTAGGAATTTTAATAGTTGCTGTCGGCGCAGGTGCAGCAGGAGCGTTAAATATGTGGTATGAAGCGGATGTAGATAAATTGATGACAAGAACTTGTCTAAGGCCAATACCAAGAGGAAGTTTAAAAAAAAACCAAGCTTTGTATTTTGGGACTGCTATGTCTACATTATCAGTAATAACTCTTTATTATTTTACAAATTTACTTTCAGCATCATTGTTACTTTTCACAATATTGTTTTATGTATTTGTCTATACGATATGGCTAAAAAGAAAAACTCCCCAAAATATTGTAATAGGTGGGGCCGCAGGTGCTTTACCTCCAGTAATTGGATGGACAATAGCAACTAATAGCATTTCTATAGAGCCTGTCACATTTTTTATAATTATATTTCTTTGGACACCCTCACATTTTTGGGCACTGAGTTTGTATAAAGTTCAAGATTACAAGAAAGCAAATATTCCAATGATGCCAATTACTAATGGTATTGAAAGCACTAAGAAAAATATATTTATATACTCAGTGCTAATGTTACCAGCTATAACTTTACCATATTATGTTGGTTTTGTGAGCGAATTATTTTTGTCAGCAGGTTTAGCTTTGACTTTATATTATAACTATCTTTGTTATCAGCTTTATAATTTTAAGAGGGATAAATTTGAGATTAAAAAAGCACAGCAAATATTTGGATTCTCAATTTTATATTTATTTTTAATATTTGTATTATTTTTAGTGGATAAATTAATATAATAATGTTTAAAGACGAAAAAACAAAAAAAAAAAATTTGAGAACTGCTTTGGGTTTAATAGCCTTCATAGTTTTTTTATTTATATTTACACTTTATAATGTAGGAGTATTTGATAGACCTTTATGATTAAAAAAAAGACATTAACCCCAATTATATTATTTGGAATATTTGTATTTATGTTAGGTTTATCTTTTGCTGCTGTTCCATTATACGATCTATTTTGTAGGGTAACTGGTTTCGGTGGAACCACTCAAATATCAAAAGAAGCTCCAAAAATAGTATTAGATGATACAATCAATGTTAGGCTAGATACAAATGTTAATTCTCAACTGGATTGGAAATTTGAGTCTGAAGCAAATACAATGGAAGTTAAACCTGGCAAAGTTTATAAAATAAAGTTTAATGTAGAAAACTTAGGTAGCGAACCATCATCGGGCGTTGCAAGTTACAATGTTTCTCCATCTTCTTTTGGAACATACTTTAATAAAATTGGTTGTTTTTGTTTTGAGAAACAAACTTTAAATCCTGGTGAAAAGGCTAGCTATGATTTAGTTTTCTATTTAGATCCAGAACTGGTAAAAGATCCTAAAACTGCGAGAGTAGAAGATGTAACTATGTCCTATACTTTTTTCTCGTCAGATTATTATAAGCAAAGTAAAAAGGTAAACTAATGTCGGCAGGCGAAAAAAAACACGATTATCATCTTGTAGATCCAAGTCCCTGGCCAATTTACACTTCATTTGCAACTTTGGTATTAGCTGTAGGATCAATTTATTATTTTCACTCTAAAGTTATGTGGGCGATGATCCTTGGCTTAGCTCTAGTTTGTTACGGAGCTTTTATGTGGTTCAGAGACGTAGTTATTGAAGCTGAACACCAAGGTCATCATACACCAGTCGTTCAAATTCATCATAGATATGGAATGACTTTATTCATTGCATCTGAAGTAATGTTTTTTGTTGCATGGTTCTGGGCTTATTTTGATGCAAGTCTTTTTCCAAGTGAATTTGTTGGAAATGTTTGGCCACCAAAAGACATTGAAGTATTTGACCCTTGGGATATTCCGTTAATAAATACATTAGTATTGTTACTATCAGGAACTACAGTAACTTGGGCACATCATGCTCTTTTAGAAGATGACAGAAAAGGTTTTATTCAAGGTTTGTCATGGACTGTCTTTTTAGGAGTGTGTTTCACTGCACTTCAAGCTTATGAATATGATCATGCAACTTTTGAATTTTCTAATCATATTTATGGTGCTACTTTTTATATGGCAACTGGCTTCCATGGTTTTCATGTGATTATAGGAACTATCTTTTTAGCAGTTTGCCTATGGAGGGGAAAATTAGGTCATTTCAATAAAGATCATCACTTTGGATTTGAGGCTGCAGCATGGTACTGGCATTTTGTGGACGTGGTTTGGTTGTTTTTATTTGCAGCAATATACGTTTGGGGTAGTTAAAACATAATAACTTGAAACATAAACTTTCTTTTTCAATTTTTGTTTATTCATTCATTCTAATTTTTATTACGTTAGGGGTTTGGCAACTATATAGACTTGAGTGGAAACTCAATTTAATTTCAGAAATAAACAATGCAATCTCAAGCGAACCCATTCAGTTTAGTTCAAATAATATTAAAAATTTTCAAAAAGTTAGTTTTCAAGGAAAGATTGATAATGAAAAGATCATTTATTTATATAATTTAAACGAGGATGGTGAGCCTGGCTTTGATATTATAAATCCAATTAATATAGAAAATAAAAATTTTCTCATAAATAGAGGATGGGTAAAAATAAGTGATAAAAACAAAACCTTTATCACCAACAATGAAAATTTTGTAGGAATTTTTAGAGAAAAATCAAAATCAAGCTATTTTAAGCCCGAAAATGATTTAAACAAAAATTATTGGTTTAAATTAGAAGATGTTGATTTGCAAAAATATACTGGGTTAGCATTTTCAAATTATATTATTTATCTGAGCGACTCAAACCCAACAAAAATTCCTAAACCAAAAAATATTTCTGCGAATTTATCAAATAACCATTTAAAGTACGCATTAACTTGGTTTTCGTTAGCGATTTCAATTTTTTTAATATATTTATACTTTAGAAAAAAAAATTACTAATGGAATATATAAGCACAAGAAATAATCAGAAAAACTTTACTTTTAAGGATGTTTTCCTCAAAGGTTTGGCAGATGATGGGGGACTTTTTGTACCAAAATCAATTAAATCATTTAGTAAAGAAGATTTAAATCAGCTTAAAATTCTGAGTTATAATGATTTAGCAGCTGAAATAATTTATCCTTTTATTGGAGATTTTATGTCTAAAGATGAATTAATCTCTACTATATCGAAATCTTACTCAAATTTTAGATCTAACGATGTTGTGAAAATCTCTAATTTAGGAAATTTAAAAGTCTTAGAATTATTTCATGGTCCAACACTCGCTTTCAAAGATATTGCAATGCAATTAATAGGTAATTTTTATCAATACCATTTAGGACATGATCAAAAAAAAATTAATATAATAGTAGCAACATCAGGTGATACCGGTGCAGCTGCTATTGATGCATTAAAAGGAAAGGATAATTTAAACGTTTTCGTGTTGCACCCAAATAATAGAATTTCACCAGTGCAAAGAAAACTAATGACAATACACGAGGACAGCAATGTATTTAATATTGCAATAGATGGTAACTTTGATGATTGTCAAAATCTAGTAAAAGCAATGTTTAGTGATGAAAAATTTTCCAAAAAAATTAATATGTCAGGTGTAAACTCAATAAACTGGGCAAGAATTATTGCTCAAGCTGTTTATTATTTTTATGCTTACTTTAAAGTTGGAAACGGCCAAACTATATCTTTTTCTGTTCCAACAGGAAACTTTGGAGATATTTATGCAGGTTATTTAGCAAAAAAATTAGGTCTTCCGATTGATAAATTAATAGTAGCTACAAATAAAAATGACATACTTCACAGAGCAATATCTGGAGGAGATTATTCTCAAAAGAAAGTTAAGGAAACAAATACACCAAGTATGGATATTCAGATAGCAAGTAACTTTGAAAGACTTTTGTATGATGTAAAAGATTGCAACTCAGAAGTTACAAAGGATGTTATGAGTAAAATTAAAAATAACAAGTATAAAATAGACAAAAATGATTTAGATAAAATTAAAAAGAATTTTATTTCTGAGATGCTTGATGAAAATGAAACCCTTGAAATAATAAAGATAATTAATGATGAAAACCAGATAATAGTTGATCCTCATACTGCAGTTGGTATTGGCGCTGTAAGAAAACTTGGATTAGAAAATAATTGCGTTGTATTATCAACTGCACATCCTTGTAAATTTCCAAAAGCAATTGAAGATGCAATTTCAAAAACTGAAAATTTACCAGATAGTCTTAAATATGTTAATGACAGAAAAGAAAAATTTGAAGTTCTTTCAAATGATATTGAAAAAGTTAAAAAATACGTAATGAATTCGATATGAAACTTAAAATAAAAGATCAACTACCAGATACAGAAGTTTTTCAACTAATAGATGGGGAGCCTCAAAAAAGTAAATTAAGAGAAACCATTGGTAATGGTAAAGTTGTTTTGTTTGGTTTGCCCGGGGCATTTACATCAACTTGTTCAAAACTCCACCTGCCAGGTTTTGTAGCGAATGCAGATAAAATCAAAGCAAAAGGAATAGAAAATATATTTTGTTTATCAGTAAATGACCCTTATGTGATGAATGGTTGGGGAGAGATTAATAATACTGGAGATAAAATAAAAATGTTATCTGATCCTTATTTATTATTTACGAAAGCAATTGGTGCAGAAGTTGATAGGAATACAAAAGGTATGGGAATTAGATCAAATCGTTATTTGATGATTGTTGAAAATTTTACAGTTGTTAAAATTTATGTTGAAACAGAAACTAAAGAATGTGGCTTAACCTCAGCAGAGAACTTATTAAATAATCTAATATAATAAAAGAGTAGGGGCGTTCTGTTGCTAGGTGCCCACTTATAAGTTTGCTGCTCCTCTAGCAATTAAATCTACCTCATTATTCAATTTATCAGTGGAGTGTGCTTTTACCCAACTCCATTTGATATCAAATTCATTCGCGAGTATATCTAGCTCTACCCAAAGATCTTTATTTTTAACTTTTTGTTTACTAGCAGTTTTCCATCCATTTTTTTTCCAACTGTGAATCCATTCAGTTATTCCTGATTTAACATATTTGGAATCTGTAAAAATTTGAACCTTACTACCTTTGGGAATTTTTTTTAAAGCTTTAATAGGTGCCAATAATTCCATTTGGTTATTTGTTGTATCTTTTTTACTTCCTTTTAATTCAGTTTTTTTTCCATCATTTAATATTATTGCTGCCCAACCACCTTTACCGGGATTTCCTATACATGAACCATCAGTGTATATTTTAATCATTATTTTAAGTAATCCTCAAATGAATTGATATTCTGGTGATACTTTAATTTTTGAATGTACTCTCTTGGATCTTTAATTTTGATATATGCATCCTTTGGAGTATTCAAATAATCGTATGCTCTTGTCAGCAAATATCTAAGAGCTGAACCTCTGCAAAGAATATTGAAATACTTCTTTTCATTAGTAGTAAGCTTTCGAATTTTTTCATATCCTTTAATCAGGTTCGTAGATTTACTTTTGTTTAAGAAATACTTTCTTCCTTTTTTATTAAAACATAAGGCATTAATGCAAATCGAAAGTTCGTAAGCCAAAAAGTCGTTTGCTGAAAAATAGAAATCTATAATTCCATAATATTTCTTTTTGTAGAAAAAAATATTATCAATAAATAAATCACAGTGAATTATTCCTGAATTAAGATTCTTAGGCCACAATCTTCTTAAAAATTTATATTCATGCCTCATGTCACCTAAAATATTTTTTTGAACTTTATTTATTCTTTTATTAATACTAGCAAGTAATTTGTTTAATTTAGGTACAGCCAATGAATTTTTTCTATAAAGCTTCAGTTTTTTTGATGCATTATGTAATTTAGCTATATTTTTTCCTACAACGTAGCAGTCTTTTGGCGATAAATTTTTTTTATCTTTTCCATTAAGAAAGCTCACAATACATGCGTTTTTATTTCTTAATTTTATAAGATATTTTCCATTTATTGATCGAACTGGTTCTGGGCATTTGATTTTCAATTTTGATAATCCATACATTAACTTCATAAAAAAGGGTAAATCTTTCGCATCAACTCTTTTTTCAAAAATAGTTAAAATGTACTTCCCCTTTTTACTTTTGATTAGATAATTTGTATTTTCAATACCCTTTTTAATACCTGAAAAACTAAAAATTTTTCCTATACTAAATTTATTCTCAATTATTTTAATTTCAGTTTGGTTAATTTTTGTATAGACAGCCATTAGTTTAATTTTTTTGGAATTTTAAAAACTATATCCTCTTTTATAATTTCAACTTCCTCAATTTCAACTTCATATTTTTCTTTAAGATTACTTATGAAATTATTAACCAAAATTTCAGGCGCAGATGCACCTGATGATATACCAATGGTATTACACTTATCAATTTCATCAAATGGAGTTGTACTTTCGGAATGAATTAAAGTTGATTTTTCACAACCAGAGTTTTTTGCTACTTCTACTAGTCTAACAGAATTTGATGAATTTCTGCTGCCTATAACAAAAAACATTTCACACGATTTTGCAATATTCTTAACTGCGCTTTGTCTATTTGTTGTTGCATAGCAAATATCATCTTTTTTTGGCTCCTTTATATTTGGAAACTTAATTTTTAATTTATCTATGATGTCTTTTGTATCATCAACAGATAAAGTTGTTTGAGTTACATAAGCAATATCCTTCTTTGAATTTTCGTATTTTTCTACGTCATCTATCGACTCAATCAGATCTATAGAACCTATTGGAAGCTGGCCAATAGTACCTATAACCTCTGGATGATTTTTGTGTCCAATCAGCAATATATGATTGCCAGCTTTATGTAAATTTTCTGCTTCTCGATGTACTTTTGATACCAAAGGACAAGTCGCATCAACATAAGTCATTTTCAAATCTTCTGCCTCAGCCGGCACTGATTTAGGAACACCGTGGGCAGAGAATACAACTGGTCTATTTTTATCTTTTATCTCACTTAATTCTTCAACAAAAATAGCTCCAATTTTTTTTAGACTTTCTACAACATGTTTATTATGAACAATTTCGTGCCTTACATAAACAGGTGCACCAAATTTTTCTATGCTTTTTTTTACAATTTCAATTGCTCTATCTACTCCAGCACAAAAACCTCTAGGTGCAGCTAACAATATTTTTAATTTACGCTTATTCATTTTTTTCAATTAAATATTCTAGCAATATATGTGGAAACGTAAGAGACGCCAAACCAATAAATATTACTTTTGATATAGCACTATCTAAAAAATAATAATTATTTAAAAATAACAGAGATATTAAGAATAGAACAGCAGTTAAAATAGTCAAAGGCAATGCTTTTATTGTGAATGCTTTAAAACCTTTAAAGAAATTTTTTTTATTAAGCTCATTTGATAACTTAAATGAGTGTCTTACAGAATGTAAAAAACAAAAATATATTGTAAATGCTAGTATCGGACTTAAGAAATAGTTTAACAATAAAATAGATACAAAATCCATTATTAAAAGTGATTTGATATCAATATGTTTATTCAATGAAATATAGATATTAGCAAAAAAACTAATTATTATTATTAAATATAAAAACTCATTCGAAATTAATAGGTTTTGTGAAATATCAAAGTTTAAATAATTAAATATTTCTAGGGTCTCATCTTTATGAAATAACAACGGTGCTGTGATTACGATCGAACCTTTGAAAAAATAAACTAAATCTTGATTTGTTTTATAATGAATAAATTCAGAGTCTTCCTTTCCAAAGTGAAATGATGCAACAATTAAAAAAGTGAGTAATAAAAATTTTGGAAATAACAACCATAATATAATTATACTAAATCCAATAAAAATATATAAAATATAAAATGAAATAATAGACTTATATTTAAGTAATTTGATTAATTTTTGTCCTTTTAAATGATCTAAAGCACCATGTGATATTCCTAAACTTAATATTAAGAATAATGATAAAATAAGTAACCTGTTATCTCTTAAATATTCAAATGCAGATAAAAATATACACAAATTAAAAAAAATCAGCGAATGATAAAAACTAATTTTGTTCATAAAAATTAAAAAATATTCTTAACAAAAATCCATTTTGGCATCTTGAATATTATTGACAAATCATCAAAAATATTACTTTTATTTGATAAAAATTTTATAACTTTTTTTGGAGGTGCTTTAAACATATTAAAAAATATTTTAGGCATTTTGTCTGGATGGCTTTTTAATACATTTAAAAATATTTTATCAAGAAATTCATATTTTTTTCCAATATGATAAGGCTTAACATTTTGAATTTGATCAATATTATTGACTAAATATTTGCTATGTTCTTGAATATTGAGAAAAGTATATCCTGTACTTAAACGAGTCATTCCACCAGATGATCCAATATTAATTTTATTTTTATCAACCTTATTTCTGGGATAGAATAAAGGTATTGCTCCCTCTTCTTCATAGTTAATCTTATAATCTTTTATTTTAAGAGTATCTTTTATATATGTTTCCAACTGAATGTCATAATCCTCAAGTGATTTATCATTCATCTTAGACAACCATGTTGTTTCAATTAAAGCCCTATTTTTTGCAAATGGTAGAGTATAAAAAAAATGCACATTTTTTTTTTGATCACAATCAAAATCCATTAAATTAAATATTTCATCATCAAAAATATTTTTAGAAGTTTCAATTTCTAAACCTTTAAAGTGTTGCCAAAGTTCATTTTCATGATTTTCTTTTTTGGGAAAGCTATTGAATATAATTGAATTTTCTAACTTCAATTCATTAGTATTTTTAAAATATTCTATATTTTTATTTTGCTTTAATTGCTTTAAGATCTTTTGATAAAATAACCCGCTATCAATTGTTTGATAAGGGTATTCTTTATTCAAAACTTCATATGTTTCAGATTTTATATTTATGGTAAAGTTATTCCAACTCTTAATTATACAATCATCGAAATTATGATCTGTAATTTTCCAAAACGACCATGTTTTATCTCTTTTATATTCTTCTCTCATTTCAACAATGGCTAGCGTTTTATTTTTAATTTTATTATTAATATCCAGCTGATAAGCTAGCGATAAGCCCGCACAACCACCACCTAAAATTACGTAATCAAATTCTTTCATCAAGATTTATATCCTCGCCTATAATCTCATGTTCCCTTAGTCTTTGATGAGGTTCTATATTTTTTAGATAAAGTAACATTAAATCAAATAAAGAGAGAAATGTTTGGAATATTTTGCCAAAATTATTTATGTATATTTTTCCAGCTTTCTCATAATTATTCATATTACCTTTTTTTAAAATTTTTCTACCTATCTGTCTGTAAACTCTTCGTGCCACAATGATAGCAAATTTGTATTTAAATGGAATATTCTTAATTGAGGTAAATGAACTTTCATAGAACATATCAGCGAGTTTCAAAGTTGCTTCAATATTTTCAAAATCTGGTTTGATATATTGCCTATTCATTTTCTTATCTTCAATTACATCTCTTGCTATGTTTGTTAATTGCATTGCTATTCCTAAATCAATAGCTCCTTTTAAAGATCTTGTATCATTAACATTTAATATTTTAGCCATCATTATACCAACAGTTCCGGCAACTTTATAAGAATACACCAACAAATCTTTTACTGATCTTAAATAAACTTTTGATTTTAAGTCTGAACTAACTCCCTCTATAAGGTCATCTAAAATAATTTTTTTAATGTTATTTTTATCTGCAATTATAATCATGTTTTTCACAATTAAATCATATTCATTTTGTCCAATTAACTTTTCTCTATCGTTAGCTTCCTTATACCCTTTTTCAAAAACTTCTTTAATTTTGTTAAATTTTTCAGATCTCAATTCTAAACTTGTTTGTTCATCAACCAAATCATCTAAAACTCTGCAAAATGTGTAAAGTTTTGAGCAATCATGATAAGTATTTTTAGGTAAAAAAAAACCAGCCCAATTAAAAGATTTGGCAAAAAGAGCTAGATAGTTTTTTTCTGTCATTAAATTATTTTATCTAAAACTTTTGCAGACGAAAGAACGCCCGGGACTCCGGCACCAGGATGAGTCCCCGCACCCACGAAGTAAAGACCATCGTATATTTCTGATTTATTATGAAATCTAAAATAAGCAGATTGAGAGAATTTTGGCTGTATCGAAAACCCCGAGCCATATTTAGTATTAAGATCTTTCTCAAAATAATCAGGAGTTAAATAGAAATCTTCAACGATATTTTCTCTTAGTTCTGGCATTAGGTCATTTTCCATCTTATCTATAACCATATTTTTCATTTTTTCTCCTTCAATTTCCCAATCAATATTAGATTGATTATTTGGGACTGGAACAAGAACATAAAAACAATCATGGCCAGCGGGAGCCATTGATTTGTCAGTTGCAGTGGGTCTATGAAGGTAGTAACTAATATCGTTATTCAATTTTTTATTATTAAATATATCCTCTAAATGTTCTTTATATTTGTTTCCAAACTTAATTGTGTGATGTTCAATATCATCATAAATTTTTTTTGTACCAAAATAATAAACAAATAATCCCATTGAGTATTCCATTCTATTTTTTTTCCAATTAAATAAAAAAGAATTATTTTTTTTTCCATTTAAAAGATTTTCGTAAACACCTGGGGGGTCAGCATTACATACAATATAATTTGCATTTATTTTTTGTGCATTGTCTAATTCAACACCTATAATTTTTTTTTTTTCTAAAATAATCTTTTTTACTTCATGACCTTTGATAATTTCTACTCCTACTTCATTCATTAATTTCTCTAGTCCTATTATAATATTTCCAGTTCCGCCCATTGAATAGTGAATTCCCCATTTCTTTTCTAAATATAAAATTAATCCATAAATTGATGTAGTTGTAAATGGGTTACCACCTACTAATAATGGATGCATACTTAACATTCTTCTTAATTTTTCATTTTTAATAAATGATGAAACCAATGAATAAACTGATTTATAACTTTTTAATTTTAACAAAGCTGGCAACTGTTGCATCATTACAAATGGTTTATTAAATGGCACATCAGATAGTTCAGTGTAACCTTTATCAAAAATTTTTTTTGTGAAATTAACTAATTTTGTATAACCTTCAACATCTTGGCTGTTAATTTTTTCAATTTGATTTTTCATCTCATTTTCATTTCCCGAATAATTAAATTTAGACTTATCTTCGAATACAAATTGGTACCAAGTATCAAGTGGTTTAAGTTTTATATAATCTTTTGGATTTTTTTTAAATAATTCAAATAATTCATTAATAAGGTATGGAGCTGTAATTACCGTTGGACCACCATCATATGTAAAACCATTTTTTTTGAACACTCTAGCTCTTCCACCAAGATCATTGTGTTTTTCAATTAAAGTTACATTGTGACCTTTAGCTTTTAAACGGAGTGCGGCTGCAATACCACCAAAACCGGAACCGATAATTATTGAATTCATAATATATAAATTTAACCTATAAAAGTTAAATTTTAAGAATTAATTTTTTTTAATTCAGCTTTAGTTTCTTCCAGATTTTTGTCAAAAAGATTGTCTAGTTTTGATTTATCGACTGATGTGGAGATGATTTTTTTAACTGATTCAATTGCTATTTTTATGGAGGTATTTTTTATGTCTTTTATAGCGCTTTCCTTCATTTGATTAATTTTTTGTTTTGTAGCATTCTTTTTGATTTCAGAGGAATAATGAAACTTTTCGTTCATTTCTATGACAAGTTTTTCACTATCGTTTTTAGCTTGTTTTAAAATCTTATTTACCTCTTTATCTGCAGTATTTAATTTTTTTTGAGCTTCATCTAGCATTCTTTTAGTTTCTGTTCTAAGTTTTTCACTTTCGTCAATTTCTTTTTTGATATCTGTTATCATGCTAGTCAACAATTCATTTATTTTTCCAGGAACTTTTAAATAAAATAGAGCTCCAAAGAAAATAAAGAAAGATACGGCTACCCAGAATGTTGCATCAAAAGTCATTGAGTTTTATTTTTGCTGGCGACATCAGTTACAATTGCGGTAATACTACTATTATTAACTTTTGCACCAATTAATTGATTGATCAAATCTTCTGAGGTTTCAATTGCAATCTTATTTATTCTTTCAGGAGATTTTTTTTTAAGTTCATTGATTTCAGCCTCTATAATCTTGACTTCTTTATCCATTTCCTCCTCAAGTTTTTCTCTTTTTTTGTTAATGTCGTCTAATAATTTTTTTCTCGATTCATTGAAAAGATTTTTTGCGTCAATTTTTGATTTTAAAATAATACTATCAAACTCTTTTAATTTTGATTCGCTTTCATTTCTTTGTTTCTCAGCTAGCTCTAAATTATCTAAAACTTGAGATTTTCTAGTTTCTAGATTATCGCTAATTTTTGGTAAGATTAATTTAGATAATGCTAAATATAAAATTCCGAAAGTTATGACCAACCAAAAAATTTGTGAAACCCAAAATTCTGGATCTAGTTGAGGCATGCCTCCACTTTCTGCCGCTTGTACAAAATTTATTGATAAAAAATATACAATAAGATTTTTAAATATTATTTTTTTTACCATTAATTAAAATGCAAATAAAATAATTAACGCAACAACTAAACCAAATAATCCTGTAGCTTCTGCTAATGCAAAACCTAACAATAAGTTCGGAAATTGTTTTTGAGCCGCTGAAGGATTTCTCATCGCTCCAGATAGGTAATTACCAAAAATAATTCCTATTCCAACTCCTGCACCTGCTAGAGCAATAGCTGCCAAGCCTGCTCCAATCATTTTTGCTGCTTCTAGTTCCATTATATCCTCCTATAAATTTAATGGTGTAAATTTAATGCATCATTTAAATAGATACATGTTAAAATTGCAAATACATAAGCTTGAAGAAATGCCACTAAAATTTCTAAACCTGTAAGTGCAACTGAAAAGCCAAGCGGAAGCCATCCTCCCACTATTCCTAAGCTTACTACAAAGCCTCCGAATACTTTCATCATTGTATGTCCTGCCATCATATTGGCAAACAATCTTACCGATAAACTTATCGGTCTACTTAAATAAGAAATAATTTCTATTACTACTATTAATGGTAGTAAAACCATAGGTACGCCACTTGGCACAAATAATTTTAAATACCCTATACCATGCTTTATAAAGCCAATTATTGTTACACCAATAAATATAAATGCTGCTAATACAAAAGTTACAATTATATGACTGGTTACAGTAAATGTATAAGGTATCATTCCTAACATGTTACAAAATAAAACAAACATGAATAGAGAAAATATAAATGAGAAGTATGGTTTAGCCTTTGAGCCAGCGGTATCACTAATCATTTTAGATATAAATGAGTAACTTAATTCACCAAGTAATTGTAGTTTATTTGGTATGATCGTATTTTTTTTTGCCCCAAAATTAAATATTAATAAAATAGCAATAGTGCTGATTACCATAAATAAACTTGCGTTTGTAAACGAAATATCTATTTCACCAAGCTTAATTTCTGGCCCAATTCTATACACATTGAATTGAGTCATTGGATTTGCTGCCATTTATATTTAATCTTTCTGCATTTTTTTTGCTGATCTGATAACATTGATAATTCCTGCAGCCACACCAATAAAAAAGAATGCTATTATTAACCACGGTTTAGTATCAAACCAATTGTCTAAAATAAACCCTATAATTGTGGCTACTAATACCGCAGACACAAGCTCAGTACTTAGCTGAAAAGCCTTACCAAAGCTAGATTTTTCGTTATCCTTGTTAGGTGGGTTTTTCTTTTTAAAATTTGATTTTGCAATTTTTAAGCGAGTTTTTAAATCGTCAGGCATTTATGCAACTAGGCTCTCTGCTTTTTGTAGATCTACAGATACTAGCTGACTTATGCCTTTCTCAGGCATAGTGACACCGTATAGCCTGTCCATCTTAGACATTGTTAAGGCATGGTGAGTTACAATAATAAATTTAGTTGTTGTTATTCTTGTTAATTCCTCAAGCAAGTTACAAAACCTTGTAACGTTTGCATCGTCTAAGGGAGCATCTACCTCATCTAAAACACAAATTGGAGCTGGGTTTGTTAAAAAAACAGCAAAGATTAAGGATAGAGCTGTTAAAGCCTGTTCGCCACCAGACAACAATGTAATTGATTGCAGTCTTTTTCCTGGAGGACTTACTAATAAATCTAATCCAGCATCCAAAGGATCATCTGAGTCAACCAGTTCTAGTTTTGCATTTCCACCATTAAAGAGTTTTTTATAAACTTCATTAAATTTTCTACTAACTTTATCGAATGCATCGAGAAGTCTTTCTCTACCTTTTTGATTTAATTCATTAATACTATCCTTAAGTTTTGTTATAGCAGAAACAATATCTTCTCTATCTTTTTCCATTTTTGTGATTTCATCTTTATATTTACCGGTCTCTTCATCTGCTCTTAAATTTACAGAACCTAAATTATCTCTATCTCTCTTTTTCTTATCTAAAAGTTCCTCTTGAGTAACAGTATCTGGAAAATCTTCTGCCATTTCTAAATTTGAGAATTCTAAAAGATTGTTTTCCTGAATATTTAATTCACTTTCAACTCTTTCAATTAAATCACTTTTTCTTTTATTTAATCCAACTATCGTTGCATTAGCACTGGCTCTTTTCTCTCTTACAGTAATAGAATTTTCTTTAATTTCATTTAACTTAGATCTATTTTCTTCTAATTGTGATTCAAAATTATTCATTTTTGTTTCATTACTTTCTTTTTCCTTTTCAGAAATTCTTAAATTTTCTGAAATTTGACCTTTTTTTTCTGCATTTAAATTAGGTTTCTTTTCCAATTCTGATAGCCTAACATTGAGTTTTTCTTTTCTACTTCCTAATTGAATAATCATTTTCTCTGAATTAACCAACAAATTTCTCCAACTTTCAATTTCTGTATCTATATTATTAATTCTTTCCTTTCTTTTTGTAGACTCTTTTTTAATATTTTGATTTTTACTAAAACTATTTGCATATTCCTCTATTATAGCTTTACAATTATCGAGAACTGTAATGGCATCATTACTTCTCTGTGCATTTATCAATTCTTTAACTTTATCTATTTCTAGATTTAATTTATTTTTCGCAGCCTCTAAGTCCTCGTTAGACTGTTTTTCTGTATCATAATATTTCGAGTCGATCTCAATCAATTCATGTTTTTCTTCCTTAAGTCTTTTTTCATTAGAATTTGCGTCAATTACTATACTTTTTTCTCTACCCTCATCCTCTTCAATAGTTTTTAATGATATTTTGGTTGTTTCTATTTCATTAGACATTCTTTCAGTTTCTTCATCTAAATTTTTTAATTCTAAATTTAATCTTTGAATTCTAGAAATTACTTCCAAATTATTATCTCTAATTGGGATAAGTTCATTTTCTAATTTTTTAATTAAGTTTTCTAGATCTAATATTTTTTCGTTGAATAAAGAATACTCTTTTTCAGCATCAGAATTTATTTCGTTTTCAACTTTGATCTCATTTTCAATTTCTCTAATTTTTAAATAATACAAACCGGCCTCAACTTTTTTAATCTCATCTGATATATTCTTATATTTTGTTGCTTCTTCAGCTTGTTTTTCAAGACTAGTTAATTGTTTTTCAAGTTGCCTTCTTAGTTCATCTGCTCTTTTCAAATTATTTTCTGCAGCATTTAGTCTAAGCTCAGCCTCATGGCGTCTGGCATGTAATCCTGAAATTCCAGCTGCTTCCTCTAAAATTGCTCTTCTATCTTGAGGCTTTGCTGTAACCAGTGATCCAATTCTACCTTGGCTTATTATTGAGGGAGAGTGTGCTCCTGTTGAGAGATCTGCAAAAAACATTTGGGCATCTTTAGCTCTAACTTCTTTTTCATTAACATAAAAACGTGAGCCTTTATCTCTCTCTATCTTTCTTCTAATCTCTATTTCTTCCATCTCTTTGAATTGAAAGGATCCTGATTTTTCAGGATTTGAAATATTAATACTTACTTCTGCGATATTTTTTGAAGGTTTATTTGATGTACCTGAAAAAATAACATCTTCCATGCCTGATCCCCGCATGCTTTTGGCAGAGGTTTCTCCCATACACCATCTAAGTGACTCTACAATATTAGATTTACCGCAACCATTAGGACCTACTATACCTGTTAAACCTCTTTCAATTAAAAAGGTTGTTTTTTCTGAGAATGATTTAAATCCATTTAACTGGATTTTTTTAAACTCCATAAGCTAACTTATAACAGTTTTTCTAAAGTTTTTTCTAAATTTTTATAAGTTAATGGTTTATCAAACTTTTTTTCATTGATTATAATTGTTGGAGTAGCGCTCACGTTGTATTTTTTAACACCTTCGATTCGATCTTCTAAAACGAAATCTTCAATGATTTTATCTTTAATACATTGATCGTAATTTATACCAAAATTTTGGGATGCTAAAATATTTTGTAAATTATTATTGAGTTCTTCTATTGAGTTTCCTTTTACCCACTCATTTTGATTTTGGTAAAGAAAGTGTAAAATTTCTTCACCTTTATCAGCTCTACACTGTGCTGCCTTAGCAGCATTGAAAGCCGCTAGATCTAAAGGAAAATTTCTGTATTCTAACTTAACAAAACCCTTATCAATAAAATTTTTTTTGAGCTCAGGATAAATATTTTTATGAAAGTCTGCACAATGTGAACAAGTCAATGACTCAAAAGCCAAAATTGTAATTTTTGCATCCGAACTTCCTTCATAAATTCTTTTTACATTACTCTCAGCATTTAAACTAAAAGTGCCTGATAAGAATATTAATAAGACAAATATTATTTTTTTCATTTTTTTTTATAAACTTTTGTTAGCTCAATTAGAGAATTTTTAATCTTCTCATTTTTAATATCAGAAATTTGTTTTTTAAATTTATTTTTTGTCACATGATTATTGCCTTGCTTTTGCTTAAATTCATCATTTTTTTCCTCAAAAGATAACAATTTTATACTTTGTATTGCATCATAGCCAAAATAGGAGTTAATTTTTTCAATTACTAGATTTTTAGAATATTCAAAGTTAACTTCATTGCCCCTTTTAACCATCACAGTCAGACAGCTTGAACCAAGTTTATTTTCGTTTTTAAAGGATTTAGGAAAACTTATTTC
>CACIKJ010000008.1 GCA_902587215.1 uncultured Pelagibacteraceae bacterium | reverse complement strand
TAAATGGTTTATGTTCCAAAAGTTTTTCTGCTATCCATTGTGTTTTTTCAAAAATAGCTCCAAACAAAGATATAAATTTATCTCTATTTAAATTATTAAGATCATTTTCTAAGCTCATACTGGACGTTTATTTAAGTTTTAATATATTAATTATTTGTTTTTGTGTAATATACAATAATCAATATGACCAAATTAACTACACATGTTTTAGATATATATTCTGGAAAACCAGGAAAAGGAATAAAAGTTGATTTATTTTATATCAATGGGAGTGAAAAAAAAAAATTGAACTCTATAGTTTTAAATTCTGATGGAAGATCAGATGGTCCTCTTATTGAAAAAGATAATTTTAAAAATGGAAAATATGAATTAGTTTTTTATATAGGTGATTATTTCAAAAGTATTCTTAAAACAGAAACTACTCCATTCCTAGATGATGTTATTATAAGATTTGGAATTTCAAAAAATAACGAGCACTATCATGTTCCGTTGCTAGTATCGCCTTGGAGTTATTCAACATATAGAGGGAGCTGATGGTTTCCGATACAATTAAATTTTTATTTAATAATAAAATATTTAAAATAAAAAATCCTGATCCAAATAAAACAATTTTAAATTATATTAGAAACGATTTAAAAATGACTGGTACGAAGGAAGGTTGTGCTGAAGGAGGGTGTGGCGCATGCACTATAGTATTAGGTGAGCTTAATAAAAATAAAATAGTTTATAAAGCTATAAATGCTTGCATTAGTTTTTTACCAATTTTAAATGGAAAACAATTAATTTTAATTGAAGATTTAAGTAATGGAAAAAGTCTTCATCCTGTTCAAGAGGCAATGATTAAATTTCATGGTTCCCAATGCGGATTTTGTACACCTGGATTTACGATGTCCTTATTTTCAATGCATAAAAATAATAGATTGATTAATAATGAGATAGTTGAAGAGGCTTTATCAGGAAATTTATGTAGATGTACTGGTTATAGACCAATAATTGATGCCGCTAAAAGTTTGAACAATAAAAATGATCACGATCAATTTAAAAAGGAACAAAACAAAACTATTAAATTATTAAAAAATATTAAAAGCACTGATATTGAAATTAATAATAAAGGTAAAAAATTCTTTGCACCAAAAACAATCAGCAATTTAAAAAAATTATTAAATAAATATCCTGATGCAAAAATTCTGAGTGGAGGAACTGATCTTTCTCTTGAAGTAACAAAATTTAGAAAAGAAATTAAAACAATTATCTCATTAAATTCTATTGAAAAATTAAATTTTATAAAAAAAAATAGAAATTTGTTGGAAATAGGTGCCACAACTTCACTTTTTGAATTTCAAAACGCTATTAAAAATTATTTTTTAGATTTTCACGATATATTAAAAAGATATGGGTCCTTACAAATAAGAAATGTAGGCACTGTTGCAGGAAATATTGCAACAGCATCGCCTATTGGAGATACGCTACCTCTATTGCTAACACTTGATGCAAAAATAGTTGTTCAAGGAAAAAATCAAAAAAAAATTTATTCTTTAAATGAATTCTTTATTTCTTATAGAAAAACAAAACTGAAGAAAAGTGAATTTATATATTCAATAAAAATACCAATTAAAAAAGATAATATTTTTAAAGCCTATAAAATTTCAAAAAGGTTTGATGATGACATTTCTTCAGTTTGTGGGTCATTTAGTTTTTTAATTAAAAAAAATAAAATCACAAAAGCTGCAATAGCTTATGGTGGTATGTCCGCTATCCCTAAAAGAGCATCAGCAATTGAAAAAAAACTTATAAATTCAGAGTTCACTGAAAACTCATTTAGTAATGCTATTAATTTAATAAATAAAGATTTTTCACCATTAGATGACATGCGGGCAAGCAGCGAGTATAGATTGGCTGTAGCTAAAAATTTATTATTAAAAGCCTTTTATGAAATAAAGAACAAACAAACAATAAGAATTAATTAATGAGAAACGAGGAATTATTAAAAGGTCAAAGTATACCGCACGATAGTGCATCAAAGCATGTATCTGGCTTTGCCCAATATACCGATGATATTGCCGAACCCTCCAATACTTTACATGGTGCAATTGGATGGAGTGAGAAAGCTCATGCCAAGATAAAAAAAATTGATTTGAGTAATGTAGAAAAAAGTGAAGGAGTAATATCGGTTGCAACCTTTAGAGATATTCCAGGTCGTAATGATGTAGGCCCAGTATTTGATGGAGACCCAATATTTCCCAAAACAAAAGTTGAATATTTTGGCCAACCACTATTTGCAGTTGCGGCAACTACCACAGAATTTGCAAGAAAAGCTGTATTAAAAGCTAAAATTACTTATTCAGAATTAAAACCTATTATAACTATTGAAGAGGCACTTAAACAAAATAATCTTCTTTTTAACCCAAGAATTATCAAAAAAGGAAATCCACAAAATAAAATTAATAAGTCTAAAAATAAATTAATTGGTAAATTTAATACAGGTAGCCAGGAACATTTTTATTTGGAGGGACAAGTTTGTTTAGTAATTCCCCAAGAAGATAATAATTTGCAGGTTTATAGTTCAACCCAACATCCTTCTGAAACACAGCAAATTATTGCAAAGATGCTAAAACAAAAAAGCAATTCAATAACTGTTACAGTCAGAAGAATAGGTGGTGGATTTGGTGGTAAAGAAACAAATTTTATGACAGCAGCTATTTGTGCATTGTTGTCTCACAAAACTAAAAAACCAATTAAACTTAGACTAGATAGAGATGATGATATTATATTAACAGGTAAACGGCACGATTTTTATTCTGAGTATGAAGTAGGATTTAATGATAACGGGAAAATTGAAGGATTAAAATTAAAACTTGCATCTAGGTGTGGAATGTCTCCTGATCTCTCATATGCGATTAATGAACGAGCATTATTACATTTAGATAATGCATACTATTTATCAGATTTAGAAGTTAAAAATTATTTATGCAAAACCAACACATCATCCTCAACAGCATTTAGGGGGTTTGGGGGCAATCAAGGTATGATGGCAATAGAAAATATTATAGATAATATTTCACGATTTTTAAAAAAAGACCCAAGTGATGTTAGAAAAGAAAATTTTTACGGTCAAAACGAAAATAATGTTACTCACTATGGAATGAAAATTAATGATAACGTAATTCATGATATTTTTAAAAGTCTGTTAGATAAATCCAATTATAAAAAAAGATATAATCAAATTAAAAATTTTAATATTAAAAATAAATTTAAAAAAAAGGGGATAGCTTTAACCCCAGTCAAATTTGGAATTTCTTTTACAACAATTCACTTAAATCAAGCTGGCGCATTAGTACACATATATACTGATGGAAGTATACATCTCAATCATGGAGGTATCGAAATGGGGCAGGGTACACACACAAAAATAGCCCAACTTGTTGCAAATACATTTGGATTGCCATTTGAAAAAGTACAAATATCCTCAACAAATACCTCTAAAGTTCCTAACACATCAGCAAGCGCAGCGTCATCAACAACAGATTTAAATGGAGCAGCAACATTAAATGCTACAAAAAAAATTAAAACTAATCTAAATAATTTTATAAAAAAAAAATATAATATTTTATCTAAAATTGAACCTGTATATAGAAATGAAAATATTTATATCGGTAATAGAACTTTCAACTTTAAAAAAATTATTCAAGAGGCCTATTTAAATAGAATTTCACTATCCTCATCTGGTTTTTACTCAACCCCAAAAATAAACTTTGATAAGCAGAAATTTAAAGGGAGGCCATTTTATTACTTTTGTTATGGTGCAGCTGTAACCGAAGTAACAATTGATACACTTACTGGAGAAAATAAAGTAGACAGAGTTGATATAATTCATGATGCAGGCAATGCCATTAATCCAGCTCTTGAACTTGGACAGATAGAGGGTGGATTTGTTCAAGGACAAGGATGGCTTACCATGGAAGAGGTAGTTTGGGATAAATCTGGAAAATTAAGAACTTATTCACCATCTACTTATAAAATTCCAGCTGTAACAGATACTCCAGATGAGTTTAATGTAGAAATTTTTAAAAGAGGTTCCAATGTTGAAAATGTCGTTAATAAACAAAAAACTACAGGAGAACCTCCATTGATGCTTGCAATGAGTGTTTTCTTTGCAATTAAAGACGCAATAGCATCCATTTCAAACTACAAAAAAACACCTGAACTTGATGCACCCGCAACTCCTGAAAAAATATTAATGAGTATAAACAAATTAAAAAGAAAAATTAAATCTAATGGAAAATAAATCAAAATTTATGTTTAGGGCGATAGAGTTATCAATTCAGAGTGCAAAAACAAGTGGAGGACCTTTTGGTTGCGTAATTGTCAAAAATAATAAAATTATTGCCGAAGGTTTTAATCAAGTAACGTCTAATAATGATCCAACTGCTCATGCAGAGATTGTAGCTATAAGAAATGCATGTCAAAATCAAAATAATTTTTTCTTAAAAGATTGCGATCTTTATTCTACATGTGAACCATGTCCAATGTGTCTTTCTGCAATTTACTGGGCACATATTGAAAATATTTATTACGCAAATACAAGATTGGATGCAAAGAATATTGATTTCGATGATTCTTTCATTTACTCAGAAATAAATAAAAATATAAATTCTAGGAAAATAAAAATGTATCAAATGCATCGAGATGAAGCTTTGGAAGCATTTAAAATTTGGGAAAAGAAAAACGACAAAATTAAATATTAAATGGATATTCTAACTTATACAATAAAGTGGTCCGAGGTTATTTTAAGATGGGCGCACGTACTGTTTGCTATTCTATGGGTGGGTAACAGTTTTTTATTTAATTATTTAGACAACAAATTAAATAAAAAAATCACTAGTAAAGACATCGATGGTGAAGGTTATTTGATGCATTCAGGTTTTTTTTACAAGCTCTCAAGACTTAAAACATCCCCTGATAGTATTTATCTTAAACAACTAGTGATATTTAAATGGCAAAGTTATCTAACATTTGTAACTGGCATTTTACTCCTTTTTGTAATTTATTACTACAACGCAGGGGTTTTGATGGTTGATAAAAGGGTGCTAGTTATTTCACCAACCTCAGCTATTTTATATTCAGTTCTCTCCCTGGTAATTTCGTGGTTTATCTATGATTTTTTATGTAAATCCGATTTAATTAAAAATGAGTTCTTATTTCTTACTACAATGTTAATATTGTTAACCGTTTTAACTTTTGGCTTAACAAAAATATTTGGTCCAAAGTTTGCAATCTTAAGTGTAGGATTAATAATTGGTTCGAATATGTTTGCAAACGTTTTTACAGTTATAATTCCTAACCAAATGAATATTATAAACAGTAGCAAAAGATCCAAAAAATTTGATATGAGTCTCTCTCTAGCAGCAAAACAAAGATCAATACATAATAATTATTCTACTTTTTTAGTATTATTTATAATGTTGTCAGGCCACTCTAGTTTTTTAGTTTATCATAAATATAATTGGGCAATATTTGTTTTAATTGGAATAATTTCAGTTTTAGCAAGACATTATTTTAACCTTAGAGGCAGAAACATTCACAGGTTGCATTATTTAGTAGCATCAATAGTTGCTTTGATAATTCTAGCGGCTATAATTTTTATTTTCAAAAATTAGTCTTTTTTAAATGTCAGAAAAATTAATCGTAAGCTGGGAGGAATACAACAGAACTGTTGAGAAACTAGCTGTTCAAATCGATGATAGTGGATATAAGCCTACAATATTAATAGGTATAATGCGGGGAGCAGCTCCAATGATAGACGTTTTAAGTAGAATATTTAAATTGAAGTGCGCATATCTTGCAGTGGAGTCTTACAGTGGAAAAGGAATTGAAGATGAACAAGGCGATATTGTTTTTTCAAGAGAAATGAGCTCAATAGCTCCTAATATGGGTGGAAGAATTTTATTGTGTGATGATCTATCCGATACAGGAATTACATTCAACAAAAGTATCGATTGGTTAAAGCAATATGGTCCAATCAAAGGAAAAATTGATGATATTAAAACCGCAACATTATGGAAAAAACAAAAATCAACTTTTGAGCCTGATTTTTGTGCAGTAAAATTAGATGCAAATCCATGGATTGTACAGCCTTTTGAAATCTATGAAGAAATTAGAATTGAAGATATTAAAAAAAAACACCAAAAATAAAAAGGCGATCTAAAAAGACCGCCTTCTTAAAAATTTAATTTATATCTTTAATTTATATAGCAAAACTTATTACGCTTGCTATAGCAATTACCCATATTGCAGGACTTGTATCAAATTTACCTGTAACAAGTTTTACTGCAGCATAAGAAATAAATGCTAGAGCAATTCCATGTGATATAGAATATGTAAATGGCATTGCTATCATAGCAAGAACAGCAGGACCTGATTCAGATATATCATCCCACTCTATGTCAGTTATATTTCTGACAAATAGTGTTGCAATATATATAAGCGCAGCTCCATCTATTTCTTTAGGTAAGCTAGTAGCTAGTGGACTGAAGAATAGACACAATAGGAATAGAATACCTATTACTAAGGATGTCATTCCTGTTCTACCACCTGCTTTAACTCCCGCAGCTGACTCAACATAAGTAGTTACAGTAGAAGTACCCATCATGGCACCAGCAACTGTAGATACACTGTCTGAAAGCATTGCTTTATCAATGTCTTGTATTTTACCATCTTTACCTATTTTTCCAGATACGTTCGCAACACTAGTCAGTGTTCCAGCTGTATCAAAAAAGTCGATAAAGAATAAAGTAAATATTACTGTAACCATTGAAGCTGATAATGCGGCACCTAAATCAAACTTGAAGAGATAAGTCATTGAAGGTGGTGGTGAAACAACACCGTAAAAATCTCCTAAGCCTGTTATCCAAGCGATTGCACTAAATCCTACAATTCCAATAATTATATTTCCTTTAATACCTTTTTGTTCCATTACAATCATTGAAACAAAAGCTCCAGCACCAAGCAATAGAAGTGGATTGGAAAGATCTCCAAGGCCAACCAAAGTCGCAGGATTATCAGAAGTTAATCCCATGATTTGGAATCCTATTATAGCCAAGAATAATCCAATTCCAGCACCTATTCCAAGTTTTAAACTTTTTGGAATTGAGTTAATCAACCAAGCTCTGATTGGTGTTAGTGATATTATTAAGAACACTACACCAGCGACCAACACAGCACCCAAAGCTTCTTCAGGTGTATATTGCATTCCAAGACATACACCGTAGGCAATAAATGCATTTATTCCCATTCCAGGCGCTAGTCCAACAGGCCAAGTTTTTGCGTAGAAAGCACAGATGAAACAAGCAAGTGCCGTCGCACAAGCCGTGGCAGTAAATACACCACCTCTATCAAAGCCTCCCTCAGACAATATAAGCGGGTTTAAAAACATTATATATGCCATAGTCAAAAAAGTTGACACACCAGCAACAACTTCTGTTTTAAAGTCCGTCTTATGTTGTTTATATTTAAAGTAGTTATCTAACATTAGACCTCCCTTACTTTGGAGAAACAGTAATTGATTCGTTTTAAAAAATCCCAACAAATACGCTAATTTATGATCAAAATGTGGTTAATAACGATATATTTACAACCAACAATTTAATTTTATTTATGACACAATTTATTGTTATTTAATTGTGATGAATAATAATTTTATAGCAACATTATTAATTATTTTTGTTTTATTAAATGGTTGTCAAACAATAAAAAAAAAATCTGACGAAGTAGTTGAAAAAGAAAATGAAACATTCGGAATGTTCGTGGGAAAACCTGTGAGCGAGCTTAGAATGGAAATTGGAGCACCTTCCTCTGATTATATCAGTGAAAACGGAAACGAAATTTTAGTTTATAAAACTAAAAAATATGGAATTCCTTGTGAAAGAAAGTTTGAAGTTAACTCTAATGGTACAATTGTGAAATTTTCGTCAAGTGGCTGTATTTAAACTTGTGGGGAAAATCCCCACAAGCAAGGTTTATTACTTATTTTATTTCAATAAGTCTTTTTTTCTTATGATCTGGCAAAATCCTTTCACAAGCTACTGTCAAAAGACCATCTTTTAACTCAGCACCATTTACTTTCACATCATCAGCAATTGTAAATGATCTAGCAAATTGTCTTTGCGAAATACCTCTATGAATTACTTCACCGTCTTCATTTTTGTTTTCAGACTTATTAACTTGTTTAGTTCTTACTGTTAATAAATTGTCCTCAAACTCAACTTCAACATCATCTTTACTAAAACCAGCAAGAGCAACTTCTATTGCATAGTTGTCCTTACCTGTTTTTCTTATGTTGTATGGTGGATAATTTGATTGCATTGTCAAACCTCCATTGCCCAACATATTTTCGAATTGATCAAACATGTCGTCGAAACCAATTGAAAATGGTCTTAATGAGTTGAATATAGATAGATCCTTACTTGTCATATATCCTCCTTTTTTAAGCAAGTTTATTTGTGCAAATCCCTTTAGGCGACTTGCAGGATATATTTAGTAATGAATTTTAGATTTTCAACCAGTTAAAATTAGATTTTGTCAGAGATTTTTAATGCAAACGCGTAGTCTAATGCAACTTCCTCTATAGCACTATCTCTTCCAGTTTTACCACCGTGACCAGCATTCATTTCTGTTTTCAACAACAGTAAATTATTATCAGTTTTATAATCTCTTAATTTAGCTGTAAATTTTGCAGGCTCATCAAACAATACTCTATTATCGCTTAAACTAGTGGTGATAAAAATATGCGGATAATCCATTTTTTTAATATTATGATATGGTGCGTAAGAGTAAATGTAATCAAAGTGTTCTTGGTTTTCTTTTGCATTTCCAAATTCATCAAATTCACCGACTGTTAATGGTAAAGAATGATCTAGGTTGGTAGTTAAAGAATCTACAAAAGGAACTGCCATTATAACTCCTAAAAATAATTCTGGAGCCTCATTTACTACAGCCCCCATTAACAATCCTCCGGCAGATCCTCCCATTCCAATAATCTTTCCTTTTGAAGTATAATTTTTATCAATTAAAAATTTTGCGGCTGCAGTGTAGTCTTTAAAGGTATTTTTTTTATTTAGTAATTTACCTTCTTTCCACCACTTCATCCCTCTTTCCATTCCACCTCTAATGTGCGCCGTAACCCAAATTATATCTCTATCAAGTAAACTAAGTCTTGTTGATGAAAACCCTGGAGACATTGAGCTTCCATAAGATCCGTAACCATATAAAAGCACGTTTGCATTTCCATCTATCTTTGTTTTTTTATGTCTCGTTATTGTTATTGGAACCAATCTTCCGTCATGAGATGGACACTCTAATCTTTCAACAATATAATCATCTGGATTATGCCCTGAAGGTATTTCTTGTTCTTTGACAAGTTTTTTATTATTAGTTTTTAAATTATATTTATAAGCCCTACCAGGAGTTTTTGGAGAGGAATAAGAAAGATATACTTCATCAGTATCTTTATTTCTTTGTTTTAAAGAAATGCTAGGTACTATAACTTTTTCATCTACAAAATTTAAATCATGTTCTTCGCCAGTCTTAGGATTTCTTACAATTAATTTTCCAAGAGCATTTGAAGTTTCAGATCTTATTATCCAATTTTTTAAAAAAACTAGACCACCAATTAGAACCTCGTCTTTGGCAGGAATAAAAGTTTTCCAGTTTTGTTTCTTTAAATCTTCGCAAATATCAATTTTAAAATCTTCAGCTCCTTCATTAGTATGTAAATAAAATTTATCATTCCAAGAATTGACTGAATAAATTATTCCTCTTTTTCTCTCTTTTATTAATTTCGGTTTAGGATTTTCTTCGTCAATACTAAAATAATATTGTTCTGAGGTATTATGATCGGATGTAGAAATAAAGTAATATTTTTCATCTGAACTTAATCCAATACCACAGGTAAAGGCCTCACTTTTTTCTTCAAAAACTAATTGATCATCTTTAGTGGAAGTTCCCAACTTATGTCTAAAGATTTTTCTAGGTCTATGATGCTCATCTAATTTCGAATAGAAAATAAATTTATCATCTAAACTAAAAGTTATGCTGCCACTCGTATCCTCAATTTTATCAGTAACAAGTTTATTATTTTCAATATCTCTAATGTAAATTGTATAATACTCAGAACCTTTTAAATCTAAAGAGTATCCTAGATATTTATCATTATAACTTACCTCTAAATCACCAACACCAAAATATTCAGTTTTTAATTTTTCTTTTTCACTGTCTCCATTCCAAATCTCTTCTACTATATTTGTCCCAATTTTTTTTCTAAGCTTAATTGAATAATTTCCTTTTGCTGTTGTTTTAGTCCAATATTCAAAAATCCTATCTTTATATGGCAGAGACTCATCATCCAATTTAATTCTACCTTTAATCTCATCAAATAATTTTTTTTGAATATCTTTTGTATCTTTTAGGTGATGTTCAGCATATGCATTTTCATCCTCCAGGTATTTTCTAACATCTGGTAAAAGTTTAGAACTATCCCTCAAAACTTCTAAAATATTATTTTGATGTATCCAACTATAGTTATCCTCCCAGTCAACATTGTGACAAGATTTTAATTCGGGTTTCTTAGTTAATTGTGGTATTTTCATTTAAGATGAATATTATAATTTTTACTTTAATTGCCTTTGTGATTATTTATTTACTCTTAAGGATTATTGCAAGAGCACCAGCAAAAAAAATATCCAAAGCATTTAGAGTATTTATTTTTGTAGGATCAATACTTCTGGCAATTTTATTAGCTTTTGGAGGAAGATTTCTATTTTCCTTACCACTTATTTTATTAAGTCTTGGAATAATCAAACTTAAAGGATTAACTCTTTATCAGATAATTGGATTATTCAGACTTTTACAATATTTAAGGTCATCGAATAGATTTTCATTTAAACAAAACGCTGGAATGAATAATGCTTCTTTAAGTGTAGATGAGGCTTACAAAATCTTAAATTTAGATAGAAATAAAAAAATTACAAAAGATGATGTTAAAAAAGCACATGCAAAAATTCAAAAAAAAATTCATCCAGATATTTCTCCAGATACAACAAGATTGTCTAGTTTAGTGAATGAAGCTAAAGAAATAGTTTTGCAAGATATATCTTAATAAGAAACTGAATTAATTTTGTTAAATACATCATCAACTAAAATATCTTTTGGATTAACTCTTGTATCATGATCTATAATATCAGCATCAATGTTATCTGGTAATATTTTATACTGATTTACACTGTAATCTGTGTAAGCTCTAGGTGTATCAAGCATTATTATAAAACAAGGTTTGCTTGATTGAGACATTACATGATGGCCAAATGAGTCATTACCAATATAAATATCACATTGTGAGATTATAGGAACCAAGTCAGATATTGAAAGTGAACTTAGTGAATTGCAATTTTCATTTCCAATTTCATTTATAAATTCATCGGCAAGTTGTGACTCTGTTGGTCCACATAAAATATGAAAATAAGATTCTGAGTTATTAATTATTTTTTTTGCTAAATTGATATAATTTTTAACACCCCATTTAGTTGTAGGTCCAGAAGATCCAATTCCTAAGACTATATTTTTACAACCAACTTTTAATTTTTGAGATGCAAAATTTTTTATTTTTTTATCTATATATAATTTAGTTTCAGTTTTACAGTTTTTAATATTTAACCATTTTTCAGTATAAAACTTTGCAGTTTTTACCAAGTGTAAATTTTTTTTAACCTGTACAGGATAATAATTTATTTCTTTAATTGATGCTAATTTTGCCGCAAGTTGTGTCCTATAACTTGGATAATAAATAAAAATTTTATCAAAGTTATTACTCTTCAGGATTTTAGAAATTTTAAATATACCAAAAAACGTCTTATTTTTTTGATCAAGTGTGACTATAGATTTAATTTTTGGATCTCCGTTTAATGCTTGTTGAAGATTTTTACAAAGTGTAATTATAGTTATTGGTCCATATTTATCAGCAATTTGATGACAATATGCTAAATGAAGAAGATTTGAACCTAATCCAACATAATTCAAGTAAACAGCAGTATTCATAAAATATATCTTAAAATTGGTTCAGTGATTTTTTTTTAAATTTATAATACAAATATCAATATTATGGAAAAAATTAGAGGCATTTATGCGGCCAGTATGTCAATATTAGATGAAAATCTTGCATTAGACGTAAAAAAAACAATCAAACACGCAGAAAATTTAATAGACACTGGCTGCCATGGAGTTGCAATCTTTGGAAGCACAGGCCAAGCTCAATTGCTATCTGTGTCTGAGAAAATCAGTTTATTAAACGACTTATCGAAAAGTAAGTATAAAGATTATTATTTGATTGGAACTGGTTTTAATTCTTTGACTGAAACAATTAATTTTATTTCAATTTCTAAATCATTGGGTTTTACTAAATATTTAATTATGCCACCTGCCTATTATAAATATGGTCATGAAGAAGTTTTTAATTTTTATTCAAAAATAATAAATACTCATAAAGATATTAAAATTATTTTATATAACTTTGAAAAACTTTGTGGTTATAAATTTAGCCCTGAAAGTGTTCAAAAAATTGTGAGCAAGTTTCCGTCCCAAGTTGTTGGAGTAAAAGATAGCTCATATAATTTATTTGAAAGTTTAAAAATTGATGGCTTTTCTTTGTTGCCTGGATCAGAGTCAAAATTATTAAAAGGTTTAGAGCTAGGATGTTCTGGAATCATAACAGCCACTTGTAATGTAACTAGCAGTATGGCTAGAAAAGTTTTTGATGATTTTCATAATAAAAAAGAGCAAACAGAAAATGAAAAACTATGCAAAGTAAGGGCAATATTTGATCAGTATAATTTAATCTCAGCACTTCATACTTTTCTAGGCAAAAGAGATAGTTTTTATAATAATATTTTACCACCTTTAAGTATTTTAAATGAGGAAAAAAAAGAAAAACTTATTCTTGAATTAAATTCAATAGATTTTAAACTTTAATTTTATGAAATTAATTGAGTTTTTAAATACTTTAATTAAAGATGATGGGTTTCTATTGATAGATGCCAATTTGAATAAACATTTAATCGGTCATCCAAAAAAAGAAAAACCATTGACACTAAAAATTTTAGATAAAAGCTTACATAAAAAACTTCTATTATTACCAGATTTATATTTTGGTGAAGCTTACACAAATGGATCGGTAATTATTGAAAATGGCACATTGACTGAATTTCTAGATATAGCTTTAAGAAACATTGGTAGAGCAGAAACCAATTCCTACAATGCATTAATAAATAAAATTAGAGGAACTTATAGATTTTTAACAAATTTTAATTTAAAAAAAAAATCTAAATCTAATGTTGCACATCATTACGATATATCTGAAAAATTATATGATTTGTTTTTAGATGAAAAAAGACAATATTCTTGTGCTTATTTTAAAAATGAAAACGATACTTTAGAACAAGCTCAAAATAATAAAATTGATCACATAATTAAAAAATTAAATTTAAAACCTAATCAGAAAGTTTTAGATATAGGTTCTGGCTGGGGAACTCTTGCTCTTGAAATAGCAAAAAAATCCAAATGTGAAGTACTTGGAGTAACTTTATCTGAAAACCAACTTAAATATAGTATTGATAAGGCAAAAGAAAATGGTTTAGAAAATCAAGTTCAGTTTAGATTAATGGATTATAGGGATTTAAATGAAAAATTTGATAGAATTGTTAGTGTAGGTATGTTTGAACATGTTGGAAGAAAGTTTTACAATACTTACTTTAATTCAGTTTCAGAACTACTAAATGAGGAAGGTGTAGCTCTAATACATACTATAGGTTCTGTTAACCCTCCAAGAGACCCTCATCCGTGGATTACAAAATATATTTTTCCAGGCGGTTATACTCCGAGCTTAAGTGAAGTTGCAAAACCTATTGAAAAATCGGGCCTAATCATCTCAGATTTAGAAGTTTGGAGAATGCACTATTGCCATACATTAAGAAATTGGAAAGAAAGATTTTTAGATAAAAGAGAGCAGGTACTAGAGATGTTTGATGAAAAATTCTTAAGAATGTGGGAGTTTTATCTCGCTGGTTGTGAAATGGCATTCAGATGGGGTGATCAGGTTGTATTTCAAATGCAACTTATAAAAAAACATTCGGCAGTTCCTAATACTAGAGACTATATTTATCGATAATTTGTTGGTAGTAAATAATTGACCAATGAAAAAAAAGAAAAAAAAAAAATACTTTAAACGTTACCCCAAAAAAAAAGTAAAAAGATCAACAAATTATAAAAAAAAAAATAAAATAAAAAGAAAAAAAAGTAAAGTTTTAAAAAGAAAATTTAAAATAAAAAAAAAATTTGAAAAAAATAAAAGTCTTCAAATTAGAAAAATTTCTAAGACCAAAGATGAACTAATTCTTAAAGTAGTAAGAATACAAAATAAAATTTCTACTTTTCCAAAAATAAATTTTAACTTCTTTTCTAAATTAGAAAAAAAAATAGAAAGTTTTTTTCAGGGAATTGAGAAAAGAATTATTTCATACAAAGTTCTGAGAGAGGAAGAGAAGAAAAGAAGTATTATTCAAAAATTAGAGAGAGAAGAGAAAGAAAAACAAAAAAGAATTAAAGAGGAACAAGATGAAGAAATAAGAACTTTAAAATTGAAGGAGAAGCAAATTAAAGAGGAACAAAGATTAGAAAAAGAACGAGCCAAGGATTTAAAATTATTCCTAAGAAGAGAGCAAGCAATAATTAGAAAAGAACAAGCAGAAAGACAAAAGAGATTCCTTCAAGAAATAAAATTAGAAAAGCAAATTGAGAAATTTAGAATTAGAGAAATAAAGGAACTTGAAAAACTTGAAAAAATATCTCTTCAAGAGCAAAGAGAAGATTATGATGGACTTCAAGATAGAATTGCTAAATTAAAAGAAAAATATCAGCAAATAAGAGATCAAAAAATTAGAGAAAGAGTCGAGGCTCTTGGAGTGGAAATTCAAGATGGTGATAGCCGTGAAATATTACTAGAAAAAGAAAAGCAATATAACCTTGATAGACAAAAAATAGAACTTGCACTCGAAAGTTTTTACAGGAGCGCCAACAGTCTCGTTTTTCAATTAAATAAGAGATATATAACGCGACAAATGTCAATTTTTAGATGTATAGATAAAAGATTTGAAAGTGGTGAAATTTTTATCAAATGGGATGAATCAGAGGATGAAGAATGGTTAATATTGATTTACATAAAAGACAATTCACCAAATCAAGGTATAGTGATAGAAGATAAAACCAACCCAGAAAAAAATATTTCTAATGAATTTCAGCCAAACGAAATTTTTAAAGCATCAGATATGATGGTGGACTCTCTTACACAATTGATATCTAGAATTAGATCAAAAAAACAGAATTAAATTTGTTCAATATTTAAAATTTTCTCAAGCTTGGGTATCACCTTGTTTCCTCTTGATAAAGGATAAATCTCTCTAGTTTGAATAAGATTATCTAAGGCTTTTTGATATTCTGCTTTGTCAATATATATTTGTGCCCTTCCAGACAAAGCACCAAAATGACGGGGCTCTAGATCTAAGGTCTTTTCAATATCAATTAACGATAAATCATACTCCTTCATTAAAAAAAGTACTGTTGCTCTTTTATTCCACGCTTCAGACCAATTAGGATCCTCAAATATTATATTAGAAAATATTTTATAAGCATATTTATGTTGACCATTTTCCATAAGTTCAGTTCCTAATTCCAATTTATTTGTTAAGAATTGATTTTTAGGATGTAAGTTCCATAAATTCCAAATATTTTTCTCTATAACGATTGCCTCGTCTAAATTTTTAGAGTTTTTTAAATCTACAAAATATTTTTTTAATTCGTTATTATGATAAATTTCTGATGCATTAACATTAACTAATAAGTATTGTAAAAATATATTTAATAACAAAATTATTTTAAAAATTTTTTTCATCAATTAGTCTTTTTTAATTTTTGTATTTGATCCCAAGCACTATTTATTGCTCTCATTTTATTTTTACTTTCTTCTATAACCTCTTCTGGTACACCTTTACTTAATAACAAATCTGGATGATGTTGTTTGCTTAAATCAAGATACTTTTTTCTTATTGTTTGTAAATCATCATCCGGTTTACTTTCTAAAACCACATATGGATTTAATTTATCTGATCCTTTTCTGCTTTCTTTAATACTTAAATACTGTGCTTCGCTTAAACCAAAAATTTTTGAAATATTTTCTATCATTTCAAGTTCAGAGGAACTGACTTTTCCATCTGACTCAGCAATATAAAATAAAATATTTATTACTTCTTCTAATACATTTATATTTCCACCATAAAATTGTGCAATTTGTTTAGCGTATGGTTCGTATCCGGTACTTTCTTGTTTTGCTTTGTTAAATATTTTTCCTACTTGATCTAATTCATTTTCTGGTATCTTTAATTTATCTTTTACAGCAATCAGCTCTTCCTTGCTTACTTGTCCATCTGCCTTACTTAGTTTCGCTGAAAGAATGATTAACGATAAAGCAAACATTCTTTGTCCTTGAGCAGCGTCATAATAACCTGCCCGAGATCTTGCTCTTGAGATTTTTCCACCCAAAAGTGAACCTAAAAGCATTCCAAAAGGCCCACCGAGTGAAAAACCAATCATTCCTCCAATTAAACTTCCCCAGATAGACATACTTCAATTTTTTAATATAATTAAAAAATTTAATGATAACAACTTTTTTAACATTGGTAATAATATTTATTATTTTGTTGTGGATTGTTTCTTGGATAAATTATTATAACAAACTTGATAATAGATTGGGCAATTCTATTTGGAGATGGAGTTATGATTATCCAGTACTTGGAAAAAGGGATATATCTGTATTAGATGATAAAAAATTTATAATCCTTAGAAGAAAAAAAAACAAAATTATAACCTATATGTATTTGGTTGTTTTTTTAGGTTTTTTAGTATTAATGTCTTTTGTAAGTCAAATTCTTTTAATTATTCAAAGCTAATTTTTTAGTTGATTTCTGTTTTTTAGATATAAAAAGAAAGCGACAATTTCATACGTTAGTGAAAAAATATGAAAAATTACTGGCATTGATAATATTTTACCAAGCAGTTTAAATTTCGGCATTTTATTCCACAAGATTATAAATGCCTCTGCTCCAGAGTAAATTTTGCCGTCAGATTTTACATGCAACCTTCTCAATAGATCTTTGCTCGTTTTTTGAGTATCTTTTTCAGCATTCTTATTATTTGTTATATCAATCCATTCTAACTGTTTTATTCCTTGTTTCTTGTATATATTAATTTCAGACCTACAAATGGAGCATGAATCATTGAAAAATATCTTCATACAATAGGCATATACCCTTTTTAATGAATATTTAAATAAGCAAAAACGCCTAATTGAAAAATTTTTACAGTCACTTAAATTAATATTATGTCTAAAATTTTAAAAAATTCTGAATTAGATATTTCTACAGCAAGTAGTATTGTCTCAGACACACTTAATAAATGTGACGATGGTGAATTATTCTTGGAGGACTCAAAATCAGAGTCAATAATATTAGATGATAATCAGATTAAATCCTCTTCTTATAAATCTGATTTAGGATATGGTTTGAGAGCAATTACTGGAGAAGTAGTTGCATACTCTCATTCTAGTGACCTATCAAAAAAATCTTTAAACGAGTCTAGTAAAAATCTTAAATCAACTCTATCATCCGCAAGTGGTACATATAACTTCGAAATTAAAAGAACAAATAAGAAATATTATTCTGAAAAAGATCCAATAGAGGCAAAAAATTTTAAGTCGAAAATAGAAATATTAAACAAAGTAAATGATTATGTTAGAAATAAAAATCAGTCCGTAAGACAAGTGACCGCAACTTTGTTGGGTGAGCATAGAGCTATAGAAATATTAAGAAGTGGCGGAGAACTTTTAACAGATGATAGACCTCTTGTTAGATTTAATGTTTCAGTCATGCTTGAAAAAAATGGAAGAAAAGAGTCGGCTGTTTATGGAGTCGGTGGTAGGCAAAATTACGATGCATATCTAAATGAAAAAAATTGGAAGAGTGTTTGTGATGAAGCTTTAAGAATTGCAGATGTTAACTTAAATAGTAAACCAGCACCAGCTGGAGAGATGCAAGTTGTTTTAGGCCCTGGTTGGCCAGCAATTTTAATTCATGAAGCAATAGGGCATGGACTTGAGGGAGATTTTAATCGAAAAAAAACTTCAGCATTTCATGATTTAGTTGGTTTAAGGGTTGCTAGTGAAGGAGTTACAATAATAGATGATGGTACTTTAGAAAACAAAAGAGGCAGTTTAACAATTGATGACGAAGGAACTCCTACAGAAAAAACAGTATTAATTGAAAATGGAATTCTAAAAAATTTTATGCAAGACAGATTGAACGCAAGGTTAATGAATACAAGATCAACAGGAAATGGAAGAAGAGAAAGCTACAGGCATGTTGTTATGCCAAGAATGAGAAATACAATAATGTTAAACGGAAATCACTCGCAAGAGGAAATGATTAAATCAGTTAAAAAAGGAATATTTGCAGTTAGTTTTGGTGGAGGACAGGTAGATATCACTTCTGGTAAATTTGTTTTTAATTGTACAGAGGCTTATGAAATTATAAATGGAAAAGTAGGGTCTCCTATAAAAGGTGCGACTTTAATTGGTGATGGTCCATCGGCGCTTAAAGAAGTTTCAATGGTAGGAAATGATATGATGTTAGACCCAGGTATTGGAACCTGTGGAAAAGCGGGACAAGGTGTGCCAGTTGGAGTAGGTCAACCATCATTGTTAATCAATAAAATGACTGTAGGTGGCACTCAACTATAAAATGTTGGAATATAATGTTAAATTAAGTGATATTATTGATCATTGTATCTCTAATGCTAAAAAAAAAGGTGCAACTGATGTTGAAGTTGGAATTGTAAAAAGTACTGCTGAAACAGTTAGTTATAGAAATAAAAAATTAGATGAATCTGACAGAGCTGAAAACATAGGTTTGTCAATAACTGCTTATATAAATAAAAAAAAAACTTCAGTTTCATCAACTAATTTAAAAACTGAGAATTTAGAAAAGTTGATCGAAAGATGTGTAGAAGCTGCAAAAATAACTCCTGAAGACGAGCACAACTCTCTACCAGATGAAAAACTATTTTTTAAAAATTCTGGAGAGTTAGACTTATTCGATAGAACTCATTTAGAAAATAATGATAAAATTGATTATCTTAGAGAGGCAGAGCAAATAGCTTTTGAAAATCCAGAGATAGTTAATACCAATGGCTCATCCTTTAGTGAGAAAAAAACTGAAGTATTACTTGGAAATAGCAAAGGTTTCAAAAATGGATATAAAACTTCAAATTATATTGCTTATTGCGAAGTAGTTTCAAAAAATAACGGAAGCATGGAAAGAGATTATGAATATACTTCAAAACGACATTTCGAGGATTTACTTAAACCATCAGAACTTGGTTCAAACGCAGCAAAGTTTGCTATAAGAAAACTTAAACCTCAAAAAATAAAAAGTGGAAAATTTGATATAATTTTCGACAAAAGAATTTCAAAAAGTTTTTTAAATTATTTTAGTAGCGCGATTTCAGGTTCATCTATTTATAGAGGTACATCTTTTCTTAAAGATAAGTTAAACAAAAAAATATTTTCAGATAGTATAAATATAGTAGATAGAGCAGACATCAAAAGAGGAAATGGATCAAAATATTTTGACAATGAAGGAGTTAAAATTCAAAACCTTTCATTAGTGAAGAATGGTTTATTAAATGATTATTTAATGGATACATATTATGGAAGAAAACTTAATATTTACTCTAATGGAAGAAGTGGAGGCACAACAAACCTATATTTCGAAAATGGCAAACAAGATCTTAATCACTTAATGAATTCAAACAAAAAAATTTTTTACGTCACCGAAACTATTGGACATGGAACAAATATAGTAACAGGAGATTATTCACTTGGAGCAGGAGGTATAATGATAGAAAATGGTGAGTTTACATATCCAATTAGTGAAGTAACAATTGCAGGCAATTTAAATCAAATGTTTTTGAAAATGGTATTGGCAAATGATTTAGAATTTAATTATTCAACAAATTCTCCATCAATATTGATAGAAAATATGACTGTTGCTGGAAAATAATTAAGTATTTTATTCAATTTTTTTTAAAATATATTGCCATTTTCCAAGTCTCTTATACTCAACTTTAACAATAATATTATTTTTACTGTCATACCAAATATCAAAATCTAATTTTTTATCAGCTTCTAAACTATCATCTGTAGATTGTAATTTAAAATGATCAACTTCAATAGTATTTCCATTAATTTCTAAAGTTTCTTTTGAAATAAAATTTACCTCTTGTCTTTTTATACTTCCTGAAAGAGGGCTAATTTGACTATCACTTGTTAATATTTTATGGTTCCACCAATTTCCTATTATATTTTCTTTATTTGCGTTACCTTTATAAGAGGAGCCGTCTATTATAAAAATATCTTTTGACTTATCGAAAATTAATTTAACGAATTTTTTCTTGTCATTTTGCATTGTTTCTGAATTAAACTCAATTAATTGATCGTTTTGATACCTCTCTTTACTAATACTTTTAATAGAGAACAACTTTACTCCAGCTATTTTCACTTCAAACTTAGTTTCGTTAACAACTTCAAAAATATTCTCATAATTTTTAAATAAATAGTTGCTGTATCCTATAATCTCACCGTTTCTATAAACATCCATTTCTATAACCTTAATGTTTTTGTAATGGCCTGTGTGTGAATATAAATTTGAAAAAGCGCAAATTGAAATAATTAATCCTATTACAATATGATGAAATTTAATTTTCATTCTTAAATTTTATATTAATTATTTATTTTAAGATATATAAGAAATTAATATTTTATGTTTTTATCTATAAAAAAAATACCCAGAACTAATTGGAGTTCTGAATATCCATTTAATTTTAAACCAAAAATTTCAACCTTTTTATTTTTGTGTTTTGGCTTAATACTTTTTGGATTAGGTGAGGGCTTGCTGATTGTTTCTTTAAGTGGAGCTTCTCCATGGAGTGTTCTTGCACAAGGTATTTCTTTAAATGTAAATTATTCTATTGGAGTAATAACTTTTATTATCAGTATTATTGTTTTAATTATTTGGATACCATTAAAACAAAAACCCGGCATGGGTACAATTTTGAATGCATTAATTATTGCTACAATGATTGATTTGTGTATAAATTTTGTTCCATCTCCTGAAAGTTATATTTCACAAATAATTTTAGCTTTAATAGCTGTTTTAACTGTAGGTATAGGTGGAGGCATATATTTAGTTGCTAATTTAGGACCAGGTCCAAGAGATGGTCTTATGATTGGTTTACAAAAAGTGTCAAATTTACCAATTGCTGCTGTAAGAGCATTTATCGAAATTAGTGTTGTTTCCATCGGGTGGTATCTAGGTGGCACAGTTGGAATTGGAACATTACTATTTGCATTTGGAATAGGACCTGCTGTAGCGTTAGGTTTATATCTAGTTGATAAAATTTTTAATAATTAATTAGGTAAAAAAAAACCCCCAGCATGTGGGGGTTTTTTTAGAATTTATTTTTTTAAATGGGTTTACATCATACCACCCATGCCGCCCATGCCGCCCATTCCACCTGGAGGCATTCCACCAGCTGGGCCCGCATCTTTTGGCTCCGGTTTATCCGCAACCATTGCTTCAGTAGTAACTAATAATCCAGAAATTGAAGCTGCATCTTGTAAGGCAGTTCTGACAACTTTTACTGGGTCAATAATACCTTCTTTAAACATATCAACATATTGTTCAGATTGTGCGTCATAGCCTTGCGATGGTTTATTTCCTTCTGTTAATTTTCCAACAACTACTGAACCATCAACACCTGCATTAGTCGCAATTTGTCTAATTGGGGCTTCAAGAGCACTCTTAACAATCTCGACACCAGCTTTTTGATCATCACCTTTTACTTTTACTTTATCAAGCTCATGCGATGCGTAAAGAAGTGCACATCCACCACCTACAACTATTCCTTCTTCAACAGCTGCCCTTGTTGCATTAAGTGCATCTTCAACTCTATCTTTTCTTTCTTTAACCTCTACTTCAGTAGCTCCACCAACTTTAATTACCGCAACACCACCGGCTAGTTTAGCCAATCTTTCTTGAAGTTTTTCTCTATCATAATCAGATGTTGTTTCATCAATTTGTTGTTTAATTTGTGTACATCTTGCTTCGATATCAGATTTTTTGCCAGTTCCACTTACAATAGTGCTG
>CACIKJ010000007.1 GCA_902587215.1 uncultured Pelagibacteraceae bacterium | reverse complement strand
TTTATTTCCAAAATTTCAAACAAAGGTTTTGGAAATAACACAGAATTTTATAAATTTAAAAATTTACAACAATTAAAAAATTTATTAAAAGACGACAACGTATTTAACTTGGATTAATCATTTTTTTTGGATCAACAATTTTTTTATAATCTTTTTCAGTTATTAAGCCGCTCTTTATAGCTTCGTGTTTTAAGGTTGTTCCATTTTTTAATGCTTTTTTTGCAATTCTTGCTGCACTATCATAGCCTATTTTAGGAGCTAAAGCAGTTACAAGCATTAAAGAGTTATCTAAATCATTTTTAATTTTTTTTGTATTAGCTTTAATTCCCTTTATACAAAATTTTGCAAAATTATTTGAACTATCAGATAGTAAGTCAATAGATTGAAGAATATTATGAGCAATTAGTGGTTTAAATACATTTAATTCAAATTGTCCCTGAGAGCCTGCAATAGTTATACCACTATGATTGCCAATTACTTTAACACAAACCATTGTTACTGCTTCGGACTGGGTTGGATTAACTTTTCCAGGCATAATTGATGAGCCAGGTTCATTTGCTGGAAGAATTAACTCGCTATAACCTGCTCTCGGACCTGATCCAAGATATCTTATATCATTTGCTATTTTCATAAGGCAAACAGCAGCTGTATTTAATGTCCCAGAAAAATTAACAATAGGATCATGAGCTGCTAAAGCTGCAAATTTATTTTTTGCAGGTTTAAACTGAATTTTAGTTATTTTACTTATTTCTTTACATATCTTTTTGTCAAAATTTTTTTTTGTATTAATTCCAGTCCCAACAGCTGTACCACCTTGGGCTAAGTAATTAATTTCTTTTAAAGCAGTTTTTATTCTGATTATTGTGTCTTCTAATTGAGATTGATAACCAGAAAACTCTTGTCCTAAAGTTAAAGGTGTTGCATCTTGAAGATGTGTCCTGCCAACCTTAATAATTTTCTTAAATTGATTAACTTTTTTTTTTAATTCTTTATTTAGCAATATAAGTGAGGGTAATAATTTATCTCGAGTTTCAAGAGCTATTGCAATATGCATTGCACTAGGAAAGACATCATTGGTGGATTGAGATTTATTGACATGATCATTCGGATGAACAGGTTTTTTTGACCCTAGTTTACCCCCTAAAATTTGAATAGCCCTATTAGCAACAACTTCGTTGACATTCATATTTGTTTGTGTTCCAGAGCCAGTTTGCCAAACTTTAAGAGGAAAATGCTCATTTAGTTTTCCTTCAATTACGTCATTGCAGGCTTTAATAATTGCATTTGATATTTTTGGGTCTATTTGCTTTTCTTTTTTATGAACAATTGCGGCTGTTTTTTTTATTATTGCAATTGATTTAATTAATATAGGTCGTACTTTAAACTCACCAATATCAAAATATTTTTTCGATCTTTGAGTTGATGCTCCCCAATACTTATCCACAGGTACATTTATTCCACCTATGCTATCGTATTCTTTTCTAGTTTTCATAATTTAATTAAAGGTATTAAAATGTTATACATTAAAAAAATTAAAAATCCTAGCAGTTGGAAAAAATAAGGAGAAAAAAATGACTAATTTTGAAAAAGTAGGTTTATTTATGACTACCTTTGGTCAAGAAGTCAAAAAGAAATCAGAACTCTCAAGTGAGAAAATAAATTCACTCAGAATAAGTTTAATTAAAGAAGAATTAGATGAATTGACTAAAGCAATTAATGAAAATGATATTTTAGAGGTGGCTGATGCACTAACCGATATACTTTATGTTACATACGGTGCAGGACATGCTTTTGGTGTAGATTTAGATAAATGCTTTGATGAAGTTCAAAAATCTAATATGAGTAAATTAGGAGACGATGGTAAGCCGATATATAATGAAAATGGAAAAGTTTTAAAAGGTCCTAATTATTTTAAGCCTAATCTTTCTAAGTTTCTTAAAAAAGATTAAGACCAAAAAGGTTTTTTAATTTTTATTTTTGCACTATCTGTCTCTAAAATTTTTTCAAATTGAAAATTTGGATCTTTAAATTTAAAAAGTCCAAAAGAAAATTTCGTATTATTTACTATTTTCCCAATTTCGGTGTTATTAATTTTAATAATATCGTCTATGGAAATATTTCCTTCAATAATTTCAACAGGATAAATTCTTTTACTAAGTTTTTCTTTTAATTTCATTCTTGCTGTATTTTCTTGTCCAACATAACAACCTTTCTTAAAATCAATAGCATTTAGTTCTTCTGAATTTATTTCTAATCCAAAAATTTTATTCTGAAAATTTTGAGTATCTGAATTTGGAATTCCAAGAGAATGACTTAACTTATAATATTCCTCAATATTTGAAATTTTTAAAGATAGCTTTTTAGCAGATAAATAAAGTTTTTCTAAATTAATTACTATTCTTGCTCCTAATTTAATACTTCTTGGATCTAATATTACTGGATCTTCTCTAAACTTGATTGTTACACCAGGATCATTATTTTTTTCAAATTCTATAAATTTATCTTTTGAAAGAGCACCTACAACAAATTCATTTGAAAGATTTGTTATTTCTACTTTTGAACGTAATTTATATAAATTTAATTGCTTGATTAAATTTTCAATTTGGTATTTGGGGCAATCTAAAAAATATCCATTTTTGTGTTTGATTATTATAAATTCGAATAAATATTTTCCTTGAGGTGTTAATAAGTAAGAAAAACAACTTTGGTTATCAGTAACTTTATTTAAATCATTGCTTATAATATTTTGAAGATATGCAAATGCATCTTCTCCATTTATATAAATTATTCCTCTATCTTCTAAAATATAAATTTTTTCCTTATTCATAATTGATTATCTATAAAATATAATATAGTAACTTTTTTACCAAATGTTAGATCTTATAATTAAAAATGGAAAATGCTTTATCGAAGGAAGATTGAAAGAGGTAGATGTAGCAGTAAAAGATGGAAAAATTTGTAAGATTGGTCAGATTTCTGAGGAAGCAAAGGAAACCTTAAATGCTGAGGGTCAAACAGTTTTGCCAGGATGTATAGATACACAAACACACTTTAGAGAACCTGGATCAACCGATACAGAAGATCTCCATTCAGGTAGCCGAGCAGCAATTGCTGGTGGTATAACAAGTGTATTTGAAATGCCAAATACCAATCCACCGACATCTAATATAAATGAGTTTCAAAGAAAATTAGATCTAGCTAAAGATAGAATGTATTGTAACTATGCTTTCTATTTTGGAGCAACCGCTGATAACTCAAATGATTTGGCAAGTTTAAAAAATTTGGAAGGTTGTTGTGGAATTAAACTTTTTGCGGGATCATCAACTGGCAATTTATTAGTTGCCAAAGAGGAAGATATTGACAAAGTTTTTCAAAATAGTTCAAAAGTTGTTGCGGTTCATTCAGAAGATGAAGAAATTTTAAACATTAACAAAAAATTAATCAAAAAAGGTGATGTTCATTCACATCCAGTTTGGAGAAGTGTAGAATGTGCAATATCATCTACAAGAAGAATTGTAAAAATTGCTGAACGTTATAATAAAAAAGCACATATCCTGCACATTACTACAAAAGAAGAGATTGATTTCTTGTCACAGCATAAAGGGAATATAACTTTCGAAATTACACCTCAGCATTTAACTTTATATGCTCCTGATTGCTATAATAAGTTGGGAACTTATGCTCAAATGAATCCGCCTTTAAGAGATAAATCTCATTATGATAGATTATGGTATGCGGTAAGAAATGATTATAATGATACAATTGGTTCTGATCATGCTCCACATTTAAAAATAAATAAGGACAAAGAATATCCTAATTCACCGTCAGGAATGCCAGGCGTACAAACTTTAATGCCTGTCATGTTAAACCATGTAAACGAAGGAAAGCTAACTTTAAATCAGTTAATTAATTTGGTTTGCGAAAACCCTATTAAAATCTTTGGAATTAAAAATAAAGGATTTATTAAAGAGGGTTATGATGCTGATTTTACAATTGTTGATATGAACAAGATTATAGAAATTAAAAACGAAGATATTGAAAGTAAATGCAAATGGTCGCCATTTAATGGAGATAAGTTTAAGGGGACTCCAGTAGCAACAGTAATAAATGGAGATATAAAAATGAAAGATGGAGAAATTATCGGAGATCCGTCTGGAAAACCATTAATATTTAGTTAATTACTTTAGATGAAAACATATTAACTAAAGTTAGACCAACAACAATTAGAAATAATCCTATTATAACTTGCCAGCTTAAGGTTTGCCCGTAAATAAGATAACCAAGTATTGCAACTGTGAAAATACCTAGCCCACACCAAGTAGCATAAACTACTGCCAAAGGAAGTTTTGTTACAACAATCGATAAGCAAAAAAATGCACATATGTAAAATATAATTAGAAAACCTGTGGGTACTGGCTTACTAAATCCCTTTGTAACTGGAAGCAACATTGTACCGGCAACTTCAAAAAAGGTAGCAGCAATTAAAATTAAGTATGTTTTAAGCATTATTTAATAATACCATTTTGCATTAAATTTTCTTTTATTTCATCTAAAATTGCTGGATCATCAATGGTTGCTGGCATTTTGTACTCTTCTTTATCGGCTATCTTTCTTACTGTGCCTCTTAATATTTTACCTGATCTTGTTTTAGGCAATCTTTTAACAACAATAACAGTTTTGAACGCGGCAACAGGGCCAACTTTATCCCTCACCATTTGAATACATTCTTTTGAAATAATTTCATTTTCCTTCGTTACGCCAGCTTTTAAAGCAATTAGACCTATTGGAAGTTGGCCTTTTAATTGGTCTTTGATTCCAATTACTGCACATTCAGCTACTGATTGGTGTTCTGATAAGACTTCCTCAATCGCACCTGTAGATAATCTATGACCTGCTACATTGATAATATCGTCTGTTCTAGACATGATCCAAACGTATCCATCTTCATCAATATGACCTGCGTCATATGTTTGATAATAGCCTTGATAATTTGACATATAATTTTCTTTATACCTTTGATCTGCATTCCATAATGTAGGAAAAGTTCCTGGAGGCAATGGAAGTTTTACAACTATATCGCCCATCTCATTAGGTTTTGCCAAAGTATTATCAGGTTTTATAATTTTAACATCATAGCCCGGAACTGGTTTGCATGCAGAACCATATTTAGTTTTTTGCATTTCAATTCCAGTGCAATTTCCACTTATTGACCAACTTGTTTCAGTTTGCCACCAATGATCAATTACAGGAACATTTAATAAATTTTCTGCCCATTTAATTGTATCTGGATCTGCTCTTTCTCCAGCCAAGAATAAAGATTCAAAAGAACTTAAATCATATTTTGAAAAATACTTTCCCTCAGGATCTTCTTTTTTTATTGCTCTAAAAGCTGTTGGTGCTGTGAATAAAGATTTTATTTTATAATCTGAAATAATTCTCCAGAAAACTCCTGCATCGGGTGTGCCCACAGGTTTTCCTTCAAATAAAACTGTTGTGCATCCTTTAAACAAAGGTGCATATACTATGTAGGAGTGACCCACTATCCATCCAATATCACTTGCTGACCACCAAACATCATTTTCATCAATATTGTAAATATTCTTCATCGTCCATTTAAGAGCTACGATATGCCCACCAATATCTCTAACAATTCCTTTTGGAATACCGGTTGTTCCAGAAGTATATAATATGTAAGCAAAATCATTTGATCCCATCTCAACGCAATCCTTATCTTTAGCATTTGAAAGTGCCTCATCCCAAGATATCTCTAATGGTGCAGTTAAATTGATCTCATGACCTTCTCTTTGAAAAAAAACAACTTTTTCTATTTTATGTTTTGCAAGTTTTATAGCTCCATCTACTAATGGTCTATATTCAACCGTTCTACCAGGTTCAAAACCACATGACGCTGTAATTAGCAGTTTTGCTTTGCTATCATCAATTCTGCTCGCCAGCTCATTTGATGCAAAACCTCCAAAGACAACCGAGTGTATTGCTCCAACTCTACCGCAAGCTAGCATTGCAACTACCGCTTCTGGTATCATTGGCATATATATAATGACCCTATCTCCCTTTTTGATACCTAGATTGTCTAAAGCTCCTGCAAACTTAGAAACTTTTTCTTTAAGTTGGTTGAATGTGAATTTAGCTTTGTAATTTGTTATTGGACTATCATATATTAATGCAATTTTATCTCCTTTACCATTATCAATATGGAAATCTAAAGCATTGTAACAGGTATTCGTTATTCCATCTTCATACCATTTATAAAATGGTGGATTGGATTTATTTAAAATTTTTGTTGGTTTCTTAAACCAAAAGATGTCCTCTGAAACATTTTTCCAAAAATCCTCGGGATTTTTTATTGAATCATCATAAATTTGATTAAAATTCTGACCCATTATGATTTGTTAATAAGAACCATTTTAATATAGATTTTATGTTACAGGTTGTATTTAATTTTAAAAAGTTAATAAAATCAATACTTTTTAATGACCAAAAAAACTTTTAATAACCGACTAATTTTGTTATTAACCCCCTAACTTAGGAATGACCATATTGGTTATTCTGTAGTTTAAATTTAAACTATAAATAAACGAAAGAGGGAGTTTTTAATATGAAAAAACTTAAACTTTTTGCGCTAGCAACTGTTGCTCTAATGGGCTTTTCAGGTGCTGCAAACGCAGAAACTGTTCTCTTGGCACAGGACGACTTTGTTGGAATATCTTTTTGGGTAATTTCAATGGGTATGTTAGCTGCTACTGCATTCTTTTTCATGGAAAGAGGATCAGTTGCATCTGGTTGGAAAACTTCAGTAACAGTTGCAGGACTTGTAACTGGTATTGCTTTTATCCACTACATGTACATGAGAGGTGTATGGGTGCAAACAGGTGAGTCACCAACTGTATATAGATACATTGACTGGCTAATCACTGTACCACTACAGATGATTGAATTCTATTTAATTCTTGCAGCTGTAAGAAAAGTTCCTGGTGGAATTTTCTGGAGACTGTTAATCGGATCTTTAGTTATGTTGATCGGTGGATACTTAGGAGAAGCAGGGTATATCAATGCTCTTCTTGGTTTCATAATCGGTATGGCTGGATGGTTATACATTCTTTATGAAGTATTCTCTGGTGAAGCTGGAAAAGCAGCAGCTAAAAGTGGTAACAAAGGTTTGTCTACTGCATTTGGCGCGATGAGAATGATCGTAACAATCGGTTGGGCAATTTACCCATTAGGTTATGTATTTGGTTACTTAACTGGTGGCGTAGATGCAGCATCACTTAACGTGATATACAACCTTGCAGACTTTATTAACAAAATCGCATTCGGTTTAGTTATTTGGGCTGCAGCGATGCAAAATACATCAGCTAGAGCAAGATAATTAAAATTATCTAACTTTAATATAGGGCGAGTATGTTTTTACATACTTGCCCTATTTTTTTTAATAATTATATAGATTAGATGACTAAGATTACTTATATCCAGCACAATGGAAAATCACATACAATAAATGTAGATAACGGACTGACGGTAATGGAAGGAGCAGTCCAAAATGATATACCAGGAATTGACGCAGATTGTGGAGGCTCAATGGCTTGTGCAACTTGCCACGTTTATGTCAAAGAAGATTGGTTTAATAAAGTTCCATCTAAGACTGAAGGCGAAGATGACATGTTAGATCAAGCTTATGAACCCAAGTCAAATAGTAGACTTAGTTGTCAAATAGTGGTCTCAGATGAATTGGAAGGATTAATTGTAAATTTACCAGAGAAACAAGTTTGATGATAAAAACAGATGCATTAATAATAGGAGCTGGACCAACAGGACTATTTACTGCTCATCAATTAAAATTAATTGGATTAAACTGTGAGATAGTCGATAATTTGGATAAAATTGGTGGACAGTGTATAGAACTTTACCCAGATAAACCAATATATGATATACCAGCAATACCAGAATGCACTGGTGAAGAATTAACAAAAAACTTAATTGAACAATTAAAACCATTTAATATTAAATTTCACTTATCTGAAAGAGTTGATGAAGTTAAAAAAAATAATGGCCATTGGAATGTTAAAACTAATAAGGGTACAGAATTTAATACACCAAATGTAATAATTGCTGGAGGAGTAGGATCTTTTGAACCCAGAAAATTTGCACCTAAAGAATGTGAAAGGTTCGAAAATAAATCAATATTATATTCAGTCAAAGACAAATCAATATTTAAAGGAAAAACAATTTCTATTTTTGGAGGTGGAGATAGTGCATTAGATTGGGCAATAGAGCTTTCAAAAGATTCAAAAGTAAATTTAATACATAGAAGAGATGAATTCAGAGGAGCACAAATATCAGTAAATAAAGTTAATGAATTAAATGAAAGTGGTAAAATTGATTTATTTACTAAGTACCAACTGAAATCAGTCAATGGTACAAATAAACTAGAAAACATTGAAATAATGAGTGATGATAAAGAGATAAAAAAACTTAAGACAGATTATGTTTTAGGTTTTTTTGGTCTAATTATGCAACTAGGTCCAATAGCAGAGTGGGGTTTAAATATTGACAAAAAAACTGTTGCAGTTGATACAGAAAAATTTGAGACAAACCAAAAGGGTATTTATGCGGTTGGCGATATCTGTACTTATCCTGGTAAGTTAAAACTTATTTTGTCTGGTTTTCATGAAGGAGCTTTGGCAGCTAGAGCTTGTTTTAAATTAGCAAGACCAAATGAAAAATATAGATTCGAATTCACAACATCCTCAAAAACAATAAAAGATAGATTAGGTGTCAAAGAGTGATTGAGTTATACTCTTCAGATACACCAAATGGCAAAAAAATAAGTATTATGCTTGAGGAGATTGGTTATGAATACAAGGTTATAAAATTAGATTTATCAAAGGGAGATCAATTTAAACCTGAATTTAAAAAAATCAGTCCTTTTTCAAAGATACCTGCGATTGTTGATACAACAAATAATCAAAAACCTGTTTTTGAGTCAGGAGCAATATTAATTTATTTAGCTGAGAAAAGTGGAAAGTTTTATGATAAGAAAAATAAATCAATAATTGACCAATGGCTTATGGCACAAATGGGAATAGTAGGTCCTTTCGTAGGTCAGTATCATTATTTTTATCGTTTTAATAAAGGGCTAAGTGAAATTGGAGAAAAAAGATATTTTGAAATTACTAAAAGTATTTATAAAGTTTTAGATGAGCGTCTTGCAAATAATAAATTTCTTGCTGGAGAAAATTATTCAATTGCAGATATTGCAACATGGCCCTGGATTGCAAGACATCACTGGCATGATATAGGATTAAAAAAATATACAAATTTGTGCAATTGGTATCAAATGCTATCTGAAAGGCCTGCTATTATTAAAGGATATAAATTTATGGACGAAAGTTCAGAAATTCCTAAACCTTAATCATCAGCATAAACTTTTTCCTCTTTTTCATGTTTTTCCTGAGCGGCAATGCATAATGTAGCAACAGGTCTTGCTATTAATCTTTTTAGACCTATCGGCTCCCCAGTATCTGCACAAAAACCATAAGTTCCGTCTTGAATTCTTTTTAACGCGGAGTCTATTTTTGAAATAAGTTTAATTTGTCTATTGATAGCTCTGAATTCTACATTTTTTTCAGTATATGAACTAGCTTGGTCAACAATATCTGCAGATGTACTATTATCATCCAACGAGCTATTGTAAATTGCTTCGTTGCTAGTTCTTTTTAATTCAGTTTTCCAGTCCTGTAATTTTCTTTTAAAAAAAGCCAAATGTTTGGCGCACATATATTTCTCGTTTTCTTTTGGAGTATATGACTTAGAAATTTTTACCATCTAAATATTAAAAAACTTGGTGAATATATTCATCAATTAAATACTGTCAAGAAAGCATTAATTGTATAAATTGAACAAAATGGCTGAAAATAAAAAAAAAATATTAAATTTATTTTATATTTTTATATTTACTCATTTGGTTCTATGGACAGTTGTACCTTCAATGGTGAATCAAAACTTGCCTCTTGATACAATAGAAGCTTTAGCCTGGGGAAGCAATCTAGATTGGGGATTTAGCAAACATCCTCCTGTGAGTGCTTTTTTTCCAGAATTATTTTTTAGAATTTTTGGAGCTCAAGATTGGGCATATTATTTATTAAGTCAGATATTCGTTATAATTTCTTTTTATTTTGTTTTTAAACTTTCAATTGAGCTTTTAAATAATATTAAGTTAAGTTTTGCTTCTGTTTTATTGTTAGAAGGAATTTATTTTTATAACTACACTACTCCAGAATTTAATGTAAATATTGCGCAATTACCATTTTGGACATTAACTGTTTATTTTACTTGGAAAATACTTAATCAAAAAGAACCAAATATAAAAGACTTAGTTTTACTTGGAATTTTTAGTGCTGCAGGATTTTTATCAAAATATTTGTTTTTATATTTATTAATTTCAATTGATTTATTATTTTTTTATTTAATATTTATATCAAGGCGTAAAAAATTTCGATTTTCATATCTAATTTCTCTTGAAGTATTTTTAATTTTATTGGTACCGCATTTTATTTGGCTTATAAATAATGATTATATCACAATTTTTTATGGACTTGCACGAACTGGAGCTTCTGAATTTCAATTTGTCAATCATATTTTGAATCCATTATTTTTTTTATTTAAACAAGTAGGAATTTTAATACCTTTTTTTACTTTATGTTTTTTGTTAATAAAAAAATTTAAATTAAAAGTTAATTTAAATGATGAAAAATTAATTTTTTTGTTTTTTATTGTAATAGTTCCATTAATTTTGATGATCTTAACATCATTAATTACAGGATCTAAAATAAGAACAATGTGGATGACGCCATTTTATTTATTTAGTGGCTTGTTTGTAATTTATCTTTTTAAAAATCAAATAAATTTAAAGAATCTAAAAAATTTTTTAATGACTTTTATACTTTTATTTTTCTTATCACCGTTTGTTTACACTTATGTTTCAATATCTAAAGATGATAAAAGGACAGATTATCCTGGAAAAGAAATTGCTGAAAAAGTACAATTTGAATGGGATAGAAATTTTGATGATCCAATTGGATTTGTAATAGGTGATGAATGGAAGGCTGGTAATCTTTCTTATCATTTAAAATCAAGACCTATTTGGGAAGGTTATTTGAATAATAATGATATGCTTAACGAAGCAAAAGAATATATTTGCATTGGTGATATATGTGTAGGAACATACAAATAAAATATGAATAATTTAGATGTAATTACTAATTTTATAAAAAAAACTCCTAAATCAGAACTTCATCTTCATATAGAGGGCAGTTTAGAGCCAGAATTGATGTTCAAACTTTCAAAAAGAAATAAAATTGATATTGCATTTAAATCAGTAGATGAAATTAGAGCTGCATACAATTTCTCAAATTTAGACTCATTTTTAAAAATCTATTATGAAGGGTCAAATGTATTAATAACCGAAGAAGATTTCTTTGATTTAACTTGGGAATATGTTTTGAGGTGTAAAAAAGACAATATTGTTCATACAGAAATTTTTTTTGATCCTCAGTCACATACCGAAAGAGGAGTAAAGTTTGACGATGTTATCAATGGAATACATAATGCACTTAAAAAAGGCTATTCAGAATTTGGCATTAGTTCAAAAATTATAATGTGCTTTTTAAGACATTTGGATGAAGAACCCTGTTTTGAAGTTCTAAAACATGCATTAAAACACAAAGACAAAATTATTGGGGTTGGTTTAGACTCTTCTGAAAAAGGAAACCCTCCAAAAAAATTTGAAAGACTATTTAAAGCGGCAATTAAAGAAAATTTTTTAACCGTTGCCCATGCTGGAGAAGAGGGTCCGCCAGAATATATTTGGGATAGTTTAAAATTACTTAAAGTTAAAAGGATCGACCATGGTGTTCAATGTTTAAAAGATGATAAGCTTGTAGAAACACTTAAACAAAATAATATTCCTCTAACAGTTTGTCCTTTATCAAATGTTAAATTATGTGTTTTTGATAAACTCGAAAATCATAACTTAAAAAAAATGTTAGATAAGGGTTTGAGAGTAATGGTAAATTCAGATGACCCTGCGTATTTTGGAGGATACTTAAATACTAATCTTATAGAAACAGCAAAAGCCCTAAATCTTAATCTTGAAGATGTAAAAATCTTAATACAAAACTCATTTAAATCCTCTTTTTTAGATGAAAAAAGTAAAAGAAGTTGGTTGAAAAGGATATAATTTTTAAAATTATTAAATGAAAATTCAAATTTTAATTCCAGTTTATAACGATTTTCAGTCTCTATCGAAATTATTAGATGATATTAATTCTACCATTTCAAATTCTGATAAAAATTTTTCAGTAATTATAATTAATGATGCCTCAACTGATAAAGAGGAAATCACAATATCAGATAAAGATAAAATTTCGTCAATTAAAATAATCAATATGAAAACAAACAATGGTCACGCTAGGGGTATTGCAGCTGGATTAAAATATATATTTGAAAACGAAGTATTTGATTATGTAATTCCAATGGATGGAGATGGAGAAGATAGACCTGAAGAAATATTAAAATTTATTGAACTTTTAAAACATGAACCAAATAAACCAATTGTTGGTGAAAGAATTAAAAGGTCGGAGGGTATCATTTTTAAAATTTCCTATATTATTCACAAATTAATTACTTTCATATTTACAGGTCATTCTATAAAATTTGGTAATTTTACTTGTTTACCAAAATCAACTGTAGAAAAAATGATAAATGAAAAAGCAACATGGAGTAGTTTTTCTGGATCATTAACTAAATTAGAAAAAAATAGATCTACAATTCCATCAATAAGAGGGAGCAGATATTTTGGACCATCAAAAATGAGTTTTTATAATTTGATAAAGCATTCTCTATCAATTATTGCAGTATTTAAAACAAACGTAATAATTCGATCAATTTTATTTTTTTTAATTTATTTATTTTTAATTTATGAAAATCTAAGTTATATAACTATGATTCCTTTGTTAGCAGTTCTTGCTTTAGTAATTTCAGTTTTAGCAATTTCAAAAAGAGAAAATATTAGTGAATTAAATGATTCTTTATCAAATATTAAGAATATTGATGAAATTAAATTGAATTAAATCTTTTAAAAAAACAAAAAAAAGATATTATTTTTTTATACTAAGTGTGGTTGTGCTCACTTGTAAAAAAAGGGACAACAAAAAACGAGCATAATCTATGAAAAAAATATTACTAATCATTTCTTTAAGCTTATTAACTTCAACCAATCTATTTGCTGAGAATTTAAATTGGTTTTTTAATAAGTGGCTTTCTGAAAACGGACATCATCAATATTTAAATGAGCAAGGATCTCACAATCTAAATATCAACATAAAAAATAAAGCATTATCAGCTACTAATATTGCTTATCATTCAAACCCAAACAGAGATACGCTGATTTATTATTTATGGAAATATTCATATAGAGATAGAAGTCAACATTTAAAAGAGTTTAAACCGACAAATAGTTCCTACGATTTTAAATTCAACTTAATTGAAGATAAATTTGTAAAAAAGCAAATGAAAACCAAAGCTATCCTTAGTTATTTATATTATCAAGATGGTGAAGTATTAATTGACGAACTTTCTCCTAAAGAAATGCTGGGAGAGTTTTTGAATAATGAAACAAAATTTTATTCAATGTCAATGGGTAAGTCAGTAACTTCTTATTTAGTAGGTCACGCAATATGTGAGGGTTATATTGATGGAGTTGATGCTAGAGTAAATGACTGGCCTATAATAAAAGATTCTCTTTATCATGATCAAAAATTAATTAATTTTTTAAATATGAATACTGGTGATCAAAAATATATCGATGAGTTTGAAGATGGTACTAGTAAATTAGGCCCATATGAAGACACAGATATTGCAACAACCATGCGCTATCACTTTAACAACCAAAATACAAAAAAATCTAAGGAAAGATACAATTACAATGGATTTGTCACTCAGTTAATTTTAAACTATATGAAATTTAAAATTGGTAAAGATTATGACAAATTTTATAGCAAAGTTTTCAACGATAAAATAAAGATCAAAAATAGCATTCGTTATGGCTACACTAGTTTAAATGAAAGTTGGGGAAATGGACATCCTAACATAATGGCAACGAGATTTGACTATCTTAGAATAGCAAAAGCTATAATGGATGATTATCAGAATGATACTTGTGTTGGAAAATATTTAAAAGAAATTTACGAAAGAAGAATACCCAAAAAATTAACTGAAAAAAGAAACGAGCCTGCATTTAATCGTACAAAATCATATGGGGGTCAATTTCATATGGATTTTCCAGGATTAAAAGACAAAATTATATTTGGTATGGGCGGCTATGGCGGGAATATGATTTTAATTGATGTAGAAAATTCAAGAATACTGGTTGTTAATTCACTCCATTATAATAATAAAAAATATAAATATAATCACAAAAAGCTACTACACGATCCATTTAAAAACGGTAAACAAATAAATTGAAAAAATTTTTCGTATCAATAGTTTTTAGTTTGCTAATTATAGAAAGTACAAATTTTTCTAAAGAAGCCAGTGCAAGAGAAATTACAAATCTGCAATGGAAAAAAAGTGTCGCTTATGGCAAGGAGCTTTATAAATTTAGGGAAACTGTTACTTCTCCAGCTTTAGGCGAAAAAGCTTGGAAGATAACATTGTTACCAAGAGATTGTGGAAGAGATAAAGACGGAGATTATTCTGATTGCAAAAATAATGGCAGAGATGCTGTTGTTGGACATGGGGGAGGAGATAGAGCTAGAAGTGAATATTCCACATCAGGCAACAGGTACACTGGAGAAAGATGGATTTCTGTAAGTATTTATTTGCCAGTAGACTTTAAATCAGTCGAACCTGTAAGCACATCCCTTTTTCAAATATACGAGTGGGGAAATACTAATCAACAAAGACATCCAAGGATGATGTTAAGAGTAAAAAATGGGGTTTTGGAACCTAGATATTTTCCTGTAAATGGACATGATGTTTCAGGAAAAATAATCAAACATCTTTTTATTGATGAGATGAGAGATAAGTGGACCACTATTATATTTCATACAAAAATGGGACTAGCGCCTGGAGAAGGATTTTCAAAAATGTATGTAAATAATGTTCTTTATAACGATTATGATGGAAGAACAGGTTATGGAGGTCGATTTTTTAATAAATTTGGTATTTATCATAGTTGGATAAGTAGATGGAACGATGAAGTAAATGGTGAATATCCTACACAAGTTGTTTATTATGACAATTTATTTAGAACAAATAGTAAAGAAAAGTTGTTTAAATTAATTCAAAATCGATGAAAAAAATTTTAATAATTTTTATTTTATTATTCATACCATCAATAAGTTATTCAAATATTGTTGAGGAACTAACAAAATTAAATAATTTGTATAAAGAAGGAGCCATAAACAAAGAAGAATTTTCAAAAGCTAAATCAATAATTTTAAAGTCTGAGGATGAAAAAAAGGTTGATTCTAAAAGTCAAATTGAAAAGAAAATAAAGAAAAAGGAAAAAACTGAATTATCAAATAATAATAAAAAATCATCCAGTATTGAAAAAGAGACTAGATCTTACGAAGAAGATTTAACATTAACTTACGTTAATTTGAAAGACATAGAAAAACTTGGCAATTACAAGAAAATAGATTTTTTACCAAGTGAATTATTTGATGAAAAAAAACACAAATCTTTTTCAGCTAAAGCAGATAAATCGATGAAAGAAATGTACAGAATTTTTGTAACTCAAAAAGGTTTATTAGAAAAATATCCTGAAAATGCAATGAAAGGTATGGCATATTTTGAATATTTTTATATGGATCAATTAAAAGATAAAAAGAAATCCTTAGAAATTTTTATTAAAAATTATCCAAATTTTGGTCTATCAAATAAATATGTGATAAAAGATATGAAAACACTCTATTCATTAAATCAAGCAAGAAAATCAATGCGCCAGGCAGTCGGCTTATCACTAGATGTAGAACCTGAGACAGCTTTAACATCTTATGTTGAGATGTACAAACTATTATCACAATCAAAAAAAATAAAAATTAAACTCACAAGAGAAGAAAAATTATTAAAAAAAAAACATAATAAATTAAAAGAAAACTTAGGAAAATTAGAAAAAAGTTTAAATAATAAAATAGAAAAACGGATTTCATTCAAAGATTTCAAAAAAGATAATAAAAAAGTTATTAATAAAATTAATAAAACTTTAGAATCATTATCAAAATCAACTAATAATTATGCAAAATATTACGAATCTATTAAAACATATTACTCAAAGTATGAGTCTCTTTTAGAAAAATGTTTTACCAATTGTCTTGATAAAGATCTTCAAATATTAGCAGATAATATTTACTTTACTAACCAAATAATAAAAGAGACTGATAATAAAATTATTAAAAAAAATTACGAACATGATATGTCAAAAATAGACCTAGCGTCTATTGAGAAAGAAAGACAAGAAATTATATTAAAGGTATCAATTTCTAATAAAATAAAAAAAAAAGAGGATGCCCAAGAATTACAAACAGTTGTATTAAATTTAGATAATAATGGAATGGAAACTAATAAACTTCTAGATAATTTAAAAAATGATGGCTATGAAATAAAAAAAATTAACATGACCTTTGATAATATTAACAAGATGAAAAATTGGAAAATTGAAGATTGGGCAAAATCATGGAGGTCTGATCTACCCAAAGAAATTAAAGATACTGATGGTAATTTAATAGAGTTCTCTGAAGAAAATATTCAGGATTTAAAAGCACAACTAGCAATAAATACATTTAAAGATATGATAGAGTTCAATCCCTCAGATTTAAATGACTCATTCAATGATAATGTCAAATCAATTTCCGAGGAAATTGCCCAATCAGGAGGTTTTGATTTAAATCGTTGGCTTAATGATGATATATCAATAACGCTTGATAATTATAGTAGATTAGTTGGTAATGATTGGGGAATAGAAATTAATGATTTTACAGAATTAACTACCGCAGTTAATGAGCTATATGGAACAAATGTTTCCCCTGATGAATATGCTCAAATGTGGAATAATCAATATTATGATAGTGATTTATCATGGGCTGAAATAGCAAAAGGAGTTGACTTACTTGATCAAGTAGGTTCATTTGATGCAGCCTCAATTGCCAAAGATCTAGGCGCAGACTTACAACAAGTTGCTGATACTATTTCACAAGCTGCAGCAGTTGGAATTTCTACAGATTTAGAGGCCGCAGCACAAGGATTAGGTTATGATAGTTTTGCAGATGCTGTTGCTGCTTACAATAAGCAATACGGAACAAATTATACAGTTGATGAAGCTAGAGAAGCTCTAGGTCAATAAACTCTTACTGTTGGTAAACAATAAAAATCAGCGGTATCTATTTTAGAAGAATATTGTCTTCTCATATTCCATCTTTTTTGAACCCCTGCACTTGCAAGACTTAAGGTTGATCTTCCATATCTATAATTAGTATTATCAATAGATCTCATTAAACTATTTATCTTTTCATCTTTTTCAGATGAAAATAAATTTTTCTTACCCTCGGCATTTGATAAACCTGTAAGCATTACGCCTGCTTTTTGATAACGGTATCCATTTTTAAAAATACTATCTAAAATTGACATTGCAACTTTAACAGTTTCAATACTATTATTTGTTGCAATTGGAAAATCAACTGTTTTTGAATTTGAATAGTATCCAAAGTTTCTCTGAAATGGACTTGTTCTAACAAATACTGTAATTGCCTTTGCAACTAAAGACTCTGATCTAATTTTTTCAGATGCATTCAAACAATAATTTGCAACCGCTTCTCTTAGTTCTTGAAATTTTTCAACCCTTTTTCCAAACGATCTAGATACAACGCAACTTTTCCTTTTTGATGTTGTAGTCTCAAGATCAATACAAGGAATTCCACGAAGCTCCATTGCAGTTCTTGAACTTAAAACATTTGAACTCTTTTTAATCCACGTGTTAGATTTATTCTTAAGTTGTTTAGCATTATAAATTCCATTTTTTTGATAAAATTTAGTTAATTGTTTTCCAACCCCCCAAATATCGCTAATTTCTACTTTCTCTAAAATTGGATCAATATTTTCAATTCCAATTAAACTAGTTACACCTGACTGTGTTTTCTTTGCAATATGATTTGCGACTTTACTTAAAGTTTTAGTTTTAGCAATTCCAATACTAGTTGGTATCCCCGTCCACTGTAGAACTGTAGCTCTAATTTCTTTACCAACTTTTTCAACTTCTTCATCGGTAAAATTAGATAAATCTAAAAATGCCTCATCAATTGAATAAATCTCGATATCAGAATTAAATCTTTTAAGGGTTCTCATTACTCTTCTTGAAATATCACCATACAAAGAATAATTTGATGAAAAAACTTGTACATTATTTTTTATAATAATATCCTTTCCTTTAAAATAAGGTTCACCCATTTTAATACCCAAAGCTTTTGCTTCTGTAGATCTCGAAATTATACATCCATCATTATTTGATAAAACAACAACAGGTTTTTTTCTTATTTTAGGATTAAACAATCTTTCACAAGAAACATAAAAAGAATTACAATCAACTAGCGCTATTTTTTTAGTATACTGAGTGGATGACATAAGTAACTACTCCCCATATAAAGATATCTTCTTCTTCATTAATTAGAATTCGATCACCAAAATTTTTAGAACCCGATGTTAAAAACTTTTTATCTCTCTCCTGAACTAAGGTCTTAACAACTAATTCATCATGAACATTTGCAATAACAGTTGAAAAATCTCTTGGCGTTAAACTCTTATCGACTACTAATAAATCACCGTCATTAATCCCAACATCCACCATTGATTTTCCTTGAACTCTAATGATAAAAGTCGCTGGAACGTTTTTTATTAAATGAATATTTAGATCAATATCTTCCTCTATATAATCTGTTGCAGGAGACGGAAAGCCTGCACCAGCTTTATGTAAGTAATATGGTATTGTTAGTTTCATAAATGTTCTTATTTTGTTCTCTTTTATTATTATAGAAGTTATTCACTAGTGTCAATTAGGTTGTATTTTGAGTCTGTAAGTGAATCAAAAGTGAATCAAAACGTGAACATTGAAACTACATATTGTGCTATTGTGGATAACTTAAACCAAGGATAGTTTAAAAACATATTAAAATGAAAAAAATTTTATCAATCATTATCTTCAATTTAATTATAATTTCAAATTCTATGGCCACTGAGCAACTCAAATATCAGACATTAGATGTAAATGAAATTTATGAAATTAGAAAATACTCGGACCGGCTAGTGATCGAAACAAAAACATCAAATCAAAATAGTAGCTTTAGGAAATTGTTTAATTACATATCAGGAAGTAACGAAAAAAATCAAGAAATCAAAATGACAGCACCTGTAACTCAAATAGAAAAAAATGGGAATATGACTATGCAATTTTATTTACCTTCTGAATTTGACGAAAGCAATGTTCCAAATCCATCTAATTCAGAGGTAAAAATTTTAAATATGAAAGGTGGTTACTTTGCTGCCATTACTTATTCAGGAAGGGCTTCAGATAAAAACTTTTTAAAACATAAAAAAATTTTAGAAAATCAATTAAAAGAAGACAACATAAAAATATTAAGTCCACCAATTAGAGCTACTTACAATTCGCCATTTACTTTACCAATGTTAAGAAGAAATGAAGTTATGTTTGAGATTGAAAGAAATATATAAGGAGGAAAATGAAAAAATTAACTTGTCATTGTGGAGCGGTAGAAGCTGAGGTTAATATACCTGAAAAATTTGAAAAAGTGATGAGGTGCAATTGTTCAATATGCAAAAGAAAAGGTTATGTAATGTCGCCAGTTGGTGAAAATGATATGAAAATTATAAAAGGTGAAGATAAATTAACTCTATATCAATTTTATACAAAAACAGCTCAACATTTTTTTTGTTCAATTTGTGGGATTTTTACTCATACGAGACCACGAATTAATCCAAAACTTTATATGATAAATATAGCATGTATTGAAGACGTAGACCCTTTTGAGTATGAAAATGTTTCTGTAAACGATGGCAATAATCACCCTCTAGATCAAAAAAAATAATCTATTTATGAAATCAGTAGAAGACTGTTACAAAAAAGTAAAATCTAATTGTTTTAAATTTATTTTTTCACAAGAGACAAGAGAAAATAAATTTAAAAATAAAGACAGGATGCTAAAGAAATTTTTAATTCCTTTTTGCTTTTGGATTGAATCAAAAATTAATAAACAAAAACCTTTTATTTTAGGTTTGGCAGGTGGTCAAGGGACTGGGAAAACTACAGTGACATCAATTGTAAGAATTATATTAACAAAATACTTTAATTTAAAAGTATTTAAGATTTCAATAGATGACTTTTACAAGACTAGAAAAGAAAGATCAGTTTTATCTAAAAAAATACATCCTTTGCTTCTGACAAGAGGAGTTCCTGGCACCCATGATACCAAAATAATTTCAAAGTTTTTTAAGGAAGTTAAAAAAAATAAATTTACAAAAATTCGTGTTCCAAAATTTGACAAATCTGTGGACGATAGGTCTTCAAAAAATAAATGGTATAAATTAAGTGCTAAACCAGATGTGATTATTTTAGAGGGTTGGTGTGTAGGCGCTAGAGCCCAGAGTAGATCCCAATTAAAAAAATCAATTAACTCACTAGAAAGAACCAAGGATTTCAATTTAAAATGGAGAAAATTTGTAAATTTAAAACTGCAGAGAGAATATAAAAATATATTTTCTCAAATAAATTCTTTAATTTATTTAAAAGCAAAAAATTTTAAAATTCTTCAGCAATGGAGAATAAAACAAGAAAAGAAATTGTGGCTTAATTCTAAAAAGAAAAAGAACCTAAAAATTATGAGCAAAGGGGATGTAATTAATTTTATGCAAACATATCAAAGAATTACTCAAAACATGTTTAAAGACGCGCCAAAATATGCCTCGATTATTTTTAAATTAGACAGTAAACATCAAATTAGTTCAGCAATTTATAAAAAAAAATGAGACAAATATTAACAATTTTATTTATATCATTATTATTTTCTAGCAGTGCATTAGCAAAAAGCCTCTTAGATGTATTAAAGGAAGCATATCAAAATAATACTGAATTAAACGCTGAAAGAGAAAATTTAATTATATCTGAGCAAGAATTACAAATATCTAAAAGCGATTATCTTCCTAGCGCCACAATTACGAGCTCAAAAAGTCAAGAAGACACAAATAAACTTACTAATCAATCCGGAGGAGATGCAACAATAAGTGATGTCGATCCTTTATCTACATCAATTAAAATCGAACAAACCTTAATAGATTTTGGCAGGAGCGCTGACTACAAAAAGAAAAAAATTGGAATTGACCTAGCAAGAGAAAAATTATTAAAAAAGGAACAAGAGATTTTGTATAAAGCAATTGAAGCTTATTCTAGTTTAATTGCTGCTATAGAAAAAGAAGAAATTAATAAAAAAAACGTAGAATTAAAAATATCTCAACTTGAAACAGATAGAATTAGACTTGAAAGGGGAGAGGTAAAATTATCAGACTTAGCTCAATCAGAGTCATCTTTAGCTGGTGCAGAGGCTAAATACATTCAATCCCAGAATGAATTAATTACGAGTAAATTAAATTATGAAAATGTAATTGGAAAAATAAATATAAATAATTTACAAAAATCTATTCAATCATTTGTAAATGTTCCTTCAACTTTAGAAAATGCAATTGAAATGTCTCAACAAAATAATCATGATGTTAAAATTGCAAAATTAGAATTAGAACAAGCACAAAAAGATATAGATATTGCTAAATCTGATTTAGCACCAACAGCAAGTCTATCTCTTGAAAGATCTTATACAGAAGATTTAAGTGCAACATATGACGAAAGAGAAAAAGATGTTTTAAAAGCAACTGTTAGCTGGCCTTTTTATTCTGGAGGAAAAAAATATGCAACAATAAATAAAAACCAAAGTATAAAGGTAAGACAAAGACTACTTTTAGACAATGCAGTAAAAAATAATCTAACTAGTGTTACAAGTGCCTGGGCTAATTTGCAATCATCTGAAAGTTTTTTAAATTCAGTAAGAGCACAAGTTAAAGCTGCAGAAATTGCAAACGAAGGAATAACTGCAGAGTATCTTAGTGGAGCAGGCTCCAGATCAACTTTAGATGTAATTCAATCCAACTCGTTTTTACTTGATGCTCAAATTTCTTTAGCTGACTCGGAAAGAAATTATCTTCTTGCCCAATTCAATCTATTAAAATCGGTCGGTTTGCTGACCAGTAATTATCTAAATATTAAGTAAATCAGGCCTTTTTTATAAAAAATAAATATTTATATTGCAAATGAGAACAAAAGTAGTACATAATAAATTATGATTCGACTGTTAAAAAACGTAAAAAAAGAGGCAAAAAATGACGAAAAATAACTTAAAAGTGGTGAAATCCACAAAAGATAAAGAATTGGAAAATAAAGAAAAAAATAAAGCTTTAGACGCAGCAATTAGCCAAATTACAGATAATTTTGGGAAAGGTTCTGTAATGAAACTTGGCCAACAAAAAGCTATGGATGTAGAATCTATTTCTACAGGATCTTTAAGCTTAGACTTAGCGCTTGGAATAGGTGGACTTCCGAAGGGAAGAATTATTGAAATTTACGGGCCAGAGTCATCTGGAAAAACAACTTTAGCATTACAAGTAATTGCTGAGGCTCAAAAAGCTGGCGGTATCTGCGGTTTTGTGGATGCTGAGCATGCTTTGGATCCAGTTTATGCTAAAAAATTAGGTGTAAATACTGAAGAATTATTAATATCTCAACCGGATACTGGAGAGCAAGCACTAGAAATCACTGATACTTTAATTAAATCAGGTTCAATGTCAGTACTTGTTGTTGACTCTGTAGCAGCGTTAACTCCAAGAGCTGAAATTGAAGGAGATATGGGAGATCATCATGTTGGCCTTCAAGCAAGATTAATGAGTCAAGCATTAAGAAAATTAACTGGCTCTGTTTCTCGAACAAATACAATGGTTATTTTCATCAATCAAATTAGAATGAAAATTGGTGTAATGTTTGGAAGCCCAGAGACAACTTCTGGCGGAAATTCACTTAAATTTTATTCGTCAGTTAGAATGGATATAAGAAGAATAGGCGCCATTAAAGATAAGGATGAAATTATTGGAAATGCAACTAGAGTTAAAGTTGTTAAAAATAAAGTTGCACCTCCATTTAAGGTAGTTGAATTTGATTTAATGTATGGAAAAGGAATAAGCAAAACTGGAGAATTAATTGACCTTGGAGCAAAAGCAGACATTGTTGAAAAATCAGGCGCTTGGTACGCTTACAAAGGTGAGAAAATTGGACAAGGAAAAGAAAATGCTAAATTATTCCTTGAACAAAATCCAAAAGCAGCTGCTGAAATTGAGATGGCTATAAGAGAAAAAGCTGGACTAATTTCTAAAAAAATCGAAGGAAATCCTATCGAAAAAGAAAAAGTAGCACCTGCTGAAGAAGAAGCACCTTCCAAAAAAAATTAGCAGATAACTTTTAGTTGTTTAAAAGGGCGCCCGAAAGGGCGCCTTTTTCCCATATAGACATATAGACATAGAAAAAAAAAGCTGTATTTTTAGAGAATATGGCAAAAACACTAAATGAAATAAGAACTACTTTTCTCAAATACTTTGAGAAAAATGATCATACTATAGTGGAATCTAGTAATTTAGTTCCAAATAATGATCCAACATTAATGTTTGCTAACTCAGGAATGGTTCAGTTCAAAAATGTATTTACTGGACTAGAAAAAAGAGATTACGTTAGAGCCACTACATCACAAAAATGTGTCAGAGCTGGTGGAAAACATAATGACCTTGAAAACGTTGGTTATACTCCAAGACACCATACATTTTTTGAGATGTTGGGAAATTTTTCATTTGGAGACTATTTCAAAGATAGAGCAATAGAGCTTGCTTGGAATTTAGTAACGAAAGATTTTGGGATTGATAAAAATAGGCTTTACGTAACAGTTTTTAATGAAGATGATGAAGCATTTAACTTTTGGAAAAAAATTGCTGGCTTAAGCGAAGACAGGATAATTAGAATATCAACTTCAGATAATTTTTGGTCAATGGGGGAAACTGGTCCATGTGGTCCTTGTTCTGAAATCTTCTTTGATCATGGAGATAAATTAAAAGGAGGTTTGCCAGGAACAAAAGATCAAGACGGTGATCGTTATATTGAGATTTGGAACCTTGTATTTATGCAGTTTGAGCAGATTACAAAAGATAAAAGAATTAACTTACCAAAACCATCTGTAGATACTGGAATGGGTTTAGAGAGAATTGCAGCTTTATTGCAAGGAACTCATGATAACTATGAAACAGATCATTTTAAAAAAATTATAAGTGCCACATCCGAAGCTGTTAAAAAGAAGCCAGATCAAAATAATTTGTCAAGCTTTAGAGTTATAGCTGATCACTTAAGAGCAAGTTCATTTTTAATTGCAGAAGGAGTTTTACCTTCAAATGAAGGAAGAGGGTATGTTCTTAGAAGAATAATGAGAAGAGGAATGAGACATTCACATTTACTTGGATCTAAAGAACCAATTTTTTATAATATATTTAAAACATTAATGAACGAGATGTCTGGAAACTATCCAGAAATAAAAAGGGCAGAAGCTTTAATCAAAGAAACTTTAAAGATGGAAGAAGAAAAATTTTTAGTTCTTCTTGATAGAGGAATGAAAATTTTAAATGAAGAAATTACAAAAATAGATAAAGTTTTACCAGGTGAAGTTGCTTTTAAGCTATATGATACATATGGATTTCCATTAGATTTAACACAAGATATTTTAAAAAATAAATCATTAGAAATAGATAATAAAAAATTTGATGATTTAATGAAACAAAGCAGGGAGCTTGCAAAGAAAAATTGGAAAGGCTCTGGAGATAGCGCAGTTGATGATATTTGGTTTGCAATTAGAGACAAATTAGGAGCAACAGAGTTTCTTGGATATGAAACAGATCAAGCTGAAGGAGTTGTGCAGTCTCTACTAAAAAAAAATGAACAAGTCGAGTCTTTAAAGGCTGGTGATGAGGGTATGATAATTTTAAATCAAACACCTTTTTATGGAGAATCTGGAGGACAAGTTGGGGACACTGGAGAAATAATAACAAACAATTTTAAATTTGAAGTTTCAGATGTTCAGAAAAAATTAGGAGATCTGTTTGTTCATTACGGAAAAGTAATTTCTGGTGAAATTAAAATTAATGAAAGTGTTGAGTTAAAAATTGACGTTGAAAGAAGAGAAAATATAAGAGCCTATCATTCAGCAACACACTTATTGCATGAGTCATTGAGAAGAGTTTTAGGAACTCACGTGACACAAAAAGGATCTTTAGTTGATGCAGATAGACTAAGATTTGACTTTAGTCATATGAAGCCAATTACATCTGAAGAAATAGAAAAAATTGAAAGCTTCGTTAATTTAATGGTTGAGACTAAATCTGATGTAAAAACAAGACTTATGACACCAAAAGAGGCTGTAGATAATGGTGCCTTAGCATTATTTGGAGAAAAATATGGTGATGAAGTAAGAGTTTTATCAATGGGAGATGAAAAAAATAAATATTTTTCCACAGAATTATGTGGAGGTACCCATGTAAGAAATACAGCTGATATTGGTAAATTTAAAATTGTAAGTCAATCATCAATTGCAGCTGGAGTTAGAAGAGTAGAAGCATTAAGAGAAAAACAATTAAATGATTATTTAAAAAATAAAGAAAAGCTCTCTGACCTTTCTGCTCAAAAAAATGAGGAAAGTATAAAAGAACTTTCAGAAAAAATAATTAACCTTGGTGCAAAACCAAATTTAGAGAAAAAAAATCCAACTGAAATAATTAAAGAATTAACAAAGCAATTAGATAATTTGTCTGTTGGATCAATTTTAGATGATAAAACAAAAAATATTATTAAAGATGAAAATATAAATGGAACTAAGGTTAGATTACAAAAAATTAAAGATCTTCCAACAAAAGAATTAAGAAAATTAGTTGATAAAGGAAAAAAAGAGTTAGGTGAGGGAATTGTAATTATTTTTGCAAGTAAAGACGATAAAATAGGTTTGGCAGTAGGTGTAACAGATAGTTTAACACAAAAATATAATGCTGTTGATTTTGCTAAAAAGGGTTCAGAAATTATTGGAGGAAAAGGTGGTGGTGGAAGACCAGATTTTGCTCAAGCCGGTGGAGTTGATAGCTCAAAAATAGACGAAGCTTTAGATAATCTTAAATCTTTAATTTAATTTTTTTTTTAATCTACCATCTAATTCATCTAAGAATTGATTAGTGGTTAAGAATTTTGTTGATGGACTTAATAAAATTGCTAGGTCTTTTGTCATTGATCCACCTTCAACTGCATCTATACAAACTTTTTCTAGAGTATCTGAAAACTTAATTAATTCATTATTGTTATCTAGTTTTCCTCTATGAGCCAAACCTCTTGTCCATGCAAAGATTGATGCAATTGGATTTGTTGAAGTTTCTTTACCTTGTTGATGCATTCTATAATGCCTTGTTACAGTTCCATGTGCTGCCTCTGCTTCCATTGTTCTTCCGTCGGGAGCTAATAATACACTGGTCATTAATCCTAAAGATCCATAACCTTGCGCAACTGTATCTGATTGAACATCTCCATCATAATTTTTACATGCCCAAATATACTTTCCACTCCATTTCATGGCACACGCAACCATATCATCGATTAATCTATGTTCGTAAGTTATTTTATTTTTTTCAAAATCAGACTTAAATTCTTCATTAAAAACTTTCTCAAAAATATCCTTAAATCTACCATCATATTTTTTTAAAATTGTATTTTTAGTTGAAAGATAAACTGGCCATTTTTTAATCAATCCATAATTCAAACAAGATCTAGCAAAATCTTCAATTGATTTATCCAAATTGTACATAGATAATGCTACTCCTGGACCTGTAAAATTAAATACCTCAAATTTTTTTTCATCATTGCCATCTTCAGATGTCCACTTAAGTTCTAATTTACCTTTTCCTGGAACCAAGAAATCAGTGGCTCTATATTGATCTCCAAAAGCATGCCTTCCGATAACAACTGGATCAGTCCAAGATGGAACTAATTTTGGAATATTTTTACAAATAATTGGTTCTCTAAATACTGTTCCTCCAATAATATTTCTTATAGTCCCATTTGGTGAACGCCACATTTTTTTTAATTTAAATTCTTCTACTCTTCCTTCATCAGGCGTTATTGTTGCGCATTTAATTCCAACTCCAGTTTTTTTTATAGCATTTGCACTATCAACAGTTATCTGGTCATTAGTTTTATCTCTACTTTCCATACCAAGATCGTAGTATTCGATACCAATATCTAGATAAGGAAGGATTAGTTTATTTTTAATAAATTCCCAAATAACTCTGGTCATTTCATCGCCATCTAATTCGACGACAGGGTTTTTAACCTTAATTTTGCTCATATTTTAGGTATATCTTTTAATAGACAGTGATTTATATACATGTTTAAAAAAAATTAGCAATAAAGGTTATGATAAGTAAAGTCTTTCCAAAAATACACGCTGAGGGATATAAATTTATAGTTATATTCGGGTTAGTGACATTGGTATTATATTTTATTAGTTCTTTACTAGGACTAATAGGATTAGTGTTAACTATCTGGTGTTATTATTTCTTTAGAGATCCGGAAAGAAAATCAATTAATAAAGAAGAGTATCTTGTTAGCCCAGCTGACGGAGAGATAATCAAAGTTGAAGAAGTTAATGGACCAAAAGAATTAGGGTTAGAAAATAAAAAAATGACAAAGATTAGCGTTTTTATGAATGTATTTGATTGTCATGTAAATAGATCGCCATGTTCTGGTTCAATTTCAGAAATAAATTATGTAGCAGGAAAATTTATTAATGCTTCTATGGATAAAGCTAGCGAAGATAATGAAAGATGCTACTACAAAATTAAAAACTCATTTGGTGAGGATGTAATTGTAGTTCAAATAGCAGGTCTAATTGCTAGAAGAATTGTGACCGAATGTTCTAAAGATGATGTTATTCAACAAGGATCAAGAATTGGGATGATTAGATTCGGTAGTAGAGCAGATATATATTTTGAAAATTATAAACCACTTGTTAAGTTAGAGCAAAGATCACTAGCAGGAGAAACATTGTTAGCAAAAAGATAAATGGAACCAAAAAAAAATTTTAAAATTGTACCTCCAAGAAATCCCAGGGTGTTACTGCCGAATATTTTTACATTAGTTGGGGTTTGTATAGGTTTAACATCAATCAAATTTTCGTTTGATGGCAGGTTTGAAATGGCGGTAATCGCCATAATAGTAGCAGGAGTTATCGATGGATTAGATGGTAGAATTGCCAGATTGATTGGTGGAGCTTCTAAAGTCGGTAAAGAATTAGACTCGTTAACAGATGTAATAAGTTTTGGGGTTGCTCCAGCCTTTATAATGTATTTTTTTATTATGAAAGATCTAGGAAGAATAGGATGGTTAATATCATTAATATATGTTGTGTGTGTAACTTTAAGACTTGCAAGATTTAATATTACTTCTAATGCGGAACCATCTTGGAAAGATAATTTTTTTGAAGGCATTCCTTCTCCTGCTGGAGGAGTTTTAGTATTAATGCCACTAATATACAGTTTCAGTGAAATCCAGTTAATTGATGTAAATTATAATATTTTAGTTCCCTCATTTTTTTTGATAATTTCTGTGCTTTTAATAAGTAAAATTCCTACATATTCAATGAA